>NZ_VOYR01000004.1:0-204070 GCF_013420185.1 Acinetobacter sp. YH01025 | reverse complement strand
TGCTAGATTAAAGCAATTTAGAGGAATTGCCACACGCTATGACAAGCTAAAGCAAAGCTATGAAAATTCTGTTGCCTTAGCTTGTATCTTTATTTGGCTACCATTATGAAATGTCAACAGACCCTAAACTTGATCATACAATTGATAGGCTTTAATCCGGTGTAGCGTTCTATAATATGCGGGTTACGATTGACCAAAATTAAAACAACAGGGTTCTTTTATATATATTTATGCCAGGATAAGTTTGTATCCACACCAGGATAAAAGAATATATTCATGCCAGGATAAGTTTAGCTCCCGGATTTCCGCATAACGTATATTATGTTCCTTAGGATGCTTCACTGGAGAGATTAAACTATCGGTGGATCTCTCCAGTGAAGTTGTGCCAGCATACAGTTTGTATAGGGCACAATCCCCGACATTCTATTTAACATAATATACATTATACGAAATAAAATTGTAACTCCAAAATAAAAGCCATCCTGTAGATGGCTCTTATTCCTTTAATGACCACTTAAATCACTTCAAACTCAATACGACGGTTCTTTTTACGACCCTCAGCTGTTGAGTTGTCTGCCACAGGTTTGTTGGCGCCTAAACCTTCCACACTCAAACTATCTGCAGGAATATTTTTGCCAATCAAATAATCTTTTACCGCCTGTGCACGCTCTTTACTTAAGATCAGGTTTTTATTGGCATCACCAGAGCTATCAGTATGGCCAATAATTTTCACCTGCTTGCCACCAACCTTATTTAAGGCAATCGCCATCTCATCAAGAATTTTTGTCCCAGATGCGGCTAAAACCGCACTGCCAGATTCAAATTCAATAATCCGGTTTTTCAAGGCATCATCAATAATTTTCTGTTCGGCCTGATTTACAGATAACTGTGCATTAAAACGATATGGCGCCTGTACCAAGCCCTGAAAAGCATTTGTGGTTGGCTGGATATCATTTTGATTGGACATTTTTCCATTTAAATCAATTTGCGTACCGCGTACCGACAATTGACCCTGCTTCACTTTTTTTAGGTCTGGCGTGATCATTCGTGTGACCGATTCGCTCCAGCCATTGGGTGCAGCAACCGATTTAACCTGAATTTTATCAATGACTTGGTCCGCACCATACACACTGTGCATTTTAGTCAGGATGGCCTGTTTGCTGGCTTCATTCGGGACCACGCCTTCAACTACAATCGGCTGTGCACATACCCAGCTACTAACACTGAACAAGAGTACAGACAGCCATTGTTTTTTATATGTATTTAATTGATTTTTAATCATTTTATCCATCTATAAAAGTCTGTCTAAAGAGTTTGATTCCCTGGCTTAAGCTAAGCTGGCGTTCACATAAAGCCTGTTCCAACGCCGCCAAACCTGCATTTTGCTCCAGATACGGATCAATCCAGCTGGCATTGACCAATGAGACCCAATGTGAACTGTCCAGGTTTTGGATGAAAATTTCGCTTAAAGCCTGAATATCTGCGCCATGAAAGCCAAAAATCAGCAAGGGTTTGTCATAATGCAGTAAACCGACCAGCAATTCTGTGTTCTGATTGGCGACAAAACGGCTAATCAGACTGACCCAAAATGCTGCAATTTCATAGCAATAGGCATGATTATTAATCGGTAAAATCAGGACTTTATTTAATTTACTGGTGCCTTGATGGATCACCGGTTGCAGCAATAATCCCAGTCCAATCATGCTTTGTGCCAGCTCATAGGTGCTGATTTTCATCAACTGGGCAAAAGAATGTGTCGTATGATGTTCATAAAATGCTGCACTTTCATGCACATCAAACACCTGAATCTGGTTATTCAGTTTGGCCAGCTTGTCCAGCAAAATCTCAGGATCACGAATCGACTTGAGCACCCGGTTTTTCTGAAACAGATCAATCAGGGTCTGTTTATAGCGATACGGTGCGTACAGCAAATGCTCCAGGGGGACATCTACATCTAACAGATGGCTCAGTACCATCGGAAACTGTCGTCCCGAACTGTCTTCGCTGGCAATTAAGTTGGCCACCAGAAATTTATATTCCTGCGGATTGGCAATGAAAAAATCCAGTGATGGCAACTGCGTATAGCGGCTTTGAAACTCTGGAGATTGCATCGCTTTTTCCAGCGCCTCAGTAATCCACTGATCCAGTACCTGAATCAGTGAAGATTGGCCTTTGGTTTTCAAAAAATCGCCTCGGGCCGGACATTTACCATAATAAAATGGCAGGGTTTTCAGCTCATTCATCCCTGCTCTCCCACTCGCCTGTTCTGGCTGATCATGGCTGTACTCCTTCAATTCCTTTTAAAGGCGATGTGCTATTGGTGCGTGCAGTGGCAGGTGTCGGTGCTGTTTGCGCAGCCACGACACGTACCGATTTATTGGTAACCACCTGATCAACCAGCTGTAAACCCGCATAGCCACGGCTTGAGCCAATATTACCCGAGTTGCCGCTAATCAGTCGGAAGTTCAGTTTCACCGCAATATTCGGGTCCTGCTTGCTTTTCCAGACCATTTCAAAGCTGCCGCCTTGCTGGGTACGCTGAGCCGTGTCAATCAGACGGTTAATGCCGTACTCACCCGGTTCATCAAAGACGGTATGGGTTTTACCTTCTAAATCCACCGCTGTAATACGCGCACCCGGAATCGCACCCGGATTTGGCCAGACGAAATTCACCCATTGCTGAATGCCATTTTCATAAACCATACGCTGCCCATCAATATCAATGGTATAGGCCAGTAATTGCGGATTCTGTAATGGATAGAACTGGAAGTTGGACTGATTCACCGGTGCTTGCGCCGCGGTTTGAGACAATTCACCTGTCGCCATGCCATTGCTAGGCGCGACATAGCTCTGGAAATTCATCACAAATTGCGGGTTCAGGCTGATACCTAAATCTTTCCAGGTTTTTGAGGTTAAAGTATAGCCACGACGGATCACCAGCGGATCTAAATGCTCTTTCACAAAACGGGCGATACTGCCATTTTCACCAAAAATCTGGCTAATTTCATTGCTGGTCGCCTGTAAGGTCGCAGAGGAATTAAATGGATATTTTTTGCTTAAATTGGCGCTAAATGGCTGATAAGCCTGCATGGTCCAGAGTTTATTGATCTCATCCTGCGCCGGAATTAACAGGCTTTCAAATGAATGCGTTAATGGACTGATCAACAGTTTTTGTAATAGCTGCTGGTCACGTTCATTTAAGCCCACCGTCATCTTCTCATCGACCAGTTTCTGGGTACTGTTAAACACCGAACTTTGATCATTGATGGTCTGTTTCACCAAGGTCATGGCCGATGGACCAATATCGCCCGCACTTTTCAGGTCATTGAACTTGCTGCGCACCTGAGCAATCGCTTGCATATACTCATCCAGTAAAGACTTGTTCTGCTGGTCATCACGCTTACGTACCAGCTGATAGAACATCTGGAATTCTTTGGAAATTGGTCCTTGTGCTCTGGCTACGGCCTGTTCCGCCATTTTCGCTTCATCGCGGTTCAACACTTTACGTTTAAACCAGGCAATAAAACCTTTTTGCGGTGCGGCTAGTTCTGCCTGAACCACCGGATTATCCCACGAGGTTTCCTGTGCAATCCGGGTAATCATCTGACGGATTGGTGAATTTTCCGGTTCACCCAGTTTTTCAATATTCTGCGCAGACTGTTTAAATTCCTTGCCTTTGGCATAGTGCACACCAGCCAGGAATTTACGCCATTCTGCAATATATTCCTGCTTGTACAGATCGGTCAGCTGTTTACGGATCTGATCGGGGCTGCCACTAAAGGTCAGGTCATCGGACTGGGTACTGTTTAACACCCAGTCTTTAGAATCTGTTGGCCGGTTGGAAACTTCATCAATGGCGGTTTCGACGTATTCTGCCCAGGCTTTTTGGGTAAATACACCCGGTAAAGCATAACTGCCCAGCACCACCGCCTGATTATTCTCACCGACCATCTGTTTGACGGTTAAGGCCGGGAAACGTACCGCTGCACGCATTTTAATTTCGTTATAGACCCGATCACGTGCCGGCATACCACGCACCACAGACAATAACACCTGACGTGACTGATCAACCACCAAGGTATCCGCTTCCAGATTCGGGAATTTGGCATCATTGGCCAGGGTCATGGCATAAGATAAAATCTGCTCGGCATCTTTCAGCATTTGGCCGCGCGCCAAATCCCCCCGGTTGGCATCTAACCACGGACGCCAGAAACGCGTGACCTGATCACTTAAATGACCAGCTTCACGATATTCCGGATTGCTCATCATCAAGTAGGCTTTCAGTGCATTGTACGCATCTTGCGGATTACTGTCCGATGGCTCCAGATATTTCTGCTGGTTGGCCGCCTGCTTGATTTCCACATTGACATGATTGGCCTTCAGGGTTTCTTCATTGGCTTTTACCCGTTGCAGATACTGTGCCATGTTTTGCTGTGCTGGCTGCAGCACAATCTGCTGCACGCCTTGCAAATATTCAGTCTTCAGCTTTTCACGCAGCTCATTGCCCTGGTATAAACCAAAGCCAAATTTTAATGGACGATCTTCAGCAAAACTGTCCAGCTGTGACATACGGTTTTGCAGAATCAGCAAGGCTTCAAGCTGTCCGGCCAGTTCGGTACCGGAGCGCTGCTCAATCTGCACCACTTTATTCAGGTCTTGCTGCACTTCGGCAATTAACTGCTGGTTATTGCGATACGACCAGACCCACAGTCCCAGAATAATCGACACACCAAACAATGCGGCAATAAAGCCAACATAACGCTGGCGTTTACGCAGTGGATTAATATGCTGTTTGACCAGATTCTTGTCTTTTAGAATCACATCAGAAAACAGCCCTTTCAGGAAGTAACCATGGTTTTGTGAAACCGAACGGGTCGGCACACCATGTTCACTGTTGGGAATCTTGGTCAGTAAAAAGTCCTGTGCAATCTGCTCGGTCATCGGGCTTTCAATAGTGCCTTCCTGTAAGGCACTGGTGAAATAGAAACCACGGAATACCGGTTTAAACTGGTACGGATTATCTTCAAACAAGGTGCCAATAAAGGTTTTCAGTGCTGGCTTTAAGCTCTTGAATTCCAGCGGGAAAGTCATGACACTTGGGGAAATATTCTGTGAATGGCGGCGACTTAAATGGGTGGTGCTCACGCCTTTTAAACCGTCATATAAAATGCCGTAATGCTTTTCAAACAACTCGACCGCATTTTGAGAAGATTCCGCATCATAAGGTAAGGTTGCGCCCCAGACCTGATCAAACTCATTCACTTCATAACATTCAAAGAATTCGGTAAAGCCGGCAATCAGGTCCATTTTGGAAAACACCAGATACACCGGAGGATAAATTTCCAGACGCTCGGTTAAATCCTGAATCCGGGCACGTAAATTCTTGGCCAGTTTAATTGATTTTTCCGGACTCTGGCTGACCAGCTCGGCAATGCTGACAATTACAATCAGGCCATTAATTGGCGCCTGAGAACGGTTTTTCTTCAGTAAACCTAAAAAACCGAGCCATTCAGAATGATCTTCGGAATAGACCGAATAACGCCCGGCTGTATCCAGCAATACCCCTTCGGTGGAAAAGAACCAGTCACAGTTACGGGTACCGCTTAAACCGGCAGACACCATTTTCTGATGACTTTCTTCAAAGGGAAATTTCAGACCGGAGTTATAAATCGCCGAACTTTTTCCGGCGGCCGGGTTACCAATCACCATATACCACGGCAATTCATATAAGGCCGCATTGCCCTTTTTATCGCCCAGTTTAGACTTGCGGATCAGCTGAATCGATTCTTTCATTTGTTGTTGAATCAGCTGTAATTCTTCTTTATCTTTCTGCTTGCCGTATTCAGCTTCGGTGTCTTTACTGATGGCTTCGGCCAGCTCTTCGCCCTGCTTTTCATGACGATAACGCTGGATCAAGGCATAAATCCCGTATCCGACCACACCCAGAATATACACTGCCATCAGCGCCCAGAATAGATTGCGCGGAATGGTGTTATAAGATGCTATGAGTGCCACAAAAATAGACAGTGCAATAATCGCTTTCGGATTAGTCACATACTGCCAGACATAGCCTAAAATGGTATAAAACATACTGTTCTCGTTGTTCTAAAATTCGCGCGATACTGCAACATCAGCCCTGTGGGGTTTCATGGGAAACCGGCATAAAAAGTACGTGGGTGGCCGGATGTTCGGTACTGTAAATCATGGAAATAATTCCCTCTGGAAGATGCATGCCCAACATGAAAGAAAACACTTTCGATAAGTGTTGGGTATGACCAATACTTTGTTTTGTATATAAAAAATGATGAGTTTCGATTTGAGACTCAGCAAAACTCTGTTCAATCTGCTTCACGACTTTAATCTGGGTCGGATCATCCGGCATCAGCACAAAAGGCTGTTCCTGATCGAATTGCGCCAGTTCTGTCATCTGATGCTGCTGCAGGTAATGGGCAATATTTTTTTCATTCAACACCAGCTGCAGCATTTTGAATGGTTCTAACTGGTTAATCTGCACCGCGGTGGAGGCCACAATACAGCTAGAGACAAATTCAGCCGGTAAATAATGGTCGGTCAGCCAGGTTTTTTCATCAATCACGTCCTGATCAATTTCAGAATCGACCAGCACAATTAGTGATACGTCTTCGGTTTGTGCTGCGGTCTGTTCCAGCAATTCAAACCAGTCCTGATAGGCATTTTTACTGCCCCAGTAATGATGCTCGATATGAATCTGCTCCGGAATCACCTGAAAATCCTGGATAAACTCCATGATCATCTGCTGGCTGTCCATTTCATTCCACAAATGCAGCAAATCTTCTGCCAGCACCACATGAATATTAATCCGGTTTAAACGCATAACAGGTTGCACCGGCTCAGGTTCAAGGCTGTCATCTTCCTGATGGTTGGGATCAATCCAGCCCGGATGCATACGGTACTGATAGGCCAGCTCGCTGTCATAGAACAGTGCCGACTGTTTTAAATGTTCGGCAATTTGCATCAGTACATCGCTGTGCTGAACCAGCTGCTGCTGGACCAGCCGGCGCATACGTAAACTGCGCTGGCTGTCAATGCTATATTCATCTGCATCGTCGTCCAGCTCAATTTCATCATCCAGGTCTTTAATCCGATAGGACAGAATTGGCAAGCCGTAGGCATTTAACAGCTGATGATCCAGCTCCGGACTGGTGAAATTTTTTAATTCTTCAACAATCTGTTCATTTTCACCAAAGGCATGCTGGCTATAACCACTGTACAGGTTCAGCGCCACCGTTCTGACCGGCTCCACTTTTTCTTCAGGAATCTGTTGCTGGGCAAGTGCCGCCTGCTCCTGCTGCTGTTTTTGTTCTTCCTGACGTTTTTTATAACGCTGGACTGCACTATAAATGATGAAAGGTGACGTCAGCAGCAGCGTAATCGCCAAAGGCAAAAACACAAAAAATGCCAGCATATCTGCCGTATCGGGATCATGCTGAATATCGCGCCAGTAAAAGATAATGGCGGTGCTGACCAGAATAAAAATACTGACAAAAGTGCCAATGATCCACTTGATCATCTTTGATCCCCCAACAGCGGATAACAGCTATCACGATTATCTGCCCGTGCCTGTGGCATTAAAAAAGCCCCTTGCCCTAGCCCCGCATGATGACTGGAGTTCAGACACAAAGGCTGAATGTCTTCTTTGCTCAGCACCAAACGCAAGTCAACCATTAGAGTCGGACTGCACCAGGTCTGTAAGAGTTTTTTCAGTTTAGTGCTGGCTCGCTGTCCCGGTAAAAATTCCTGATATTGCTGCCGGTTTAAAGGTCCGACTTCAATTTCAATCTTGCCATCAATCTGGCGGATGGTTTCCCCACAAAAGGTATTTACGCCAAGCAAGGCCGGATTGCTGCCACCTAAACAGGTTTTATGCGCATCATTCAGTTTGAATTTTTCTTCAATAAATTCATGCACAGTAAAATCGGTTTTAAAAATACAGTTCAGCACGGTTTTTAAGGCATGTGCAGTGTTGTTCTGGCCCTGCATCAGGCCTGAAAATTCTGCAAAATAATGGTCCATTTCATCCTGTTCATGTTGTGAACGGATGTAACCATTGAGCGCATGCAGAATATCCAGATAATGATTGTCGTGTTCGACCTCATAACGTACCGGCAAGTTATAAGCCAAGCTGGCTTCAATATATTGTCCGGTCAGTTTGTTATTAAACAAACTGAGGAACTGCACGGTTTCTTCACGCTGGATACGTGGACTCTGGCGGACGCGCTGGGTATAGGTATACGGTAAGGCCCCCTGAATGCCGGTGAGTCCCACCATTAAATTGGTCAGCTGAATCTGATCATCTTCAACCGCCAACGTTTCAATTTCTGCCGCCGGAAAATTCAGATTGAGCGAGGTCTGAAACTGAAAGCCCTTTTTCCAGTCGGCCTGTACGGCCTGTTCAGGTGCATGACGCAGCAGCCGCGTGGCCTGAATAAACTCATACGCCGTCGGCTGTTCAACCAGATCTGCAATTACAGAAGTTTCTTGCCACCAACGTTCTGCACGCATTGGTATAACTCCTGTAAGCTGTTGGCATCGCGCACCACCACATCCACAAAGCTGTTCATCTGAACTTTTAAGTTAAAGATATGACTGAGCAAGGTACTGAAAATATAAAGGCTATGGCCACGAAATACCTGTGGATCAATATCCAGATGCACTTTCAGACCACGGACAAATAAAGGAAAGGGTTTAGCTTCGACCATTTTCTGGGTTAACGAAAACTCGACCGCTTTAATTGAGTCAATAATTAAATGATTTTCTTTAGATTTTGGTAGGTTATAAAGTTCAAGCAGCTCTTTGATATGACTGATCGCATCGCCTTTCATCAAAGACAAGGTGTTTAAGGATAAATGCGAGATCACCCGCCATTGTTCCATTTTATTCTGCTCAAAATAATACGGCTTATTCGGACGCTTCAGTACCAGAGCGCGCCGTGCTAGACTGCTGTCATTCAGATTTAAAATATTATTGGCTTGGCTTAAAGCCTCATGTGGCAAGTCACGGTTTGAGCAAAGCAGTTTGGCGCTGATAAAATCCGACTTGGTGTGCTGCGGTTGTAATTGCTTTGACAATACACTGTAGCCCGTTTCCACAAAACGGTTATGCAGCTGCTTGGCATTTAGGGCGTAATAAAACTGAATATCTTCATGCCGATAATGACTCATGGCAAAAAATGGATAAACCGGAAAAACCACCTGATCCTGATTGGTTTTTTCCCGGATCATGTTCATTTCCTGAATGCTATACATCTGATAAAACTCAGGATGATGCGCATCGGTCACCAGTGGATATTCCAGCTGCTTGTGATCAATTTTTTGCGGTTCGGCTTGCTTCTCAAACAGGTTCACCACCGGTGTGGCAAATAATTTAAAGTTAGCCACGTTCAGTTCGGAATAATTGCGAATCACCATCTGATCATTCAGATTCAGTTTCAGATGAATCAGCAATTCAAACTGGCTCTGATCTTCGAAATAATGCAGAAAATCCAGATTCAGACTCAGGAAATTAAACTTTTCCGGAAAGCAGAAATATTCCAGCAATAACCGGTAGGCATGATGGGTATGCTCATCTAGCGGCAGTACACTCTCCTGCTCATGCATACCCATCAGCTGAAATGGATTAGCAATCTGAATTTGGCGCTGGCCAATTTTTAGCGAAAATCCGGTACTGGGACTGAAAATACCATCGAGTACCTGGAGTGGAAAATTGGAAATCGCATCAAGATAAATTGGCAACTGCTGTTGTTGCAGCAATGTGTGTGCCTGATTAAAAATTTCAAAACTCAGACTTAAGGTTGCGTTCTGGTTCAAGTGCATATGCGCACTCGGATTGCTCTTGAATTCCAGCTTGTTGAGCTGAATTGGCAATAAATTCACGCTGTGTGTGCTTGAAAACTCGCACTGAACGCCTTTGAAACTCCTGGATTTTAACGCCGTGCCTTTGGGAATTGTATGTGCTTCGGTCAGCTGTTTAATTTTATTGAGATCTTCAAAGCTGACCACAGAACAGGCCGGAAAAGGCTTTAGGTACTGTGGAAACATGACCTCAAACAAGGCGCGGGTAAAAATGTCGTAGCTGTCTGCCAGTTTTTTATCAATACGTGCGGCTATTAGTGAAAATGCCTGAATTAAACGCTCGATATGCGGGTCATCAATCTGTTCCTGATTTAAAGACAGACGCTGCGCGATTTTAGGATATTTCTGGGAAAATTCACGAGATTGCTGGCCGAATTCTTGCAGCTGTTTTTCGTAATAAGGTAACAAGTCTTCAATCACAGGAATCCCACTTATGCACGTGCCGAAATAACATATTGTTGTGTTGTTGGTTTTAATAAAGCATCAAAAATCACAGGTTCATATAAAGGATGAATATTGATATAGGCCTGAATACTCAAGCACAAAGCCCCCATATCCTGTTCATCTAATAACATTTCAACTTTAATCTGTCTTAAACGCGGTTCATGTGCCGCGATGGATTGTGCAATAGACTGGCAGATTTTATCGCGGTCACTTGGATTAGCGGTCGATAAGCCGACAAAATCAATAATCCCAAACTGCATAATGGACTTTTTAACCAGTGGAAAATCATCAATCTGTTCATGCAAAGATGCCATGCGGCTATTGAGCAGGTCTTCCAGATCTGCAGCGACAGATTCGCGAAGTTCCTGTAATGACAACCCCTTTAAATGATAATCTTCTGTAGTTAAAAGCCGGTCAAATAATGTAGTTCTAAAACCGTACGGATAAAGCTGGTCTAAATTCATGTATTACTAATTAAGCATAAAATCAGCTAGAGGCTGGCATAGCGCCAGCCTCCCGTGGTCATACAAATTAAGCAGCGTAAGATGCTGTGTTATTTGAAAGTGACCATTTTTTAGTAACTGCACCTTTTTGGGTACCGTTAATGTCTTGCTGGTTATAAGTCCACTCGACTGCGGCATATTTCAAACCGAATGATTCAGTTGGAACACCTTCTTCATTCACAGTTGGCGTTACGCTTGAAACCAGTACATGTTTCAGTTTGATTTGCAGGTACTTGATACGCTTGTCACCGTTAGCACGATAGAAATCGATCTGTACTTCATCGAAGGTATAACCCGCAGAACATGCTTCCCAAAGTTTTGGACTGGTTGCATCCAAATCTTTAACAAAAACCATGTCTGAGTGTTCTACACGCTCAGCAGTATGACCACCTACACTTGAAGAAGTTGCTGATTTAGGCTGACGGATATTGTGCGCCCAAGAATTTACTTCTAGCCAATCTTTGTGCTCTGCGTCACGCGATTCGCCATCAACTTTATACTTCCCTCGAAACTGTACGTAGATATCTTTCATTTTATAAATTTTCCTGTTTTAGTTAAAAGTTATTATAAGTTGCCTCAATTTGAGGACTGAGGTAACTCAGTAACAAGTCGCAAAGAAACCGACAACTCGTCCAACTGGAAATGCGGTCTTAAGAAAACCACAGACTTGTAGTGTCCCGGCTGAGCAGGATTTTCTACAACCTTTACCGATGCTTCACGAAGCGGATATTGTGCTTTCGCTTCCTGAGAGGCACCGTCGTCAAGCAAGACGTATTGCGATAACCAGTCATTTAAAAAGGCTTCAACATTGCCAGCAGAGGCAAAGCTGCCGACCTTGTCGCGCATCATGGCTTTTAAATAATGGGCAATACGCGAAACCGCCATAATATATTGAATCTGGCTAGATAAGGCCGAGTTGGCATTGGCGCTATCGCTGTCGTATTTCTTCGGTTTTTGTGCAGATTGCGCACCAAAGAACGCCGCGTAGTCAGTATTTTTACAATGTACCAGTGGAATGAAGCCTAAATCGCTTAATTCTTTTTCACGACGGTCAGTAATGGCAATTTCAGTTGGACACTTGAAGACCACTTCGCCATCGCTGGTTTTAAAGGTATGGACCGGCAGGCCTTCGACCAGACCACCACCTTCAACGCCACGAATTGCCGCACACCAGCCATGCATATCAAAGGCATTGGTTAAACGGGTACCAAAGGCATACGCCGCATTCATCCATAAATATTCATCATGGTTTTGGCCCGACACTTCTTCAATAAAGTTAAAGCCTTCAGTGGCTGCACCATCTTTCGGATGGAACGGTAAACGGCCCAATACACGCGGCATGGTCAATGCGACATAACGTGAATCTTCGCTGTCACGAAATGAACGCCACTGTACATATTCTGCAGTTTCGAAAATCTTGGATACATCACGTGGACGGTCAATATCGGTAAACGATTCCAGCCCCAGAATGCTCGGACTTGCCGCAGAAATAAATGGTGCATGCGATGCCGCAGCCACGTGCGAAATCTGCTCCAGCAGATACATATCTGAAGGCGTACGGTCAAATTCGAAGTCACCAATTAAAGTCGCATACGGTGCACCACCAAATGAACCATACTCTTCTTCATAAATTTTCTTGAACAAGGTACTCTGATCAAAATCAGTCGCGCCCTGGAAATCTTTGACCAGTTCTTTTTTGGTCGTATTCAGCATGCGGATTTTAATCAGCGGATTCGACGGTGTTTCCTGACAGAAATAATATAAACCGCGCCAGGTCGATTCAATTTTCTGGAACTGCTCATGATGCATGATTTTGCTGAGCTGGGCAGAAATCAGCGCATCAATTTCAGCGATACGTTTGTCAATCGACAAAGTCATGTTTTCAGAAACAGTAATTGTCCCGGCCATGACTTCTTTGGCCAGTTCACCAATCAGGCTTTTGGCACGGTCATGTTCTTCTTCATTGCGGGCAATCCGGCTTTGCTCGACAATCGAGTCCAGCAAAGTCAGTTCTTCTGCAGTCTGGGTTTGCGCCTGAACGGCCTGAGCATTAGTCATGATCTGCCTCCGCGCTTAATTTACGAATCTGGTCAGTATTTTTTAATACTTCATCCAGCAGATCTTCCAGACGTTCGCTATTGGAAATCTTGTTACGCAAATCGGTTAAACGCTCACGTGCTTCGACCAGTTTACGCAGCGGATCAACCTGTTGTACTACACTTTCCGGACGGAAATCTTCCATGGAAGTGAAGGTCAGATCCACCGACATGCGACCGCCCTCTTCGGTTAAGGTGTTTTCCACATCAAATGCTGCGCGTGGCGCCAAAGATTCCATCACTTCATCAATGTTATCCAGGTCAACATTAATGAATTTTTTATCTTTTAATTTGGTCTTTTCCAGTTCAGAAGCAGCAGAGAAATCCCCCAACACCCCCACCACAAAAGGCAATTCTTTCACTTCTTTGCCATCACCCACTTCAACATCGTAAGTCAGTTGAACACGTGGAGGACGAATGCGCTGAAGTTTCTTTTGTACACTTTCACGTTTAGCCATAATACAGTGATCCTGTTTTATTATTTTCGTAGCGATTCAAATGGATTATTTGAAGCCGCTGGTTTTGCTGCCGGAGCAGTTGTTCTTGTTGCAGTTGCTGCCTTGGTCGATGCGGTACGTGTGGTTTTAGCACGACTTGCATTACTGCTTGCTTTACGTGCTGCAGCACGTTGGGCTGCAGCTTTTTTGGCAAGCGATGCATTGGTAATGGCCTTGGCAGAACTGGTATCCGGAGCAGGCACTGAAGCGCGGATAGTATCCGATAATTCCTTGGCCGCTGGATAGGTCACTTCGTCAGATAAAAAGCGCATTTGCTCGGTACGCATATAGTTTAAGGCATTTTTGGCAATCGAAACGCCTGCTAAAAAGTGTGCATCGGTCAGGTCAGGATGGCGTACGCCCTGGTTTTCCAGCTGTTCTACCAGCTGCAGGGTCTTCATATTTTTACCAAGTTCCTGAAAACGTTTTGCGGCTTGAACTTGCAGTTCTTGTTTCACCTCTTGATTTTTTTTATTTTCTTTGGCACACACTTGCTGATAAATCCCCAACAATGCCTGATCAGTTTCTCCCTTAACCAGCGGATAATCCTTGATACAGCCTCGTTTTAGCTCAATCTGCTCATCTGCATAAGCAATTGGGGTGGCACAAAGTGTCGCCATTAGGGGAAAAAGAAGAATACTTTTTTTCAAAACGAGCCTCTAATTTCTAAATTCATTTATAGTGAATGGGTGTATTTGAAAACTGAACACGAACAATTTTTATCAAAAAAAAACATCGCGCAAATTTAACAAAAAATAAACTTCTGGCGTCAAGACAAATTCTGCCAACTATCGACAATAATTGTCATATTTTTGTTTCCGGTAAAATTATTTTTGTCTTATTTGTTTTCATTTTTGAAAAAATTTTAGGTAGAATACTACAACCCCAATATCTATATCAATGCAAATTATTGATATGTAAGTAAAATTTATTTTATTTACTGAAAAAGATGTTCAGCCCATGGTCGCTACTTTAACCCATTTGGACTGGAATTATAACTAGAGCGTGTTATGAATAATTTAAAAATTTTGATTAATAAACTATCAAGTCATGCCAGAACAGCCTTAGAAAAGTCTGCCAATGCCTGTATTAATCAGCAGAACTACGAAATTGAAATAGAACACTTTTTCCTAGAATTATTAACCCAAGACCATAAAAATGACCTGAGTCTCCTTCTCGATAAATATAAAATTTTAAAAGATGATCTCATTCATGATTTAAAAGAAAGTGTCAGTCACCTGCCAAAGGGTAATTCTCGTACACCTATCTTTGCAAAATCTATCATTCGTCTGTTAGAGCAAGCCTGGTTATTAGCCTCAGCCGAGCAAAATCCGCAAATTCGTAGCGGTCACTTACTGGTTGCTTTGCTAACCGCACCTGATCTTTATCAGATTGCAGTGCGTGCTTCGAGCCTGTTTGACCTGTTCCCAATTGACACCATGAAGCACAAATTCTTAGATGTATGTGTCAAAAGTGTCGAAAATGAAAACGCTACTGTCCCGGAAACGGCTGAAACTGAAAGCGTCACAGCTATCGAGCCTGCACCAAATAGCAAAAAAACACCTGCGCTGGATCAATACACCATTGACCTGACTGAAAAAGCCAGAACGGGCGCAATTGATCCGGTGATTGGCCGTGAATTTGAAATCCGTCTGATGCTGGACATTTTAATGCGTCGCCGTCAGAACAATCCGATTTTAACGGGTGAACCCGGTGTCGGAAAAACTGCGGTGGTAGAAGGTTTGGCACTTAAAATTGCCAATAACCAGGTACCCGATGCGCTGAAAAACGTGCATTTGCATGTGCTGGATATGGGCCTGTTACAGGCTGGTGCCAGTGTTAAAGGTGAATTTGAAAACCGCTTAAAACAGGTGATTCAGGAAGTTCAGGCTTCGACTCATCCGATTATCCTGTTTATTGATGAAGCGCATACCTTAATTGGTGCTGGTGGTCAGGCTGGTCAAAATGATGCCGCCAACCTGCTGAAACCAGCACTGGCTCGTGGTGAGTTACGTACTATCGCGGCCACCACTTGGGCCGAATATAAACAGTATTTTGAAAAAGATGCCGCGCTCAGCCGCCGTTTCCAGGTGGTCAAAGTTGAAGAGCCAACTGAAGAAGTCGCAATTGATATGCTGCGCGCCATGATTCCGGTGATGGCCAATCACTTTAAGCTGAATATTGATGATGAAGCAATTGTCACGGCTGTGCATGCCTCACATCGTTATATCAGTGGTCGCCAGCTCCCGGATAAAGCGATTAGTGTATTAGATACCGCCGCTGCACGTGTGGCGCTGACTCAAAATGCCCAGCCGGTGAAACTCGATCAGTTACAGGCGCAGCTGCACAATTTAACACTTGAACGCGAAATTGTTGAAAAAGAACATGCACACTTCCCGATTCATCATGAACGTTTAGACGGTTTAAATCAGAAAATTACTGCTCTTGAGCAGGAAATTGCCGATACACAACAGCAATGGCAACAAGAACTGGAACTGGTTCAGCAGATTCAGACGCTAGAACAGCAGACCGAAGCCGATGAAAACAGCCAGACCCAGATGCAGCAGTTACGCAGCCAGTTGCAGCAACTGCAAGGTCAACATCCGCTGGTATTTGAACGCGTCAATGCCCAGATTATTAATGAAATTATCTCGGACTGGACCGGTATTCCTGTCGGAAAAATGATTAATGATGAAATCAAGCAGGTTCTGACCTTAGAAGATAAACTTTCTGAGCGTGTTATGGGGCAAGACTATGCCCTGCATCAACTGGTGCAAGGTATTAAAACCTCAAAAGCCAAGTTGGAAGATCCAAACAAACCGCAAGGCGTGTTCCTGCTGGTCGGCCCAAGTGGGGTTGGTAAAACTGAAACTGCCCTGGCCTTGGCCAATGAGTTATACGGTGGTGAATCGCATCTGATTACCATCAACATGTCGGAATATCAGGAAGCGCATACGGTTTCATCTTTAAAAGGTGCGCCGCCGGGTTATGTGGGTTATGGTCAAGGCGGTGTGCTGACGGAAGCCGTACGTCGTAATCCATATAGCGTGGTCCTGCTCGATGAAATTGAAAAAGCGCATAGTGATGTGCAGGAACTGTTCTATCAGGTGTTTGATAAAGGCATGCTCGAAGATGGTGAAGGTCGCCTGATTGACTTTAAAAATACCACCATCCTGCTGACCTCTAACGCCGGTTCCGGCGCCATCATGCAAAGTTGCCTGCCGCTGCCGGTAGATGAATGGCCAAGCGCAGAACAGCTGATTGAAAAGCTGAAACCAAGTTTGTACAAGCAGTTCAAACCGGCCTTTTTAGGACGTATGCGGATTGTGCCGTATTACCCATTGCATGATGATTTACTGGTGCAAATTATCCAGCACAAACTCGGTAAAATTACCGCGCGTCTGGAACAGCAGTACCAGACCAAAGTCAGCTATTCCGACGATTTAATCGAATTACTGCTGAGTCGCTGTACCGAAGTCGATAGTGGTGCACGTAATGTCGACAATATTCTGAATTCTTCGGTGCTTCCGGCCTTGGCGACAGAAATCCTGATGGCACTGGCCGAGCAAAAAATTCCGCAACTGATTCATATTGATGTCAAAGACGATGAAATCATCTATCAGCTCGATCCGGAACAAAAAACGGCCAAAAAACAAAGCAGTAAAAAAGCAAAGATGACTGAAGCGTGATCAAGGATTCAGAACAGCAATGAACCTCAACCTCGATGTATTGTTACACCCGATTTCTGCCGAACAGCCTTGCGGAGAAGATTATTCTTTTTCCAATGAGTTTCATGCCATTAAAAAGGCCAAAACTCAGGATGATCCGCTTCTCGATCAGGGCGATTGGGTCTCCGAACCCAAACAGGCCGATTGGGATTTTGTACATAGCAAATCGACTGAATTACTGGAAAGCAAAACCAAGGATATCCGTTTATATGGCTGGCTGCTGGAAGCATGGAGCAATTTGTATGGTTTTGAGGGTATTGCTCAGGCCATTCAACTTAGCCATCGCAGCTTGAATGAATACTGGTTGCAGCTGCATCCGGAAATTGAAGATGATGATCTGGATCAGCGTATTGGTTTATTACAAGGTTTGATCAACCAGATTCCGGTACTGATTAAAACCGTGCCGATTGTGACTGCACCGCACCTGAGCCTGCGTGATTATGACAATTTTCTGTATCAGGACAATTTGCGTCGCAAGCAAAGTGAAGATTCATCTGATCAATCAGCTGCGCCACAGCTGGAACAGTTTGATCAGGCGCTGTTGAATACCTCGAAGTCGCTGCAATACCAGAATTACCAGCACTTTCTGGACATTTTGCAGCAGTGGTCAAGTTTAAAAGAAGTACTGGATCAATTGATGGGCCTGGATGCACCAAGTTTTGCCGCCATTGACTCACAGCTCGATTCGATTCATTCCACGCTTAAAAAATTATATAAAACAGATGCCTTTGCCGCGCAGACTCTGGTTGAAGCATCTGAACAGAATAACATTGTGACTGCTGATGCCATCAATGCTACAGCAGCCCCTGCCATAGCGATGCCCATCATGAATGCACCGACCGGTTTTCAACCGCAACCTCAAAACCATCTGGCCAACCGTGAACAGGCCATGCAGGTTTTACAGGAAATTGCCGATTACTTTCAGGCCAATGAACCCCATAGCCCGGTCAGCTACATGCTGCAAAAAACCATTAAATGGAGTCAGATGCCGCTGCATGAATGGCTGACTCAGGTAATTAAAAATGACAACCCGCTTGAAAATATTCAGGAATTACTGGGTGTGCAAAGCTCTAATGAAACAAATAGTGATTGGTAAGTGCCATGTTTAAAGCAGATAAAATTCTTTGGGGCGAAGGCTTATTTTTACGCCCGCAACATTTTCAGTTGCAAGACAGCTATCATGAACAGCGCCTGAACCATACTGTTCGTTCCACCATTCCATTTGCTTATGGTGTGCAATCTATAAAGTTTGATGAAGCT
The DNA here is from genome assembly GCF_013420185.1 of Acinetobacter sp. YH01025. NCBI lineage: Bacteria > Pseudomonadati > Pseudomonadota > Gammaproteobacteria > Moraxellales > Moraxellaceae > Acinetobacter > Acinetobacter sp. YH01025. The sequence goes on along the minus strand of NZ_VOYR01000004.1, from coordinate 185,652 downwards.
CAGCTAAATACCCATGTGCTGGCTTTAGAAAGTATTGAAATGCTGTGGCAAGATGGAGAAATCTATCAGGCGCCAGCACGTGATTTACTACCTGAACCGGTACAGCTGGATGACCTGAATCTGCGTGGTGAAATGCTGGTTTATCTAGCGCTACCGATTGTACAGCCAAATAAAAATAATGTGGTGTTTGAATCTGGCGCTCAACCGGGCCGTTACCATTCACATCTCACTCAAACCCATGATTTATTCACCGACGCTACCCCGGCAGATATTACCCTGCTGAAACGCCGTGCCGAATTTAAACTGCTGGATGCCCAGTTTGAACCAAATCATGAAATGGATGGCTTTATCTATTTGCCGGTGGCCAAAATCAAACGCCACAGTTCCGGCCATTTCGAGTTTGAGCGCAAATTTATTCCACCAATTTTACATATTGAATCGAGCGACAGCTTGCTGCAAGGCCTGCGCCGTACCTTGAATGTGATTAAAGCCAAAATCAAAACCATTCAAACCAATAACCGGGAAAATGAACAGAAACTGATTGAGTTCCGTTCTGGCGATATTGTTTCGTTCTGGCTGGTGAATGCCTTAAATACTGCACATGCGACTTTAAGTCATGTTCTGCAATATCCTCAGATTCATCCGGAACGTCTATTTTTTGAATTATTACGTTTAACCGGTTCTTTGCTGACCTTCTCGACGGCCTATGAAGTCGATCAGTTGCCGCATTATAAGCATCATCAGCTACAGGACAGTTTTGAACAGCTGGATGTCATTCTGAGAGAATTGCTGGATACCATTATTTCCAGCCGTTATATCAGCATCGCCCTGAAAGAAATCCGTCCGTCTTATTGGGTCGGCAGTCTGGAATCCGACAAGATTACTCGCGATACCCGTCTGTATATTGCCGTGTCCAGCTCGATGATGCAGGCGCATGAACTGATCCAGATTGTGCCACTGCGTTTTAAAGTCGGTAATACGGTTGATGTTGAACAGCGCGTGATGGCTGCCTTACCGGCTATTCCAATTCATCACCTGATGCAGGTTCCGACCGCTATTCCGGTACGTTCCGGAGTGAGCTATTTTGAAATTGAGCCGAATAATGACCTGTATCAACGCATGCTCGACTCGGAATCGATCTGTATCTATGTGCCGGCCGGCTTCCAGGATCTTTCTATTGAACTTATTGCTGTCATGAACGGTTAAGGACATTTTTTCATGAATACTCCACATCATGCACCTTCCTTATTTGATGATGGTCAGATTGGTACTGGTCTGACCCCACCACAGGTCAACCCGAAAATTAGCAATAGTGCCAATCTGGTCGATTTACTTCATGACGGCTTCTATATTGTGTTCTTGATCAAGAACCAGTATGTGCCAGGCAATGTTGAAGCATTCCGTGAAAAAATCATGGATATGCTGAACCGCTTTGAAACCCAGGCAAAAAAACTGCAGTTTTCAGCCGATGATATTCACGATGCCAAATATGCGTATTGTGCCTTGCTGGATGAAACCATTGTGACCCAGCAGGACCCGCAATTTTTTGATTTGCAGAATCACTGGCTGATTAATCCCCTACAACTCAATCTGTTCGGTTCGCAGCTGGCCGGCTATCGCTTTTTTGAAATGCTGGAACAGCTCAGAAGTCGTGGCAAAGAACGTCTGGCGGCTTTAGAGGTTTATCATTACTGCATGCTGCTGGGCTTTCAGGGCAAATATCGTATTGAGTCGATGGAAGCGCTGAACCATATTGTGGCGCGTGTTGGCGATGAAATTGATTATCTGAAAGGCAAGAAAACCGCGTTTTCGCCTTTTGCCGCCTTACCGGATCAGATCAAACATATTATTCACCGTGAATTACCTTTTTTCTGGATTTTGCTGTTCTTAGCCCTTTTTGCCTTATTGTCCTTTGCCGGCCTGCGTTACATGCTGTCCAACCAGAATAATAGCGCAATGAGCCAATATCAAAACGTGATTACTGCACCAACGGAACAGGCGCATATCACCATTCATTTACCATAAAATTTAGATAAAACATGGCAAACGAAAAACAAACTTCATTACGGATTTTACAAAGTAACAAGCCAAAATCGCCGTCGCCACTTTTATATAGTCTGGGCGGTTTTGTGGCGGGGGTCGTGGTCACCGGTTTAGCCGGTTATGCCTATTTTTATGCAGGCCAGCCATCGACAACACTAGCAGAGTCCACTCAGGCAATGGCCGCGCCAGCGGCTACTCCATCGGAACTGCCGGCAGAACTGGAAGAATTAAAAAACCAGATGACCGATCACTCTGGCAGTTTTGACGAGCTCGAAGATGTGCAGGCTGAACATCCGGTTGAGTTTCAGCAACCCAATGATGGTGATTTAAGTAAAATCTTTGCCCATCAACCAGCAAAAGTTGCTGCCCAGCCTGCGCCAAATCAAGCGCGTGTAGCTCCGAACTTTCCGCAAGACATGGCCAGTGCTCCTGCGGCGACAGCAAAACAGCCGCCTGTACCAAAACCAGCTCCAGCACCAGCCAAAGCTGTTCCTGCTAAACCGGCTGCACCGGTCGTGGTACCAATGGCCGCCGTAGAACCAGAAGAAACACCACAGGCCAGTGTCCAAATTTCGGTCACCCGTAAACCGGTAGAAAAAGTTGAAACTGTAAGCGTACAGGACACTGCTATTCATCCATGATTGCGGTTATTTTTATTGCCTTTGTGCTTGTTGCCTGCAGTTTGGCACTGCTATTGTCTTATGAACTGCGGGCTAAGGTATTATCCGGTTTTCAGGCACTTATTCCCAACAGCAAAAAACAGTTGAGCTCGGTGAAAAGTCTGGCTCAACAGTTTAATCATGCGGCTGCAGCAGAACAGACTCAAACCCATTGGCATATTCAGCAATGGTGGATTCTGATTGCCGGATTTTTTCTGTTTTCCAGCATCATTCTGTTTGCCTTTACCCGCCCGATTAGCGCCACCAAAATTGAAGCCGACTATTTAAGGGAAGTTGATCCTCAAGTTTATGCCCTGCTTGAAGGTGAAATGCTGTCGCCACCACCTGAAGTAGAAGAAGCACTGGTTGAAGCCGCCGTGGTTGAGGCCATGCAACTGGAAAATCAGTGGGCGGCTGTGCCAGCTGATCAGCATAGTTATGATCCGGCAGTAGAAGATTTACATGCTCACTCTCATGTCAATCCATCAATTGTCAGCGCTGATCGGAAATGGCACAAGATGAATCCACGTTATAAACAGCGCCTGCTGATGGTGTTTAAAATCATGAAAGAACGCCATGGCTATGAGCTGGTGCTATTGGAGGGTTATCGTAGTCCGGAGCGACAAAACTCGCTGTCCAAAAATAAAAACACCACCCGTGCCCGTGGTTATCAAAGCTATCATCAATTTGGTTTAGCCGCCGATGTGGCCTTTAAACGCAATGGCAAAGTGGTAATTTCCGAGCGTGACCCGTGGGCAATGCGCGGTTATGAACTGTATGGTGAAGTGGCGGAGTCGGTCGGCCTGACCTGGGGTGGCCGCTGGAAATCCATTAAAGATTATGGCCATACCGAATACCGGATGCCAGGCTTAAAGAAAACCCGGGAAATGGCAGAAAAGCTGACCTCGGAAGGTCAGCTGATGGCCAATGCACTCGATTAAAAATAATACCGGGCTTATGCAGATAAAAACAGCTGGATTTTATCGACCACTTCAGCAGTTTTCTCTGCATGCAGCCAATGGCCAGCATTTTCAACAGTTTCAATGCTGGCCTGACTGAACTGCTGTTCAATGGCAGCATAGTGTTCCGGTTTAGATAAATACGGAGATGCACCGCCACGAATAAATAAACTTGGCACATCCACCTGAACTGGCTGCCAAGATAAAATTTTCGAATAAGATGCATAAAGCGCATCGACATTAAATAACCACTGCCCTTTACTAAACGATTTCATCAGAAACTGAATCACCGCATCTTCACGCAAATGCTGCTGCATAATCTGGGTGGCATCCTGGCGTGATTCTACTTGTGCTTTTTTGACGGCAAATAGCGCATCAAACACCTGATCATGATGATTTTCCTGATAGGCAAATGGCGTCATGTCCAGCACTACCAGTTTTTCTACCCGCTCTGGTGCAAGGTCAGCCAGTTGCATGGCAATTTTTCCGCCCATGGAATGGCCAATCACGATAAATTTTTGTACCTGAATCGCATCCAGGGTTTCCAGTACATCTTGCGCCATCTCGGTATAGCTCATGCTCTGGCAATGTTCCGATTTTCCGTGGTTACGCACATCAATCTGAATGACCGGATAACGTTCCTGTAACGCACGTGCCAGCATACCTAAATTACTCAAGCTGCCAAATAAACCATGAATAAGAACAACCGGAATGTCGGTGCTTGATAGATGTTGTTGTGAAGTCTGGAAATTGAGCAGCATTTTTGATTCCTTGTATGCATCGGTTTTGGCTATCTCGATATTATAGGATAAGTGTTTTATTAAAATTGTATTTTTGCTTAGGCTATTTTGTATCGGTTCAAAAATATCGGCCAGTTGCACGAAAGCATTGGCCGATCCAGTTTATTTGTTGAAATAATTGAGTGGCAGTTTCAGATAGCGCGTGCCATTGGCTTCCGGTTCAGGGAAATGTCCGGCCACCATATTGATCTGAATGGCAGGCAGAATCAGTTTTGGCATCGACAAGCCGGCATCACGGCGATTACGCATTTCTACAAACTCAGCTTTTTGCGTGCCATCGTGAATATGGATATTCTCGGCTTTTTGCTGCTGGATACTGGTTTCGTGTATAAAGACCTCACGCCCTTCAGGCAGATAGTCATGACATAAAAATACCCGTGTCTGTGCTGGCAACTTATACAGTTTTTGCACAGAATCAAACAGTTGCTCTGCACTACCCTTCGGGAAATCGCAGCGTGCAGTACCATAATCCGGCATAAACAAGGTATCGCCGACAAAGACTGCATCACCAATCACATAGCTTAAACAGGCCGGTGTATGCCCTGGTGTTGGAATATTGTAGGCCGTTAATTCACCAATACTGAATTGCTCATGATCATCAAACAGATAATCAAAGGCTTGATGCGCATTCAGATATTTCAAATTCAGATTATAAATACGGCCAAACGTATCCTGCACCACAATAATCTTGTTGCTGATGGCAATTTTTCCACCCAGCTTTTCTTTTAAATACTGGGCTGCGGTCAGATGATCTGCATGCACATGGGTTTCTAAAATCCACTCAACGCTTAGGCTATTTTGCTGAATATAGCTAATGATTGCGTCTGCACCTTCAGTCGAGGTAGATGCTGAAGCCGCATCATAATTCAAGACGCTATCAATAATTGCACATTGCTGCGTGGCTGGATCGGTCACTACATAGCTGAATGTATTGGTCTCTTTGTCAAAAAAATGTTGTACAACTGGCGTAGCGGTCATGATTTTTTCCCTAAAAGTCGATGATGGAGATACATGCCATACATCATCGCAGCAATAAAGTACAGCGCCTGATAATAGCCCAAACCAATTAACGTAAAGCTAGGTGCAGGACAAATGCCGGCAATTCCCCAGCCAATCCCAAACAAAGCGCTGCCGATAATCAGTTTAGAATCTAGCTGATTTTGCCGCGGTAACTCAATGGCCTCATGATACACCGTCTTAGGTTCGGCCTGACGTACTGCCTTTTGAAACGGAATAAAAGCCACGGCGATGGCACCCATCATCACAAAAGCCAGACTGGCATCCCAATCGCCGAAAATATCCAGAAAACCTAGTACTTTTTCCGGATTGGACATACCCGAAATCATCAGGCCCAATGAAAATAATCCGCCAAATAGAAACGCCCAGATATTTTTCATTTTAGAATGCTCCTGTGATATGGCGGATGACATACACTGTCAATACGCCCGTCAGCATAAAGGTCAAGGTCGCTACCATCGAACGTTTGGATAAACGGCTGATTCCACAAATACCATGACCACTGGTACAACCCGAACCTAAACGGGTCCCAAAACCAACCAGGATACCGGCCACCACCATCATGAGTGGACTGGCGTCAAGTTCAATCTGTGGCTGCTGCCAGATTCCATAAATAAACGGCGTAATAAACAGTCCCAATAAAAACCACAGCGCGGGTGTTTTAAAGATGGTGCTTGGCTGCATCACCTGCGCCAGCAAGCCGCTAATCCCTGCGATTCGTCCGTTCACATATAAATAGCCGACCACGGCGGCCCCTAATAAAAGACCACCTAAAAACGCAATCAGGAAATCATGCATCGCCATACACCCAAAACATTATATTTTTTTATAATATATAAAATATCAATAAATAGCTATCCTTTCTTACAAAGAGCTAACCATCCTCCCCCCTTCCTTTATTCTGGCTTTTGCGTTGTCATTTGCTGATTAAGGAGAGTATTGCTTAGGCTATTTCTAGATTATAAGAATAAGAATGAAGGGCTTAAAAATAAAGGAAGTAAAAAAAAAGCTTCCACTGACTAGAGGCTTAGCGCGGCCAGCACATCTCTAAAAATAGGACTTGGATAAAGACTATTTTAGTTTAATAAACCGCCTTACAGGTCGTAAATGGAAAACAGTTTGCTAGAAAAATCATGTGAATTAATTAGCTGATCTTGATAGTTGGGCAAATCCCCCGAATATATCCTCGGGGAATTTTGTACTTCGGCAGAATATTATGTAGTTTGGCTTTAATTTCTTGGCGTTTTAAAGCTGCTGATCAGAAATAGAGATGAGTACCCATCCAAGTGAACTGACTTACTCAAAAGCATTTAAAACTTTCTCTACAAACCACTCTGGCAACACCTGCGCCTCGGGATTTATTTTTAACAGTTCGGCATTTTCAATTTCGGCCAGGAAAGATGCAGCTTGACCATCCGTTGAGTTATCAAAAAAGTAGGTTCGGTCTGTGGCATCCACCGCCTGCATTAATAAATCCATACTGCGGTAGTAACGCTGTTTAATCTTCTGTTCAGGCACGCCATGCCCGCCCTTCTCTACGCGATACTGCACCCGCGCAATATTAATCAGCGGATCAACCGTGGAAACATAGTACAGATAGGTTTTAAATCCGTGGCGTTTTGCCTCATGTAAAAATTCTACCTTGGAAATATGCGACATCACTGTTTCAAAGGTAAAACTCACCTTTAAACGTAAAAACTCCAGGCGAATATAATCAATAATACGCGCGCATAAATAGGAGTCGATTTCCGCAGGATCAAACTGTACGCAGCTTGCACTAATCAGTACCGGTGGCTGACGTAATAAAGGCACCCATGTATTTGCCTGCGGTCGTTGTTTTTGTTCTAGAAAGGAAATTAACGCAGCTGCATTCAATGCCCGATGATAATGGTCCAAATGCAAAACTGCAGAGTGTTTAAGCTGATATTCGAGTTCATCTGCATTTAAATATGCCCCAATATGATGGGGCAACAAATATTCCTTAATGGTACTTTTTCCTGAACCATTCGGACCTGCAAACATCCTGATGCGGGGTTGTGGCATAAATTAGTGAACGGTCTGTAATTTCTTTTTACGTGTCAAGGTTTTTCGAAGATGCTGCGCACTACGATAAGCCGCAGATACATCCTTCATTACGCTTTCCTGACCATTCGGCTGGCGCTGTACCAGTTGCTGATCTTTCACATACACCACAGTTGAAGACGCACATGCCTGCTTAAAAGCATCACGGAATGCGTGAATCGCCAGTTTTGGAATCATATCATCCTCCACCTTGCCTGCTTTCATAATCGTATAAGCTGTCATTGGACAACTCCTGTTCACACTGTGTGTAATATGTCTTTATCTTAGCACATCAGGGCTATTTGTCTATTTATACAGCATTTCGCCGATACAAGGTTGTCACAGACTGAATTAGATAGATCTGCCTTATTTAGGCTAAATTAAGATATTCGTCGCTTTTAAGAAGATTTCCCCTTAATAAAGCAATACTGTTATTTTTTAATTCTAAAATCAAGGCCCTACTCGCCAAATCAGTTTAGGCAATACGTGAACTATCAAATTTTGCCAACCTTGCCTGAACGGCTTTCGTACAGAAAGACACGAAACTGTCTTTTTCAATGAAAGAATTGGTCAATGACTTCCTGAAAATAAATCCAACACTTTTGAATCCACTCTACTCTAATTCTCTTCACAATGACTGTTCATAATCAGGATTGCTCATCTCTTGTTAGCGTCTTAACTTATTCCCATACACCCTCTATCTGAAAGATCAGCCCAACTATTAAGCACATGCTAAACTGATCTAAACAGCACGCTAATGACTAATCGAATTACTATATCCCAAGCACAAAATAAAGATAAATATTTGTAATTCAATAATAAATAAAGATATCAACACGGTAGTTTAAAGCCAGATAAAACAGAATCTATAGCGGCAACCTCTCAGCAGATATATTGAATGGTATAAATTTTAAAACGCGGCCAATTCAATATAGAAATCAGGAGGAGGATAAAAACTCCCCAAATTCAGGGATAGCATTCCGGGGGAAATCCAGAGATAAAACCGGATGCACATGCAGGCCATCTACTTGGGCTTAAACTCATCAAACTATTTTGCGGCAAACCTGTGAATGGTTTTGGTCAATTCTCATTACAATGTAAAAAACCGTAATTTCGTGCAAATTTGGAATCTTTTAACATTGCGAATTGTATGCAAAGTTTGCATGATATAGCCATATTTTGCGACATGCTTTTCACGTAAATTTAAAGAAATTATAAAAAAAATGTGGAATTTCATGCCATAATAAGCAAACTTTGCAGACATCTTGCAAAGACTATTTGCAACTTATTAATTGGAGCAGGCTGGATGAGTTCAACCATTTTGGTTATTCATGGACCGAATTTAAATTTGCTAGGAAAGCGAGAACCTGAGGTTTATGGACACCTTACCCTTGAGGATATAAATCAGCAGCTCATGACACAAGCGCAAAATGCATCATTTTCGCTAGAAACTTTCCAGAGTAACTGGGAAGGTGCCATTGTCGACCGAATTCATCAGGCAGGTCAAGAAGGCGTTCAATTCATCATTATTAATCCTGCAGCCCTGACCCATACCTCAGTCGCAGTACGTGATGCACTTCTTGGCGTTGCCATCCCGTTTATTGAAGTCCATCTGTCTAACGTGCATGCACGTGAAGCATTTAGACATCATTCATATTTGTCCGATAAAGCTGTAGGCGTGATCTGCGGATTGGGTGCAAAAGGCTATGCTGCTGCACTTGACTACGTTATCGAAAAAATTCAACTCACTTCGCAATCTTAATTAGGAATACTGTCTCATGGATATCCGTAAAATCAAGAAACTCATCGACCTGATGATTGAATCTGACTTACAAGCGATTGAAGTTAAAGAAGGCGATCAGGCGATTGCGCTTACTCGTCGCAGTCCAGTAGTAGCGGCAGCGGTTCCAGCAATGCCTGCACCAGCAGCAGATCTGCCATCAACACCGAAATCTTCTCCACGTGGCGCAGTTGAAACTTCTCCAATGGTTGGTGTGTTCTATGCAGCACCAAGCCCAGGTGAAGCACCTTTTGTGAAAATCGGTCAAACCGTTTCTGCAGGTGAAACCTTAGGTATTATCGAAGCCATGAAAATCATGAACCCGATTGAAGCGACTCAAAGCGGCGTGATTGAAGAAATTCTAGTTAAAAATGGTGAAGTGATTCAGTTTGGTCAACCACTCTTCCGCTACCGCGCTTAAGACCACGGGGACTCACAATGTTGCAAAAAGTTTTAATTGCAAACCGTGGTGAGATTGCGCTTCGCATCACCCGGGCCTGCAAAACTTTAGGAATCAAAACTGTCGGTATCTATTCCGATGCCGATAAAGACCTGATGCATTTACGTTTCTGTGATGAAGCCGTGTGTATCGGTCCGGGCGCGAGCAGCGACAGTTATCTGAATATTCCTGCGATTATTACCGCAGCGGAAATTACCGGTGCTGATGCCATTCACCCGGGTTATGGTTTCCTGTCTGAAAATGCGGAATTTGCCGAAATTGTAGAAAGCTCAGGCTTTATCTTTATTGGTCCGCGTCCAGAACACATCCGCTTAATGGGGAACAAGGTTTCTGCCATTACCGCCATGCGTAAAGCCGGCGTACCGACGGTACCAGGTTCTGCCCATGCAGTAACACCACAAAATGCCCTGGCTGAAGCCAAAGAAATCGGCTTTCCACTGATTGTTAAAGCAGCTGCCGGTGGTGGTGGTCGTGGTATGCGTATTGTTGAACGTGTCGATACCCTGCTGGAATCGGTACAAGCGGCGCAGCGTGATGCGGAAATGTGGTTTGGTGATGATACGGTCTATATGGAACGTTTCCTGCAAAAGCCTCGTCACGTTGAAGTGCAAGTACTGGGCGATGGTAACGGCCATGCCATCCATCTGTATGACCGTGACTGCTCTTTACAGCGTCGCCATCAAAAAGTTCTGGAAGAAGCACCAGCACCAAACCTGCCAGAGCAAGCACGTGCAGATATTTTAGAAGCCTGTGTCAACGCCTGTAAGATGATGCAGTATCGCGGTGCCGGTACTTTCGAGTTCCTGTTTGAAGATGGCGAGTTCTTCTTTATCGAGATGAACACCCGTGTTCAGGTAGAACACCCGGTAACTGAAATGGTCACAGGTATTGATATTATTGAACAACAACTGCGCGTTGCCGGTGGTTTAGGCCTCGACATTCAGCAGGAAGATGTTCAGGTGAAAGGTCATGCCATTGAATGCCGTATCAATGCGGAAGATCCATCAACCTTCCTGCCATCACCAGGCAAGATTGAAAACTTCTACGCGTCTGGTGGTGCCGGTATCCGCTTAGATTCACATATCTATCCGGGCTATAGCATTCCGCCTTATTACGACTCGATGATCGCTAAACTGATTGCGCATGGTAAAGACCGTAGCACCAGTATTGCGCGCATGCGTCAGGCGCTGGATGAAATGATTTTGACCGGTGTGAAAACCAATATTCCATTACATAAAGATCTGATCTTGCAAGATGAAAACTTCTGCAAACAGGCAATGGATATTCACTACCTGGAGAAGCATTTGTTAAAGCAGCTTGAAGGTGCTAACAAGGAAGCCTGAGTGTTTCCTTGTGAAAATAAAAAAACCGCTGATTTCAGCGGTTTTTTATGGCTGAATTTCAGCTTTAAGGCAAAACACGGCGCAAAGTGGCAAAGCACTGTTCGGCTTTTTCATTACTACAGAAATGAATAGTATGCGGGTTTTTCCATTGCACAAAATATTGTGAAATCTCCCCGGTCTGATCTTCCTGATAACCGGAACAATCGACCTCATTATTGTCATATTTAATTTGCATGATTAAGGCAGGTAAACTGCTGGCCGGATCTTCTGCCGGCTGATAGTCATAGATGCCAGACGACCATTCCTGACCGCTTTTGATAATGACATCGTTATCACCCCGAAAATTATAATATTCAATACATTTGCGGTTATTTGGAATTTCCATGCCCCACAATCCCACAATTTCAGGACGGGTAATGACACGAATGGTATTGGCATTGACAGGCGCTTTTGCAGCGGTTGCGGCAGCACTATTTGTTGTTGTCGTTTTTGTTTCATTGGCCATCACGGCAGTGCAACATACTAACATTAAACTGGTGAGATAAAGTTTTTTCATACATTGATTCAATGATATAAAGTACCCGCTAACGTTAGCATATTTTTTGCAATAAACTTAGTGCATAAACATAACTCAACAATTTTTTTAAGCCCCAAAATCGCTAATTTTTACTGTTTAAATTTTAATCTCGCCTTGCAACTTTGCGTAAAATCTCTTACAACAGTTTCTGACAATTTATATTTTCAGGATTGAAAATGAAGTTACAAGAATATTTAAAATATGATGGTCTGGGGCTGGCCGAATTAGTGGCAAAAAAAGAAATTCAGGCATCGGAACTGCTGGAACTGGCCGTACAACGCGCCGAACAAAGCAAAAGCCTGAATGCAATTATTATTCCGATGCATGAACATGCCCAGCAACGCGTACAAGGACCATTGTCTGGTCCATTTGCTGGGGTACCCTTTCTGGTCAAAGACCTGTTTCAGGAATATGCGGGCTACCCAACTTCTTATGGCTGTCAAGGCTTAAAAAGAATGGGCTATATTCCCGAAACAAACGCTGAAATTGTCAATCGTTGGGAACAGGCCGGAATTGTGACTTTTGGCCGTACTAACACTCCTGAATTTGGGATTAAAGGCATTACCGAACCGGATGCTTGGGGCAGCTGTAAAAACCCGTGGCATTTAAAACATAATAGTGGAGGCTCATCGGGTGGTTCTGCGGCTGCTGTGGCCGCCGGTATTGTGCCACTGGCCGGTGCCGGCGATGGCGGTGGCTCGATTCGTATTCCTGCCTCTTATTGCGGCTTGTTCGGTTTAAAGCCGAGTCGTGGCCGTACCCCATGGGGACCGTCCATGAGTGAAGCCATGCACGGCGCTGCCATTCAGCATGTGTTGACGCGCAGTGTCCGGGATAGCGCTGCCATGCTTGATGCAACCCACGGCGAAGAACACAGCTCTTTATTTAAGATTCAGCGCCCGGAAGGTCAATATCTGCAGCTGATGCAGCAAGCACCAAAAAAACTGAAAATTGCGTTTAGCACCCGCTCTCCAATTGGCACCGCTGTATCTAAAGATGCTATTCAGGCGATTGAGCACACTGTAAAACTCTTAACCAGCCTTGGGCATGAAGTAATTGAAGATCAGCCGGCTATTGATGGCATGCAACTAGCCAAAGATTTTATTACCACCTGGTTTAGTCAGTTCTCTTATATGCTCAGCCAGATTCGCGCACAGTATCCTTCACGTGATGATGATTTCGAGCTGGACTCACTGGCGCTGGCTGCATTTGGTGCCAAAACCTCTGCGCTGGACTATATTCACAACCTGAATAACTGGGGCGTTTATACCACGCAAATGAACCAGTTCTTTGACCGTTATGATTTATATCTGACCCCAGCCACAGCCTCGGTAGCTCCCCAGAATGGCGAAGTTAAAACGCCAGCCTGGCAAAAACCGGTGTTAAAAGCCTTGTTGAAAGTCGGACAGGCGCATCTGTTAACCCAAGGCAAACTGGTCGATCAGATTGTACGGGAAAACCTGAAATGGGTACCTTTTACCCAGCTGGCCAATATTACCGGCTTACCGGCGATGTCTGTGCCACTGTACTGGAATAAACAGCACTTGCCTTTAGGTTCTCAGTTTATTGCACCTTTTGCTCGTGAAGATGTATTACTACAACTGGCTGCACAACTGGAACAGGCTCAGCCGTGGTTCCCGCAATATCAGCACATCAAAATTTAAAGACTTGAATAGCCTGATTCAACAGCCGGTCGATATGACCGGCTTTTTCTACGCCTGTTTTTGTAGCTGTTTCGGTAAACCAAAGACCAGTAACAAACCCAGTAATGTAGATAAGCCAGCCCAGATAAAGACCGTTTGCCCTGAAAAAATATCCCAATAATAACCAGCCAAAATACTTCCCAACGCCACACCCATACCCCACATAGTGCTATAGATAGCTTGCCCTCGTCCTTGCTGACCCAAGCTGAAATTCTGAAAAATCACCCGCATCGCAATCACATGGAATAAGCCAAAACTAAAGGCATGGATGGTCTGGGCAAAAAACTGGGCGATAAAACTGTCAGGTACCAAACCAACAACAATCCAGCGTAAACCAGTCAGCAGCAAACAGGCCATCACCAGCGTTCGCCATGACCAGCGCGACAGGAAAAAGGTTGCATAAGCAAACATGATAATTTCTGCAATCACGCCTACTGACCACAACAAACCAATTATTGAAGTACTAAAACCAGCCTGACTCAGATAATTGCTATAAAAACTGTAAAACGGCGCATGCGAAAATAGCAGAATAAACTCAATGAGGAAAAAACAGGCCACTACAGGCCGTTTTAACACTGGCCACAAAGGCTCCAGCTGTTTTTGGGAACTTGGTGCAGCGCTGGGTTCTTTAATACTAAAAGACCAGATAAATGCCAGAAACGCGATACATAGCAACAATACCGGCAGCATGGAGATTAGTATAATTTCCAGCAAGGCACCGATACCAAATACCGCAACAATAAAACCGACCGATCCCCATTTACGCACCTTGCCATACAGCTGTTCACGTTGATCGCCCAGCCAGAATAAAGTCACCCCTTCAAACTGGGCCAAAATGGCATTCTGGAAAAAGCTAAAAATTAGCATCAGCAACGCGACTGACTGAAAACTATTCGGAATGATAAACAGCATGAACCAGATACAGGCTTCCATCCAGGTGGCAATACGCACCAGCAACATGCGTTTACCGGATTTATCGGCAATCCATCCCCAAACAAAAGGGGCAAAAAACCGGGTGATAATTGCAATGGAAGACAGAATCCCGATTTCCTGATAATTGAAGCCCTGATCTTCCAGATACAGGCTCCAAAATGGCATAAATGTGCCAACAATGGCGTAGTAGAAAAAGTAGAATCCACTTAGTTTGTGTCGAATTGGAATAGGTTGCATTAGCTTGCATATCCTTGCATTTTCAATAACTTAAAATATTCAAAGGTTGCATAGCATTGCATAAGTTTATCCTTGATTGCAGTTCAACTGTCTACAAATCAGTCTACAAACTTTAAAAAAATATTTTTCCTAATTTTTTGTAGACCGCAGCATAAGACACAGATATTCTTAATTTTATGATTAAATTTGATGAAAAGCACGTTGCATTAAGTGAAGTGATGGATTGATGGGGTTCTTAGGTGGTTTATGTCGCACTTCAAGTGTTACTCTGCCTACTATCAATTCTCCGTTTTTTCCTCTTTATTTTCTTCCCTTGCATCCTCTTTAATCTTATTGGTTACAGTTAGTTTTTTAACTTCTGTTGTCTCAACAGTTTCTGACGGTTTTTTATTATTAGAATCTACACTTGGTGGCGTGGCAGCAACTATTTTAGTGGTAGTTTCATTAGTAACGGTAAATAAATTCTCCTTATTTACGTTGTACATACCAACCAAACTTATTATTAAAATTACCAGGAATGAAGAAACCGACTTGCTATAAAAATCCCATGAAAAAGGATTGTACAACCGACACTTATAAGTGTTGTGTACAGCATCATTTTTATTCTGGGTCTCTAATGCCCTTTTTAAGTTACTCATTGAGTTAATCCATTTAACCAACATATTCAATAATGTCAGTAAACAGATCATCAACAGTGAAATAATAAAGGTTAAATACGGCCACCTAGAATTTACTTCTAATAGTTTTACAGTGGAGCCAATTAGGTTCACTCCACCAAAGAGCGTGAAAATAATTGAAGCAAATATACCCAGAATAGTCACAAAATTTGTAACCATTCCACTAGACATATCTTTTGCTTTTTTAGCTTGTTTTCTCGCAAATTCAGCCTGTTTTTGAGCAATATCTGCTACTCTTTTTGCCTCTTTTGCGGAGTTGAGCATAAAATTCTTTTGAATTAAGGCGAGCTCAATGTGTAAAGCAAATTTTTCATAACAAGCAATTGCATGTTCTAGTTTGGTGCTTAAATTATATAAACCAAACGTATTCTTAATTTCTTCAGTTACAGTTGTTATAAACCCATTAAATGTATCTGATTTAATTTCACTTAATTGATCGTTAAAAACTAAGACTGAAATATCTTTATAAGGTAGGTTATAAAATGTTTCGTCAGCAGCCTTTGTTACATAAACATCTACTAACAAACTAAACATTGCAGCAGTTTCTTCAACAACTGCTTTCCTATTAAATTCATCTGGTCTTAAATGCCTTTCTACAAAGGCATTCAGCACGTGATTTGTACTCATTTATCATTAATCGTCTTTGCGGACATTAATTCAGAATCTGAATAAGTAAGTTCAATGCCTTTCATGATTTCTGACTCAAAGGCCTTCCATGCCTCCTCGTCATGTGTGCGCTCGACAAGATCAAAAGCTTTCCAAGGTAAATAATGCTTTATAACAGGCTCTGCGACAGACTTAAACTCGGTGTCCCCATTTAATATATGAGCATCAAAATCCTTACGAGAAAAACCCATTTCACCCATTTCTAAGATTGCTTTTGGTTTGGCAATATGATGGAAACCTGAAGATTTGAACTCATGATAAACATCTTTAACCACTGGCCCATACTGCCATTTTTGAAAATCTTCACTAAATAATCGCTTTCCAGATTTTTTAAAATACTCGGAAGCAATATAATATAAAATCTTTTGCAGTTTTAATGGACTCAGTGAGTAGATAGATACATTATTCGGTTCATGGTTTGCATACCAAACAATATAGTTAGCAACATCCATCGCAGTATATTTATTATTCATATTCACCTCCAAAATTAACACTCAAATCAACAAAACCTAGATCAAAAAATCGAAGGATCAACATTGTCGGAATTCGGTGAAGGTGCTCATAATCTTCTCAATATCAAATATTTATGGTCAAAAAAAGACAGATCGGAACTTGTTGTTCGTCATACTGCCTGTCGCTCTATTTAATAACATATACCGCAAATATGCAATACTGTGGAACATAATTGTTTCACAGGCGTATAAGTACAATCATTTGCTAACTATCAATAAAGACAGATTTATGCTTAAAAATCAGAAGGAATTTTTTAATGAAATCAAAGATGTTGGTGGATTGGTATAATCATGCGAAATTTAAGACCAAAAGCCCTCACTTAGAGGGCTTATGCCCCTCCTCTGCAACTAGCTAAGGAAAAATAAATATAAATTTCAAAAGTTGAAAATCTCTGCCAACTATCTGTATCCTATAAATAGCTTTTAACTTCCAAACACGCCCAGTAGCGTAGGAGTTTTTATGTCTAAGAAGTTGCCAATCTACTTCTCGGATGACGCATGGTCATCCCTTCAAAAAATAATGGGCCCTGAAGGTAAGCCCAGCCCCACAATCAATGCTCTCCTGGAGCATATTAAGCTGCTTGACGATCATGGCTTTCAATCTGTTTCAGCACGAACCAGTATCTCTATTCCTGTCGCTTTAGAGTCGATCCCAACCGGATTCCCATCGCCGGCTCAGGACTATGTTGATAAAACCATTGATTTGAACGAGCACCTGATCTCCAATCCAAACGCCACATTCCTAAATGTAATTCGTACAACCTCGATGGTGAATGTCGGTCTTGAATACGGCGATGTGGTGATCGTCGACCGCAGCAAAGAGGCCAAACATTGCAGTATTGTGGTTGCGCTTATTGATAATAAAGACCTGACGATCAAGCGCTTAATGATCACTGCCAAGATGTCTAAAAGCGAGATTGTTGAGTACTTTGGTGAGAACTACAAGCCAGAAGATTTACCCGAAGCCTGGCTAAAAGCAGAAAGCCCAGATTACGACAGTATCTATTTAAAAGATGGCCAGACCTTTGAAGTTTTAGCCGTAGTGACCTGGAACTTAAAGAACCTCACTGTATAAACCCCACATAAGAAGAATAACCATGAAATCCGCAAATCGTGTATTTGCGCTCGTTGACGTGAATAACTGTTACGTCAGCTGTGAGCGCGTGTTTAACCCTGCCCTAAATGATAAGCCGGTCATCGTGCTGTCCAATAATGATGGATGTGCAGTCGCCCGGAGCCAGGAAGCAAAAGACCTCGGGATAAAAATGGGTGCCCCCCTATTCCAGATTAAAGACATTGTTGAGCGACATAATGTTCAAGTTCTTTCCAGCAACTATGCTCTATATGCAGAGATGAGCCGGCGGTTTCACTCCATCCTTTCTGATTTTGTGGGCCCGGGTGAACAAGAGGTTTACTCAATTGATGAGTGCTTTCTAGAGCTGACGGCGTATGCCAATACTTTTGATCTCGCACGCTATGCACAGCAAATGCGTACTCGTATTTGGCGCTGGCTTGGATTGCCGGTGTGTGTAGGCATCGGCAGAACAAAGACTGAAGCAAAGATTGCCAATCATATTGCAAAGAAGAATTTTTACTTAAAAGGCGTATGTGATTTAGTCAGCATAGATTCAACGGTTAAAGAGCTCATGCTTCAAGAGATTGATGTATCTGAAGTGTGGGGTGTGGGCCGGAAGCATGCCAAAAAGTTGGCCGATATGAATATTCACACTGTATTCGACCTTGCCAATACCGACCCGCGCTATATAAAAAAATTGTTCTCTATCGTTATGGCCAGAACCGTAGCTGAGCTGCAGGGAACGTCATGTATTGAAATCGAACACACCCCGCCGAGTAAAAAACAGATCGTTGCAAGCAGATCCTTTGGAGCAAAAGTTACAGAACTGGCCGATCTAAAAGAAGCCATATCTATGTATGCCCAAGATGCTTGTTCAAGATTAAGAGATGAAAACCTGTTGTGCGGTTGCATCACAGCTTTTGTGCAATCAAATCCCTTCGATCCCAATGTGCCCTTTTACCACAATGCATATACGTCAACATTTTCGCAGCCGACTGATTGTGTACTTGATCTTGTTGATAGGTCCGTCCAGATACTGAATCTGTTGTATAGAAAGGATGTAAAGTTTAAAAAATGTGGGGTTATTTTGACTGCGCTTGAGCCAAAGTCTAGCCATACCTATGACTTGCTGACCGATATGCAGGAAATTGAAAGGAAAGAGAATCTAATGCAAGCGCTCGAAGGCGTGCATAAAAAATATGGGAAGAAGAAAATTGCAGTGGGGAGCTGCTTTATACCTGGTCGGAGCTGGTCCATGAGCCGCGACAAGTTAAGCAAGAACCCGTTCAAATGGAGTGAAATGCTGTCTATTGATAAGTAGATTGTCGACTTTGAGCAAAATAACCTTCACACCCTTTTATGAAGTCACTGCTGACATTAGGTAGATCTGGGAATTCAGTATTCGCTAAGCTACACTCTTCCGCTGACTTCAGCTGATTTTCATAAGCAAAGGGCTCACCACGCTCAAAGTCTTTAGGTGCTTCATTCTTTTTGAAGAGTGCGAGTGATAAAGTGGCGGCGATGGCAATCCCAAGGACTGCATAGAATATGTTTTTCATTATTATTTTTCTTGAATTGAAAGCTGATACTTTACTGTGAAATTATGAAAAATAAAGTACAAGCCGATG
Organism: Acinetobacter sp. YH01025; assembly: GCF_013420185.1. NCBI lineage: Bacteria > Pseudomonadati > Pseudomonadota > Gammaproteobacteria > Moraxellales > Moraxellaceae > Acinetobacter > Acinetobacter sp. YH01025. The sequence goes on along the minus strand of NZ_VOYR01000004.1, from coordinate 166,522 downwards.
AATGAGGCCCTCACCAGGGGGCTTTCAATTCACACACTGCACGCATACCGTAACGTGAACTTTTGTCGAGATCGAATGAGCTGTGCAGCCTGATAGCATGCACAGCGTTAAAAAACTTAAATAAACCTACTTTTACTTAAATTACAGCCAGTTAGTTTAAAAAAATATGGAATATACAGTAAATTTATTTGAGTATTAATATTTTATGAGTATATTGCATTTACGAAATTATCATCAGATTTGAATATATGGCAATGAATATAAAAAATTTTTTACTATTAGGGATATTGGGATTTTTAACTGGATGTCAGGTTGTAGAAACTGCAGATGATAAAAAATCTGTTTCTATGCTACCACTGTATATTCCTAAAGAAGCGCGTTATTTAAATACTCCATCGAATGCACCCACCTCTGAAAAGTTGACGGCATATACAAATCAACTCGTTAGCCAAGAGCAAAAATATGCAACGATAAAAACTATTCCTTATACATTTTTTCAGGGTTCTGGCTCCCTTAGTGCGTACCCATATACCGTTTATACCTTTGATGGAAAACGCGTAAGATTTGTTGAGAATTCAATCATCAGCCCTTCTACCACAATGACTCGATTTGATTACTCTCAAGCAAAATTAAAACTACCGGTTGGTCAACATGACATTGTTTTTGTTAGCGGAATAGGTAACCATAGTTATTTCACTGAAATTAAAAATATAACCTTGGAAGAAAATAAAGATTATGTGATTGGTGTTGATCGTATTCCAGGCAGCAAGCCAAGAGTATTTATTGCTGAATATGAAGTGGATTCAAGATTTAAATCAAACGATCCAGACTCTATTGTAATTAAAAAACGAATTGTTGAAGGTGTTGAGCATGCAAATCTCAAAAGTGTCAAAGTATATTAAAGAAACAGCTACTTTCGGATTATTGGCATCCTTAGTCCTATTACAGGGCTGCGTAAAAATGATCTTGCCGACTTCTGAAAGTGAATTAATCTCTAAGTCAATTGGCAAAGGTGGGTCAATAGATGTTCCATTGGGATATGTAGATGCTTATACGAATTTAAAGCAAGCGTATTTAAGATGTGAGCAGGTAAAAACTGCGAATTCATATGTATTAGTTGATGCAAATTTAGATCGGGAAAAAAATCTTGCCATTTTTTTTGGTAAAGCACCTTATGGCACCTATTTGTTTAAAACAACTATCACGCCATCTGATGCTAACAATTCTAAGCTTACTCTTCATTTGATGAAAGCTCAGCTATTAACAGAAAAAGCCAATCAAAATTTACTTCAAAAGCGTTTGGAGCGAGATAGACTACGTGCTTTAGGCCAAGACACTAAATGCAATAAAGATTAATTTTTCAAGCCAAGCATTATATTAAAGTTTTAAAAAAGCTGTGAACCCCAAGGTTGCACAGCAGTAAAATCTTAATTGCACTTTTCATAATCAATCAGCACTTTGGCCACGGCTTTTGCAGCAACCGGCTTTGTTGCACAAAGATTTCATAACTATATGATTTTAAAAGTTTTGATTATTTTTTGATCCAAAATTAAATTTATTTAAATCAGATGCTTACATATTTATGCAACAAAGCCCCTGAAAAGTATGATTTCGAGCGATAAATAAATATCGGTTTTAAATCAAAATAAATCAGGCAGTTTATCCACTTAAACTGTCTGATATAAATAGGACAATCCTGTCATAAATAAAATACTTTTGTATATAAATAAAACCCACGCCTCTCTTTATTCTATTTAAAAGCATGTAACCGTTTAATACGACGTGAATATCTGCCGCTGATTTGTATCGCTTTTATTGCTTTTCATCTTTTGTACGATAGCTTGCATTAGAGTGAAAAAATCCTGTTCTTGAGGCAGCAGTATGGCCAAGTTTCGTCATCATGTGCAACAACATGCGGAGGTCTTTACCGCTAACGGCGTTCATCTGGGCCAAATTGAACAGTTTCTGGATTTTGATCGAATCCAATTAAGTCAGGATGCCGAAGGCAAAGCACATCTGATCCCGCTATCGTGGGTGGGTGATATTTGTGAGCAGCGTATAATCCTGATTAAAAACCTGCAAGAAGTACAAGAAACCTGGATTGAAATACCGCAATAAATTTTGACATCAACCGGACTTTATTCGAGGATCTGCTTATGAATCAGCTGCCACATCTTTCATCCGTTCAACAATCTTCGCTTTCAATACAGGCCTGTCTGGAATGCATTGTTGCTTGTCAACGCTGCGCAGATGCCTGTTTACACGAAGAACATGTGCAGATGATGCGAACCTGCATCCAGCGCTGTTTGGACTGTGTTGAAACCTGCAAACTCTGTGTTACCTTTGAAGTTCGCAACTCGGAGCTACATCATTTAGCCATGGACCTGTGTGCCAAAGCCTGTGAACTGTGTGCCGAAGAATGTGGCCAGCATGAAGATGAACATTGTCAAAACTGTGCCCGCGCCTGTCGTGCCTGCGCAGAAGCCTGTCAGATTGAAGGTTAATATGGTTTAACGAATCTCAACTGGAAAATAAAAACCACCCGAAGGTGGTTTTTATTTTTAAAAGAGCACGACTCTGGTTTGCCCTAATAAGTAAATCAGACAGGTGATAATACATGAAGCACTCACCAGAACCGTAATATCTAAAGACCGTCGTGTATTCACTTTCATATCCATACTCCTTTCTTATTATTGTTCTGTTCTTATACCAATAAATAGTGATATGACCAATTGCATTATATTACAAAAGCTCACCTATTTATAATATACATCCCCTACATGTATATAAATCCAGAATACTTGGTAATTTATATTAAATTTATATCACCAAAATTAGCAAAAAATAACATTTACTTTTTTTATCTATTTAAAAATACGGATTATTCTTTTTCCACAAAACTTAATTCATACTCATCTTGGGTCACTTTTAGCTTGATTCCACGATAACGGCGCTTGTCCGGATCGAGTGCAGAATCTCGGACTTCCTTGGAAAAACGCATATCATGCATAAAATGCGCATACAATTTATAGCCCAAACGTAGTTTTTTCGGTTTCTTGCCCTCTTTTAGGCACTTATCAATGGCCTGATTTAAAAACTCCAAGCTGACATCGTTCATCTGCTTTAACCTCACTTTAACCTTTATTCATTAGTTTTAAATATAAGTAGCAAAAGTTTCATTTTTAAGAATATAGAAAAAATAATATATAGATATATAATATAAAAAATATCAGTTATTTAGCTTTGCTCGATTTTTACCATTGTTTAAAATATTTTAATAAATTACATTTCTATTAAAATCCAGGCAAAAAAAGAGTCCATACGAGGGATGTATGGACTCAAACTCATAAAGAGAAAAGTCAAGAGAAAATAAGAATTTACAGCGCATATTTCCTGATTAAAATTGTCCTATTTTCCTGGATTTCCAGCATTGGCAAAAGCTTCCATTTTTTATTTTTTTTAAACGATAAGTCATATTTTTCAAAGTAATTTCAAAACGTTACTTATCACATTTTATTGACTAAGGTGCTGGCGTTAGCTGATAACCCAAGCCTTGCGCCGCACCCAGTTGTGTTGCCGAAATGGTAAAGATGGCAGTCTGGCCGGTACTGGCACCACATACGGTAATATGTACCAGACCATCATGCCCGAGTGCTTCATTATAAACTTCTATCCCGGCCTGCTGCAGTTGCTCTTTCAGCTGCTGTAAACGCACTTTGGGATCATCCCCCTCACACTGCTTTAAACCTAAGGACTTGGTCACATCTACCTGTTGTGCTGGTGTAGAAGGTACGCTTTGACATGCCATCAGCGTACAACTGGCAAACATGCCAAATAATAAACCGATCTTCATCTTGCATCTCCTTGATCAAACTGCTGCGAGCTCTGCGCTATACTGATGCTTCCTGCCCTGCAACACGTTTGATTGAACTATGAGAAATTAGGAGCTGATGGATAAACATCCCCCAGACTTAGCGCTGTACGGCGGTATCCTGTTTATCTCTTGGATGTTGTGGATGCGGATTCTTTTTATTTGGAATCACTTGTGAATCGGTCTTGGGCTGAGGTTGCTGTTGCTGGGTCTTTTCATTCGAGTTTTTTTCTGGTTTAGCCATCATCGACTCCTGTCTTTATTGTTGTGTTGAACTGTTTTTATTGTTCATGATTTAAGACAGCCGCGCTGTATGGCTTTGGTCAATATTTCAGCTTTCTTGTTAATTCAGGCTTTGTTCTTGCAACAGTTTTTAAAAATAAGGTAGATAAAAAAAGCCGCCCGCAGGCGACTTTCCGTGTTATGCCACAGTCACGACTTTGACAATAATACGTTGTAGGTTTTCTGGCTCTGCTGCATTCTGGACGCGTTTCAGTTCTTTACTAATCACTTTAAACTGATGGTTCTGATAAGAAATTACTTCAGGAATCTGGTCAAAATATAAAGCATCGGCCTGTAATTCTTCCTGGAAAAGTAAGGTTCCTAACTGGTAGTCGAGGTCTTTTAAGACCATATATTTCACAATCGTTTTCATTGTATTAACCTACTTTCACTAAGCACTTTATTTTTAGTTTTACCATTCTTTTGCAGCAGAATAAACCGATAATTTCGAGTTTCGCCTAACTGCTATACAATTGAAACCGGAACGCGCTATCTTTAGCGCTAAATGCCTGAATCAGCAACAAGATTGAGGCTGATCTCGCTTAAAATCGCTTGGAAAAGAAGAAGAAATGGAGATTCATCATGCTGAAACGCTGCTGTGATGCGCTGGAACAACAGCAACTGACCATTGCCTTTATTGAAAGTGCCAGTTCAGGCTATTTATGCAGCCAGTTTTCAATTTATAAAAATAGCGGCGCAGATATTTTACTCGGGGCGCTGGTCAGCTATGACCCAAGTATTAAAGCCAACCTGTTACAGATTGATCCGGCACTGATTGCGCATTACACGGCGGAGTCTGCGGAAATTACCGCGCAGATGGCCTTGCATGGCCAGGCTCTGTTTAAACAGGCCAATATTGTGGTGGCCTGTACCGGCTTGCTAAAACCCGGTGGCAGCGCCTCTGCAGAGAAACCCGAAGGCACTTTTTATATTGCCATTCACTATCAGCAGCAATTGCATAATTTTCATTATCTGCTCGATGGCAGCCCGATTGAACGGCTGGATCAGCTGACCCAATTGGTAGCACAGGAAGTATTGGCGCTTATTTTATCTTCACCCGCCTAGATACACTGTTTCTCATCTTTTCTCCATGATTTTGGCTTAAAGTAAAACCATATCCTGTAATGTGGAGTCGAAGTATGAAACTGATTCAACCATTATTATTTTCTGCTTTAGCCTGTCTGCCCATCATCAGTTCTGCCACCGTCGGCGGCCAGCAACGGATTGAAGTGCTGGGCTATGACCAGAAAGATCAAAAAGTCTATCTGCTGCGCCATTATGAAGATGGCCGTGGCCGTTTGCCGCAGCTGTATTATTACAACTTTAAATCTAAACAGCCGAATCAGCTGGTTCAGGTCAATTCGCTGTATATTAACCCCAAAACCAAAAAGATTGACTATGACCAGCAGCCTACCCGCTTTAATGCCGAGTTGGCCAAAATTAAAAACCGCCTAAACCCCTTAACCAAGCTTAGAACGCAACAGGCACAAATTAAGGTTTTGCACAGTAGCAAACGTCGTGCCGACTGGATTAATGGTACGGAACCAGTGCCGCAGTGGCAGTATTGCTATCGGGTTGATGCGGGGAACTTCCGCAGTACCGTCCAGCAAGCCACCAGTTATAAGCAAGGCTTGAACATTCACCAGGCCTATAACATCCCGCAGCAGTCCAAAATGCTGGTGACTGTGAAATATTTAGGCATTCCGTTTGAAATGGGCTATCCGATTGAAGATCCGGTTCTACTCAGCAATTCTCAATAACAGCAAAAATGGAGCGAAAAAAATATAGCAGCAAAAAATAAAGCCTCAGATGAGGCTTTATTCAAGTACACGGCAGATTAAGCCGCCGAAGTACGCTCTGCAATTGGCACCACTTTACGCAGTTCTGGACCGGTATAATCCGCACTTGGACGGATAATACGGTTATCTGCACGCTGTTCCATCACATGCGCCGCCCAACCGGTCACACGCGACATCACAAAGATTGGCGTGAACAGCTTGGTCGGAATACCCATAAAGTGATAGGCCGAAGCATGGAAGAAGTCTGCGTTACAGAACAGTTTTTTCTCGCGCCACATCACTTCTTCACAGCGGACCGATACCGGATAAAGCACAGTATCACCCACATCTTTGGCCAGACGCTCTGACCAGACTTTAATAATGCCATTACGCGGGTCATTGTCCTTATAAATAGCATGACCAAAGCCCATGATTTTCTCTTTACGCTCCAGCATGCCCAGCATTTCACGCTCAGCTTCTTCTGGAGAGGTCCAGTTTTCAATCATTTCCATGGCCGCTTCATTGGCACCGCCATGCAGTGGACCACGCAGTGAACCAATCGCGCCGGTAATACATGAATGCATATCAGACAAGGTTGATGCACACACGCGTGCAGTAAAGGTGGATGCGTTAAACTCATGCTCTGCATACAGAATTAATGACACGTTCATCACCTGTTCATGCAGCTCATTTGGTTTTTCACCACGTAACAGATGCAGGAATTGCGCGCCAATTGAATCATCATCGGTGTTTTCATCAACACGTACGCCGTCATGGCTAAAACGGTACCAGTAACAGATAATGCCCGGTAAAGCGGCCAGAATACGGTCAGCAACATCTTGCTGTACATCAAACGACTGTTCGGTTTCCAGATTGCCAAGCATCGACACGCCGGTACGCATTACATCCATGGGATGTGAATCGGCCGGAATACGCTCCAGTACTTCTTTTAGTGCATCTGGTAACTGACGTAAAGATTTCAGCTTGGCTTTATAGCTGGTTAGCTGTTCGGTGGTAGGTAATTCACCAAAGAAGATCAGATAAGCGACTTCCTCAAACTGGCAGTTTTCTGCCAGATCCTGCACGTCATAACCACGATAGGTCAGACCCGCACCGCTTTTTCCAACCGTCGATAATGCGGTTTTCCCTGCGACTTGTCCGCGCAATCCAGCGCCAGTCAGTACTTTTCCTTCAGCCATTGTTTTAATTCTCCTGCTTGAACAGTTTATCTAATGTGTTTTCAAAGGTGTGGTAATCTAAAAATTCATATAATTCTTTGCGTTGCTGCATTTTATCCAGCACATGGGTTTGTGTGCCATGCTCACGAATCGACTGCATCACTTCCAGCGCTGCTTTTTGCATTGCACGTGTTGCCGACAATGGATATAACACCATACGCACGCCCTGCTCAGCTAGTTCATCAGTGGTGTAATACGGCGTATCACCAAATTCGGTAATGTTGGCCAGTACCGGTACACCGACTGCATCACAAACAGTTTTGTACATGGTAATGTCGGTCATGGCTTCTGCAAAAATGGCATCTGCACCTGCCTCGACACAGGCACAGGCCCGGTCAATCACCGCCTGCAAACCTTCTTTTTGCAAGGCATCGGTACGCGCCATCACCACAAAGTTGGGATCAGTTTTGGCATCGACTGCCGCTTTAATACGATCCACCATTTCCTGCTGGGTCACAATTTCCTTGTTCGGACGATGGCCACAGCGTTTTTGCGCCACCTGATCTTCAATATGCACCGCAGCAGCACCTGCTGCAATCATTTGCTTGATGGTACGGCCAATATTAAATGCACCGCCCCAGCCGGTATCAATATCCACCAGCACAGGTGTATCGACACGTTCTGTAATACGGCGTACATCTTCCAGGACATTATCGAGGCTGGTCATGCCCAAATCCGGCAAACCGTAGGAATAATTGGCGACACCTGCACCCGATACATAAATGGCTTTATAGCCGACCTGTTTTGCCATCATGGCTGCATAGGCATTGACTGTACCGATAATTTGTAAGGGCTTTTCCGTGTCCAGCGCCTGTCTGAATCTTAAGCCTGCAGATGTTTGTTCTGTCATCGTCCTTTCCACAGTAGTTTCTAATTATTGAGGCTTGAGTATACTCAGAATCTTTGCCTAAACCATGACCAATTAGAATAAAGTCCCTAAAACTTTAGTCAAATATTCAAGTAAATCTGTAAGAAAAAAGTCAATACATTTCCGTCTACGCTATTCCATGCCAAGCGGTCATATATTTGCTACAATTATATTTATTCCTTACCAATTGGCGGCCTGCTCCCTGATTATGCATGATTTGGCTCAGTTAGAACCCTTTAGCAAAGATGTCCCTCCGACCAAGCGTGGGCATGAACGCTGTCTGGCTTTATTATTGAGCGCCAATGACCTGTTTCTGGAACATGGCTACGATGCTGTCTCGCTGGATGATATCGTGCATCATGCCGGTGGTTCCAAGGCCTTTATCTATAAATATTTTGGCAATAAAGAAGGCCTGTTTACCGCCATTTGTGATTATCGTGCGGAAAAGTTCTTTAAAGACATTTGCTTACCCTTTGAATCTTTTGAGGGTGATTTACGGGCTTATTTAATTCATACACTAGATAACTTTAAAAGCCATTTAAGTGTGCCGGCCAATTCTGCCTTTTTAAGGTTAATTTTGGAGCGCACCCAGCACAATGTGGAACTGGCACGTTATATCTATGAACAAGGCCCCAAGCATTTGCAAACTTCCATTGCACATGCGCTGGATCATGCCGCCGCCCAGGGTCTGATTCGCTGTGAGAATTCACTTTATTCAGCGCAGCTGTTCTTTGGCATTCTGCGTAATCTGGAATGGCGGATTTTAATGGGCTTGCCTGTTCAGGATGACCCGCAAACCACAGATGACTATATTCATTACTGTGTCGATCACTTTCTGCAAGGTCACCAAATCGTCTAGTTTTTTGCAATTTCGATTCAATATAGTATATTAGCCGATTCCCTATTTTATTTAACCAACCAACAACTAATTGTTGTTTTGATTTCAATTTCAGCAATTATTGTGGAGTAACGAATGGCTCTACGTCACTTTCTCACTTTACGCGACCTGTCGACTTTAGAACTTAACCAGATTTTGCAACGCGCAATTGAACTTAAACGCAAGCAGCATCAGAATGAAGTTTTCCAACCTTTTATTGGTAAAGTTTTGGGCATGATTTTTGAGAAGTCGAGTACCCGTACCCGTGTATCGTTTGAAGCTGGTATGAATCAGTTTGGTGGTAGCGCAATTTTCTTATCTCCACGCGACACCCAGTTAGGTCGTGGTGAGCCTATTGAAGATTCAGCACGCGTGATTTCAAGCATGCTGGATATTGTCATGATTCGCACCTTTGGACATGACATTGTGGAGCGTTTTGCTTCTTATTCCAAAGTGCCGGTGATTAATGCCTTAACTGACGATCATCATCCATGTCAATTACTGGCCGATATGCAAACCTTCCTTGAGCATCGCGGTCCAATCGAAGGCAAAACCGTGGCCTGGATTGGTGATGGCAACAACATGTGTAACTCGTATATTGAAGCGGCACACATGTGGGGCTTCAAGCTGAAAGTGGCCGCACCTAAAGGTTATGAGCCACAAGAAAAATTCCTGTCTGAATTTGCTCACTGTGTTGAACTGGTCGATTCTGCTGAAGATGCCGCAGTCAATGCCGATTTAATCGTGACCGACGTGTGGGCCAGCATGGGTCAAGAAGAAGAACAGAAAATCCGTGAACAGGCATTTGCCAACTATCAGGTTAATGAACGCCTCATGGATCTAGCGCATCCAGATTGTCTGTTCATGCACTGCCTGCCTGCACACCGCGGTGAAGAAATTTCAGAAAATATGCTGGATCATAAAAATTCTGTGGTTTGGGATGAAGCGGAAAACCGTCTACACGCACAAAAAGCCCTAATGGAATTCCTGATCAACGAGCATTTAAAATAATTGCTAACCGCATCAAGATAAAAAAGCACCGTTCATTCCCGGTGCTTTTTTCGTTTTGATCAAGTCATGAAATCCGGATTAATGATCATCTTTTAAATAGCGCGCTTCACGAGGAATTTGCAGACTATAGAAGAAACAGATCACCAGCATCACAATCACATAGATAAAGAAACTGTTTTCAATACCGGCTGATTTAAACTGTAAAGCCACTGAAGGGGCTGAGCCGCCAAATACTGCATTACCAACCGCATAAGAGAAACCAACACCGAGTGCACGCACATGCGGCGGGAACATTTCCGCTTTTACAATTCCACTGATCGAGGTATACAGACTTAACAGCATCATCAGGAAAATCAACAGCAAGGCCACCATCATGGGTGAATCACTAAAGGCACGCATCCCGATTGCCATAACAGGATAAATGGCAATCGCCATCAGACCACTAAACAGCAGCATCGAATTTCTGCGACCAATCCTGTCTGATAAAATCCCGAAGAATGGCTGCGCCACCATCAGAATAAAAATACAGCCCGTCATGATTAGCCCGACCGTCTGCGAATCAATGCCGATATTGGTCAGATAGGTTTTGGAATAAACCGTAATCACATAGAAACTAAGTGAACCCGCCGAGGTATAGCCCACCACCAGCAAGAAAGTTTTCCAGTGATTTTTAAACAGCTCTTTTAAGCTGCCCGACTCTTCTTTATCGCTGTCTTCATGTGACAACGTTTCTTCCAGACGGCTTCGTGCCAGCAGTGAGGCAATGGCAGCCAGACCACCAATCACAAACGGAATACGCCAGCCGCCATCCTGTAACTGCTGCTCGGTCATAAAACTCAGGAAAATTACACCCAGCAAGCTGGCCAGTAACTGTCCGCCGGTTAAAGTCACATATTAGAACGAGGCAAAAAAGCCGCGCTGACCTTTTAAACCCAGCTCACTCATATAGGTGGCAACCGCACCATATTCCCCGCCAACCGACAAGCCTTGTAACAAACGCACCAGCAACAGCAGGAACGGTGCCGCCATCCCGACTTGGTCATAAGTCGGCAATGCAGCAAACAGAAAGGAACTGAAGGCCATTAGGCAGATGGAAATCACCATGGACTTTTTACGGCCATGTTTATCGGCAATACGTCCAAACAGCCAGCTGCCAATCGGACGCATAAAGAAGCTTGCCGCAAATACCCCCCAGACATAAATGGCCTGGGTAGAACTATCCATGTTCGGTGCAGTCAGCGCTTGGGTAAAGTAAACCGCAAATACAGCATAGATATAGAAATCGAACCATTCGACGAGGTTGCCCGAGGCCGCCCCGATAATTCCCTTAATTCGACTGGCTTTTTCCTGTTTGGTTTAAGCTTGGCCCAAGGTTTATCTTCCTCATTTTTAATTTATTGAAATTTCTCATGTAGAGGCGATAAGCTCTTGCCACATAAGGAGATATTTTTGCTTAGATACAGCATAAGCACGTTGCTAATATAACTTTTAATGGAAACTTCACACAAAAAATAAAATGTAATTTTTAATCAATTTTTTAGTTAAAAAGTCTTTAAAAACAATAATTTATAGATAAATAGATTATATATTTCTTAAATTTATAGAGATAAAGCCAGATCGGATGGTTGCTTATCCGCCCTATTCATGTTGATATAAATGTCTAGAATACAGCTCATAATGTGTGACTCGAATGAACAATAAAATCTATTTGTCGACAGTTTTAGCCCTCGGACTCAGTGCCCTTTCATTCACCAGCCATGCCAGTGAACTGGACCAGTATCTGCAACAAAAACAGATCATTGATGCCGAGTACAAAATCAAGAATACGACCGGACTTAATGAAATTCTGAATATTATTAGTGTGGAAGATTCACGCACCCTGCCGTATCAGGTCGATCAGAATACGATTATTGAACAGATGCAGCTATTTGCAGACCGAGTTGAAGTGAAAGGTTTGATTAGCAGCCCGGATTTCGAGCAGTTTGCTCAGGATGTTGGCCATAGCGAAGTGAAAAAAATCATGAAAAAGAATTTACTGCAGAATTGCGAGATGATTTTTGAGCATCAGTTCCAACGCGTCAATCCCTACCGGATTGAGCTGCAGTTAAGCTCGGCGCAGCAGCAGTATCAGTTACAGCTAAAAAATTCGGAATGTCAATTCTAAACCAACCCGATTAATCACTAACTGCGGTAGTAAATCCTGCCGCAGTAAATTCCCATTTTCAGCCCACAATGACAATAGAAAAATTAACGCACCAGTCCTTGTGGCTGCAAAATAATAATCAGCGCGCCGCACATCACCACCAGACCGCCCAGCAGATCCCAACGGCTCAAACTGACCTGATCAACAAATTTCAGCCACATCAGCGCGGTAAAAATGTAAATTCCACCATAAGCGGCGTAAATTCGCCCTGATGCTGCCGGATGCAAGGTTAACAGCCAGACAAATACCGCCAAGGCCAATACTGTTGGTAACCAGAGCCAATGTGATTTCCCCTGATTCAAAATTAAATAAGGAAAGTAACAGCCCAAAATTTCCGCCACCGCCGTCACCAAGAACAGACAAACCGTGGTCAGAATTTTAGTGATAGAAAAATCCATAAAAACTCACAATACAAGTGACGCGCAGCTTTCCAATAGAAAGGTAAAAAGATAAACCTTAAACAAACAAAAGCCCGTGCGTACACGGGCTTTCATATTCAAGTACAGGATTAAGCCGGTTCAGCGGTTTGATCTTCAAATACTTCAAGTTTCAAACCGGTGGCTTTACCGTTTTCTTTCTTGACAGATACGGCTACATTGCCGCCGTGTTCAGCCAGCTCACCAAATAGGATCATCTCTGCCAGTGGTTTCTTCAGGTGTTCCTGAATTAAACGCTGCATTGGGCGTGCACCCATTAAACGGTCATAGCCATGTTCAGCCATCCACTCACGTGCATCCTGATCTACTTCAAGAATGACTTTTTTCTCATCCAGCTGAGCTTGCAGTTCAGTCAGGAACTTGTCGACCACGCTTTCAATCACGCTGGTCGGCAAGGCTTTAAACTGAATCACGCTGTCCAGACGGTTACGGAATTCAGGCGAGAAGGCTTTTTTCATTGCTTCCTGGTTGTCATTGCTGTTGTCCTGTTCCATAAAGCCAATGCTGACACGAGAAATACTTTCTGCACCAATATTGGTGGTCAGTACCAGCACCACATTACGGAAGTCTGACTTACGCCCGTTATTATCGGTCAATGAGCCATGATCCATAATTTGCAGCAACAGGTTAAACACATCCGGATGGGCTTTTTCAATTTCATCGAGTAGCAGCACACAATGCGGATTTTTATGAATCGCATCGGTGAGCAAACCACCCTGATCAAAACCGACATAGCCCGGCGGCGCACCAATTAAACGGGACACCGCGTGGCGTTCCATGTACTCCGACATATCGAAGCGGACCAGCTCGACACCCAGCAATTTGGCCAGCTGCTTGGTGACTTCAGTTTTACCCACCCCGGTCGGGCCGGCAAATACAAAACTACCCACTGGTTTATCAGGCGATTTCAAACCGGCGCGTGACAGTTTGATGGCAGACGCCAGTGCTTCAATCGCTTCATCCTGACCGAACACCACACGTTTCAGATCACGTTCCAGATGCTCAAGCACAGTCTTGTCATCTTTAGACACCGTTTTCGGTGGAATACGGGCAATTTTCGCCACAATATCTTCGATATTTTCAACGGTAATCAGACGATCTTCCTGTTCATCTTTCAGACGGCGCTGTGCACCGGCTTCATCAATCACGTCAATCGCCTTATCTGGCAAGAAACGGTCATTGATGTATTTAGATGACAGCTCAACCGCAGAAACCAGCGCTTTATCGTCATATTGCACATGGTGGAAATCTTCAAATTTCGATTTCAAGCCACGTAAAATATCAATAGTTTCAGGAATTGATGGCTCATTGACATCAATTTTCTGGAAACGACGCGACAAGGCATGATCTTTCTCAAAGACCTGACGATATTCCTGGAACGTGGTCGAACCGATACAACGCAAAGTGCCATTGGCTAGCGCCGGTTTAATCAGGTTCGAGGCATCCATGGTGCTGCCCATGCTGGAACCGGCACCAATAATCATGTGGATTTCATCAATAAATAAAATCGCTTCCGGCTTTTTCTTTAACGCATTTAACAGCTGTTTCAGGCGTTTTTCAAAATCACCGCGGTATTTGGTTCCGGCCACCAAGGCACCAATATCCAGACTGTAAATTTCTGAATTGAGCAGTGGTTTTGGCGCTTTACCATTCACGATTAACCAGGCCAGACCTTCGGCAATTGAGGTTTTACCCACCCCCGGATCACCGACCAGCAGCGGGTTGTTTTTGCGACGGCGACATAAGATTTGCGCGGCGCGTTCAATTTCTTTTTCACGGCCAATCAGTGGGTCAGTTTTGCCCTTCACCGCTTCATTGTTGAGGTTGGTGGTATACAGCTCCAGTGGACCGCTATTGGCCGAAGTTGAGCTTTCCCCATCGAGTTCTTCAATTTCTTCTTCGGCTTGCGATTCTTCTTTACGCGTACCATGAGAAAGATACTGAGTTAAGGTTAAACGGTTAATTTGATGGCGTTTTAATAGATATACGGCAAAAGAATCCCGTTCCGAATACATCGCAACCAGAATATCTGCGCCTTCGACTGTGCGATCACCACCACTGGATTGCACATGGAAAATTGCTCGTTGCAAAATACGGTCAAAGCTTTCCGTTGGATGCGGTGCCTGATCGCTGTTTTCACCGAGTTTAGGGGTATGTTGTTCTACATATTCTTCAAGTTCTTTGCGCAGCACAATAATATCTGCCCCGCATGCTTTTAGCGCATTTACTGCAGAATCATTGTCGAGCAAAGCCAATAATAAATGTTCTACCGTCAGAAACTCATGTCTCTTTTGACGAGCCATGCTAACAGCCAAACGTAATGATACTTCTAATTGACGACTGAGCATGTAACCCCCTTAGTTTTTAGGCTCAATCTGACAAAGTAATGGATGACCTTGAGATCGAGCGTAATTATTGACTTGGTTTGCTTTGGTCTCTGCGATGTCTCGCGGATAAACCCCTGCAATACCTTTTCCTTCGTAATGTACAGTTAGCATTACTTGAGTCGCTTGGTCAAGATTCATTGCAAAGTATTGTTGTAAAATTTCAATTACAAAGTCCATTGGGGTATAGTCATCGTTCAATAAAACGACAGCGTATAGTGGTGGACGCTTTAATTCAGGCGGCGCCGTCTGTACTGCAATGTCTCCGTCCTCATGCTCATTCGGCTCATCCGTACTTAAACGCGGATTAAAATGCCAGTCCACCATGCCGGACTGCTGAAAAGACTGTTTGATTTCGTTTAAACAAATTGGTCGTTTGTTACTTCGCATAAGAGATTTATTTCACAGTTATTGCGCAGTGGCTTCTGCTTGCGGTATTTCAGAGATAAAGGCAGAAGGCGCTTCAGTGGCTTTTCCACGTGCCCAGCTGAATCGCTTGGTCACAGGGGTACTACCAGTTAAACGCACTTCAATAAATTGCGGACTAAAGCCTTTTGGCATGGTCCAGCGACCGGTCAGGCGCTCGTAATTATCAAAATTGAAATTATTGTCTTCCATAGGCACCACCAGCACCTCGGTGCCCTGAATCAGACGCAGTTCAACATTACCTGAAGCACGGCGCTTATTCGGGCTGATCTGCACCAGATCGAGCTGATATTCATAGGCATTATCGGGTAAAGGTTTAATCCCAATATTCTGGATGGTCAGACTTAAACCACCCCGATCACGCAGCACTTCACGGTATAAATTGCCCATGCCATCGGCCTGGATTTTATCATTACGTGCCTGATTCAGGGCCGCATACAGGTCATTGGCATTGCTGACCGCTACATCACGCTCCTGAACCGCTGCATTCAGGGTTTTATTCAGGCTTTCCAGACGAACTTTCTGTTCCTGTACGACTTCAACCAGCTGCTCTGCATCGGCATCATAACCGACCACAGTCAAACCCTGACGATGCCCCACCGAATAGCCCAAAAAGCCGCTGCCTAACATTAATACAGCTGCACCGAGTACGAGAGGTAAATTGCTTTGCATAAAAGGTTTTTTCGGTGGCGTCGGTTGTGACGTGGTATTGGTATCCGTATTCTGCATCGTCATCTCTTGTTTTGATTGCATTCAAACCACACATTTAAATCGAAATCTAAATGTGTGTGAAGTCGAAAAGCGTTTCTTATGGTAATAGACCAATCACCTCTAGGCCAGCCTGCTCTGCAAAGCCAAACATCAGGTTCATGTTTTGTACCGCCTGACCGGCTGCACCTTTCACCAAATTGTCCTGCGCCACCAGCACCACCAGTTTCTTCGGTTGCGGCTTGTACAGGGCAATACGCAGCTGGTTCGCGCCGCGTACTGAACGCGTTTCCGGTGAGCTACCTACTGGCATTACATCTACAAACTGCTCTTGCGCATAAAACTGTTCATACAGCGCCTGTACATCTGCCGCATCCCCTGCATCGGTCAGGTCAATATACATGGTGCTGAGCATGCCACGAATCATCGGTACTAAATGCGGCACAAACACAATGTGGTTAAACACATCTTTTTGACCAGAAATGTTTTCCAATGCTTCCACAATTTCCGGATGATGACGGTGACCTGCCACCCCATAAGCCTTGAAGTTATCGGCATTTTCAGAGTAAATCATGCCCAGGCTGGCTTTACGGCCGGCGCCGGATACGCCCGATTTGGCATCAATAATAATACTTTCAGGTTTAATCAAGGTTTCAGCAGATTTTAATAATGGTGCCAAACCTAATTGCACGGTAGTTGGATAACAGCCCGGGTTGCCAATCACCTGTGCAGTTTTGATCTGCTCACGGTTCAGTTCAGATAAACCATAGACTGAATCTTTAAGAATCTCTGGGCAGGCATGTTCCATGCCGTACCATTTTTCGAATTGGGCCAAATCCTGTAAACGGAAATCTGCCGCCAGATCAATGACTTTGGTATTGGCCGCAACCAGATCGGCCGCGTGTTTCATGGCAACACCGTGCGGCGTAGCAAAGAACACCACATCACACTGTTTTAAATCTTCAATATTTAAATCTGAATAGCATAAATCGGTATGACCACGCAGACTTGGGAACATATCATCGACACGGCGACCAGCTTCAGTACGTGAGGTTAATACAGTGACCTGTACCTCTGGATGTCGTAGTAAAAGACGTAAAAGTTCAACGCCTGTATAACCTGTACCGCCGACAATACCTACTGAAATCACGTTCATACCTCAATCAAGTGTGCTATGTTCAATAAAGCAGTAGTATGACAGGAAGTTTGTGCTTTCTAAACCTTTTTACTCGGTATTGATGGTTTTTTGTCTTATGTGCCTATTGGATCGATCAGAGTACTGATTTTTCAGAAAAATGAACGAGGAATGGGTGAGTTCAACAAGGATGACCCGGCACCCTCACCCCAACCACCAATACGGCAACTGAAAGCGTTTTAAAAATTGTCGATGCTGCTGAAACTCAGGATCATGCCGCGCCACCTCTGCCCAAAAGCGCGGGCTATGATCAAAATGGCGGGTATGCGCCAACTCATGCACACAGACATAACGACAAATCGCTTCTGGCATTAATACCAGCGCACTATTCAGCATAATATCGTGGCGGGCCGAGCAACTGCCCCAACGGGTTTTCGGCTGGCGGATATTACAGCCGTTAAAGTTCAGCCCAGTATCCAGACTCAACTGTTTTAAATACAGCGGCAAATGCTGCTTGGCATAAGCAATCATAAAGGTTTTTAAATAAGCTTCAGGATGCCGATCACTAATCCACAGCTGTAAAGCAGATTCATCCCAGATAAAATTCTGTTTCTGGCTCTGATAACCAATCTGAATGGGTGTATTGAGATTAAACAGTTGTAATTCAGCAGGCAGGCTCTGATCAACCCGCTGCAACTGGGCCTGTTGCGCTTGCCAGGTTTTTAACAGCCAGCTTTCGGCATCGGCAATAAATTTCTGGATTTGACGATTGCTACAAAAAACAGGCGCCGTGACTTTAATCTGCTGACCATCGACACGTAAACGCAGTCGCGTCGCACGAACATTACGGGTGATTTGAATTTCAGGAAGGTCGGATAATGTCATTATTGTTCTTTTTAGAGAGTCCTCCCCGACCCTCCTTTAATAAAGGAGGGAGAAAAGCCCCTCTTTTTTAAAGAGGGGTTTGGGGAGATTAACTCTTAAAGCTGTTAAGTTTAAATTGCAGTACGCTCTTCGATACCGTTATTGGTTGCAACAATAGCAATATCAGCTTTGTTTAAAGCAAAAATACCGTTACACACCACACCCGGAATATCATTGATGGTTTTTTCCAGTTCCAGTGCATTTAAGATATTCAGGTTATAAACATCTAAAATCACATTGCCGTTATCGGTTACCACACCTTCACGGTACGCCGGATCACCCCCAAGTGCGACCAGCTTGCGTGCCACAGCAGAACGCGCCATTGGAATTACTTCAACCGGTAGCGGGAATTCACGGCCCAACTGTTCAACCCATTTTGAATCATCGACGATACAAACAAATTTTTTCGCAATCGACGCGACAATTTTTTCACGGGTTAACGCCGCACCGCCACCTTTAATCATGTGCATATGACGGTCAATTTCATCTGCGCCATCGACATAGGCATCTAAACCGCCCACGCTGTTCATATCCACGACTTCAATACCCAGCTTTTTCAGGCGCTCTGCCGTTGCTTCAGAACTGGCTACAGCCGCTTCCAATTGCAATTCAGGCAATAAATCGATGAGAAAATTGACGGTACTGCCTGTGCCTACACCCAGAATCCCGCCTTTAGGCAAATGTTTTAAGGCTGCTTTTGCCGCAGCTTGTTTCTTCTCATCTTGGGTTGCATACAGACTCATGACTTCGCTCAACTATTTTTTGACATTTGATGCTGATTTTACAGCCCAAATGTACAGGGGTTTGTTACAATAAACCCCTATTTTAAACTGTTAGATGGAAGATTAACATGCTGTCTCGTTTGGTTCGACAAATTTTACAAGCAACAGTCTACGATGTTGCAATCGAAACCCCACTCGAAGCAGCGCCACGAATTAGTGAACGACTGAATAACAACATCCGCTTCAAGCGGGAAGATTTACAACCGGTCTTTTCTTTCAAACTACGCGGTGCCTATAACCGTATTAGCCAACTACCTAAAGCGCAGTTAGAACGTGGCGTGATCACAGCTTCAGCCGGCAACCATGCTCAAGGCGTGGCTCTTTCAGGAAAAAAACTGGGGATTCGTGCCATTATCGTGATGCCTAAAACCACGCCAGATATTAAAGTACAGGCGGTAAAACGTTTAGGTGGCGAAGTAGTACTACACGGCGATTCGTTTGATGTGGCCAACAAATATGCCATTCAGCGTGCCCAGGATGATGGCATGACCTTCATTCCACCTTATGATGATGAACTGGTCATGGCCGGCCAAGGCACCATCGCCAATGAAATTTTACGTCAATGGCGCGATGTCGATTATGTCTTTGTTGCCGTAGGTGGCGGTGGCCTGATTGCCGGTGTAGCAGCGTACTTGGGTGATGTCGCTCCGCATGTCAAAGTCATTCCAGTGGAATATGATGAATCGGCCTGTCTGAAAGCAGCCTTAGAAGCCGGTGAGCGTATTGTTCTGCCTTCGGTTGGTCTGTTTGCCGATGGAACCGCCGTGGCACAGATTGGTGAAAAACCATTTGATGTGATTCGCCTGCAAAAATCAGACAACTCTGGCCCGATTGTCGAACCGGATGTGGTGCTGGTGAATACCGATGAAATCTGCGCTGCAATTAAAGATACTTTTGATGAAAACCGCAGCATTGTGGAACCATCAGGTGCTATGGCCTTGGCCGGCATCAAAAAATATGTCGAGCAGCATGAGCTGATTGGCAAAAATATCGTGTCAATTGTTTGCGGCGCAAACATGAACTTTGACCGCCTGCGTTATATCGCCGAGCGCACTGAACTCGGTGAGCGCAAAGAAGCGATTTTTGCGGTGACTATTCCAGAACAGAAAGGCTCTTTCCTGAACTTCTGCCGCGCCCTGCAAGGCCGTAATATTACCGAGTTTAACTATCGTGCCAGTGATGCATCGGCCGCACAGGTCTTTGTCGGCATTAGCTTAAAAGGCGGTGAAAAAGAACGTCATGACATCTTTGAGGCCTTGAAAGTGCAATATGATGTTGATGATCTGTCCGATGATGAAGTGGCCAAACTGCACATCCGCTATTTAATTGGCGGTCATGCCGATATTGAAAATGAACGTCTGTTCCGGGTGGAATTTCCGGAGCGTCCAGGCGCCCTGCTGACCTTCCTGGAGCGTTTAGGCCCGACCCATAACATCACCCTGTTCCATTACCGTAACCACGGCGCCGCCGAAGGCCGTGTGCTGGTGGGTCTGGAAGCCAGCGATGCCAAACAGAACCCGGACGGGCTGATTGAAACCCTGGAAAGCATTAGCTATCCATATGCGGAAATTAGCAATAACTTAGGTTATCAGCGCTTCCTGAAATAAAATCTAGTTTAAAAAACCGCCATTTGCTGGCGGTTTTTTATTGGTTTACACAAACACCCTAAGAAAAATGATGTAAATATCCACCTGATCTTTAAAATAAATTTATATTCACGCTAACCATAAAAATGTAATTAGGAACACACTATGGCGCAATTTGCAGTCATTGGCTTAGGCAGTTTTGGTGCCACCGTTGCCACGCAACTGGTCAGCCTGAAACATGATGTGATTGGCATCGATATTAATAAAAAATATGTGGAAAATATTGCCGAGGAAATTACCCATGCCGTGATTGCCGATGCCACCGACGAACACGTGCTACAGGAGCTGAATATCCAGAACTGTGATGCGGTGGTGGTGGCCATTGGTGAAGATATTGAAGCCAGTATTTTATGTGTGCTGCATCTGAAAAATATGGGGCTGGAAAAAATTTATGTCAAAGCCAAGTCCAAAGCCCACCACATGATTCTGACCCATCTGCAGGTCAGCAAAATTATTCATCCGGAAGAAGATATGGGTGTCCGCATTGCCCAGTCACTGAGTTATCCGATGGTCAGCCGCTATATGGCACTGGAAGATGATCACTTTATTGTCAAAGTCGAGGTGACTGAAGCCTTAAATGGCACACGCTATCATGAATTTATCGGTCATGCGCCAGAAGTAAAAACCCTGTTGCATAAACGCGGCAGCGAGATTCAGTTCAGCCTTGATCCGCAGTTAATTATGCAGCAAGGCGATATTCTGGTGCTTGAAGGCCAGGTTGAACAGCTGAAACGCTTATCCAAGCATTTTAAATAGCCATGAATCACATGACGAAGAATAAGACTGCCTATAAAAATACGGCGAAGCCCAGCACAGCAACCACGGTCAATTTAAGCCCGCCGAGTCTGCTCGCGCTGGGATTTTTAAGCTTTATTGTGATCGGCACTCTATTGCTTAAACTGCCCTTTGCCCATGAGGGGGACCTGAGCTGGTTACAGGCTTTATTTACTGCCACCTCTGCGGTGACCATTACCGGCTTGTCGGTGGTCAATGTCGGCGAGGCCTATACCGTATTTGGCCAGATTGTGATTATGCTGTTGCTGCAATGTGGCGGGCTGGGCTTTATGACTTTCGCAATTCTGGCCGCCATGAGCCTGTCACCGAAAATTGGCTTAAAACAGCAGATGATGGCCCAGGAAACCATTGGTCAGACCAGTCTGGCGACGGTAGGCTTTACCATCAAAGGCGTATTACTCTATTCGCTGTTTTTTGAAGGCATCGGCACCTTTATTCTGACCCTGGCCTGGTTGCAAGATTACGATTTTCTGGAAGCCTTTTTCTATGCCGCCTTTTATAGTGTCTCGGCTTTTAATAATGGCGGATTTTCATTATTTCCCAACAGTTTAATGAGCTTTGCCGACCAGTACCTGATTACCTTTACCATCAGCATGCTTTACATTATTGGCGGTGTGGGCTTTGTGGTGCTAATGGACATTAAAAAAACCCGGCACTGGCATAAACTCAGCGCCAACAGCAAGCTGATCCTCTCCACCATTCTGGGTTTAAACCTGTTTGCCTTTATCACCATCTGGTTACTCGAAGCCAGTAACCCTGCGACGCTGGCCGCCATGAGCCTGACCGATCAGGCCTGGAATGCCTGGTTCCATGCTACCGTACCCCGTTCTTCCGGCTTTAACAGTCTGGATATTGCCAGCATGAGTGATGCTTCCAATTTACTGACCATGTTCCTAATGTTTATTGGCGGAGGCTCTTTAAGTACCGCCGGTGGCATTAAAGTCGGCACCTTTATTATTGTGGTATTAAGCGTGATCAGCTTTTTACGACGCGCCGATGAAGTGCGGGTGTTTAATTATTCGGTACCGGAAAAAACCACCTTTAAAGCCTTGGCTGTGGTGTCGATTACTGCATTTTTAGTCTTTGCCGGGATTTTCAGCCTGTTGCTGCTGGAACCTGAACATGAGTTTATGGACTTGCTGTTTGAGGCGGTTTCTGCGGCCTGTACCGTAGGTTTATCTCGCGGGATTACAGGGGAATTACAACCCTTAAGTCTGGTGGCCTTAATGCTGCTGATGTTTGCCGGCCGTTTAGGCCCACTGACCCTGGCCTATTTAATTGCTACCCCAAAACGCAGCCGCCTGCAACATCCCACCACCGATATTCAGATTGGTTGATGCGCGAGTTCCGTTATCAACTGAAATTAAAAAAGCCACTGTCTACAGTGGCTTTTTGCGGGTGCATGAATTTAGAACCAGTTCATTAACGATACACCTAGGCCGACATAGGTCGCGCGGTGGTTATAATCAATCAGGCTTTCTCCATAGCCATCAAACAGCTGGAAATGCCCTCTTAATTTGCCGCTAATCGGGAATACCCAGTCAAACTGGGCAGCGCCATGCGCATCATCTCCACCTTTTAGGCTATGCCGTAACATCAGCGAGAAATCATGATCTTTCCAGCGGTAGAATGCCAGCATATCGCCACGGCCAATATAGTTTTTAATATCCGGGTTGTTGTCATCACTGCGGTCTTCTTCAATGCGATACCACGGACGCAACATCAGCGCAAAATTGTTCTTTTCAAAGCCCAGATTCAAAATGACCCGGTTCCAGCTCCGTGACAGCGGATCGGAACGGCCATTGGACTGATGGTTCAAGGTCAGGCCTAACAAGCGCCCATTCAAGCCCAGAATCTCATAATTAGTTCTGAACATTAAACTGGCTTCAGGTTCATAATTGGTTTCACGAAATGGGCGTGATTCTTCACCATTATAAACCTGCCAGCGTGAGGACTGGGTATAACCGAGCCAGAGATCGCCATTATCGCCCAACAGGTTTTCAACCGCTTTGGTTTTTAGTGACAACTGGAATTTGGCTTCGGTTGATGTCAGGTTCTGCTGCTGCGCTTCAGTAACGGTATTGTTTTCATTCGGACTGGATGGACGTTCGTTTTTATCGGAGGTCCAGAAGCCCGGCATCAGATACACCGGTTGATAAGCCCGGATATTCCAGGTGCCCAGCTTGCTTTCGGGTGCCAGTTCCCAGCGTTTATCCAGTAACGACACATTCGGATCAATATGTGAGCCTTCCAGCGAAAACAGGTTGTTCACCCCGGCCACAATTTTTTCTTTAACGGTTTCTGGTGGAGGGGCCAATTGCTGCGCTGCCTGACGCTCGGAAACCAGATCTGCCTTTTCCGCTTCCGGCAGCTTGAATAAAGCATCATAACAGGCTAAACGCTCGGCATTGGACTCCAGCGCCACACAGGCTTCCGGTGTCGGCGGAATGGTGACCACCGTTGCTTCCAGCGCCTGTACATGTGTCACAAACAAAGCGCTGAGTGCAGTAACACTCAGCGACCAGCTTGTGCGCTCAACAGGATTGAACGCCATAGAACTTCCTCTATTGTTTTTTTAATTGACTTGTTTGATCTGGAAACCTAGCTCCTGCAGCGCTTCACGTTTCGCCACCGGTGCCACCACCGATTTCACCGGGGTTTGCTGACGTAAATAAACGTCGGCCACACGTTTCAGATCATCTAAAGTAACCGCCAGTAAACGTTCACGCAGTTTGGTTCTAAAGGCCGGGGTGCGCGCATGCAATAAGGCATAACATGCGGTAATTGCTTCACCGGCTGGAGAGCCTGGTTTATCCATACTGGCAATCAAACCTAGAATGGCTTCTTCCAGCTGATGCGGTAACTGCTCGGTATTCAGTAACCAGTCCACACTGGCGTCAAAATCCTTAAAGGTTTCAGCCAGACGCGGGTCACGGTAGCTATAGAAACGGAACGAGCAGGCATTGCCATCATAGCTGGCACCGCCACCATAGGCGCCGCCTTTTTCACGGATGGCACTGTGCAGGAAGCCATTGCGCAAATACGCCGCCAAGACCATCAATGGTGCTGCATCTGGATGCGATACTTCCACCGCAGGATACGCTGCCGCACAGAACTGTACATTGGCCTGAATCAGCCAGGCTTCATCTGCATTGTTATTTTCAACAGGCACTTGAGTTAAAGCTGCCTCGTGCGGTTCAATTGCCAGCTTGTCCCACACGGTTTGAATTTCTTCAATCAGACGGTCTGATTGTGGCTCTTCACAGACCAGCAGGAACTGTTTTGGCGCTTGCAGCAACATACTGTGAATAAGCTTAAGCTCATCCATCAGCGCATCAAAAGCAGCATCATCCTGTTCAATTTTGCTGACCAGCTCGCTTAACCAGTTCAATGCGCCCAGACCAGTATTATGATAATCACGCAGCGCTAAAGCACTGTGGTTACGTGAAGCGGCCTGCATGGCATAGCTATGTCCTGCACCCGATACCCGGGACTGCCAGCGCGTTTTACGTTGCTGTAATAGCTCGATAATCCGGTCTTTTTCATCAAAACGCAGTTGCTCAAAGGCAATTTTTAGCAGGCGGATGGCATCAAAATTATTCACCAGTGATTTGGTGGTTAAGGTCAGCCAGGCACTAATCCGGTTTTTGTCATCGACCTTAGAGCGTAAGGATGCCCCCATACCCAGACCGCCACTCACTGCAGTTTGCAGCTGTTGCAGTTCCAGATAATCATATTCACCGGCACCGACTTCACCCATTAAAATCGACAGCAGATTAAAATAAGGCGATTTCACGATCTCATCGGGAATACGCACCAAGACCTGCTGGTAATAAATACCGTTGGTACCGGCATGATACAGGTTTAATGGTGTATCAATGCGGTTGCAGATAATCTCACGTAGCTGCCCCTGTACAATTTGCAATTCTGCCGGCACATCTTCGAGGCCGACTTTTGGCAGCAGGTTTAAATCATCCGGGGTATCCTGACGCACTTTTAGCGCTTCGGTCTGGGCGATAATTTCTGCTTTTTGTGCTTCGGTCAGCTGCGCACCAATTTCAGCCAGACGGGCTTTTTCAGCTTCGGCATCTTTGGCTGATTTGCTGGCATCTGGGACCAGGGTCATTTGGACGCGATGCGGATTATCAATCAAGTGCTGCTGAATCAACTGAGACAGCCACATTGGATCTTTCAGTTCTTCTTTAACCTGTTCAATGGCACTGTCAACATCCCAGACATGCACCGGATCACTATGGTGAATCGCGCTGCTCAAGCCGTTTAGAATCAGGCTTAAACCGTATGGCATACCATCGCCGTTAATTTCACGCTGATGCAGCTCGATCTGGTGTAAAATGGCATTGACAGTATCGCTGTCGACCGGTTTAGACGCCACTTCTTGCAGTACCTTGAAGACGCCCTCTTTAAAGGTTGCTGCATGCTCAGGATTAGAACCTTGAATGGCACAGAAGAAAGTCATTTCAAAGTTGGAATCATCCACGCCCATAAATGGCCCGGTTGATTGCGCATAACCACAGGTTTCTAAATAATGACGCAGTGGTGAAGCCGAGTTTTCCAGTAACACACCTTCGACCAGACGCATGCCCAAACGCAGTTTAATATCACTGGCTTCTGGCAATAACCAGCTTAGAACATGGTAAGTTTTGTCTTTTAAATCTTCAGCATCGACCGCATAGCTTTCAGTTACGGTCACTGGCGCAGCCAAACGGCGCTCAGGTTTTGAATACAGGGTTTCGCCCTGTTCAAACTTGGCTAAAGCCAAGCTCTGGAACTGTTCTTGCAAGTCATACGCTGACTGATTACCAAAAGTCATAAATACCGCATTACTTGGGTGATAATGGGATTTATAGAAATCCACTAACTCTTGGTAAGTTAAGTCTGGAATATCTTTCGGGTCACCACCGGAATTGTAATGGTAGGTGGTTTCCGGGAACAAATGATGTGCCAACTGGTGATACAGCTGATCTGAAGGCGAACTCATCGCGCCTTTCATTTCATTAAAGACCACGCCTTTATATACAGGCTCACCATTTTCCAGCTCGATACGAATCCCTTCCTGGGCAAAATCCAGTGGATTCAGGTTAGCTGCAAAGGCTGCATCCAGATACACCTCCAGCAGGTTCTGGAAATCTTTCTGGTTTTGGGTGGCAAATGGATAGGCCGTCCAGTCGGCTGCGGTAAAGGCGTTCATAAAGGTGTTTAATGAACGGCGAATCATCAGGAAAAACGGGTCGCGTACCGGGAATTTTTCAGAGCCACACAGTGCAGTATGTTCCAGAATATGCGCTTCGCCCTTGGAATCCATGGGCTGGGTACGAAATGCCACCAGAAATACATTTTCATCATGATTGGTGGCCAAATGATAATGCACCGCACCGGTAACCCGATGCTTATATTCAGACACTAAAATGTCTAAGGCTTCAACATGGTGTTGACGTACCAACTGAAACGCAGGATGAACGGTTTGAGAAATGGTTTCAGTGACATCTACAGTCATGCGATCTCCTAATCATCAAAATAAAAAAACTAAAGCCATTATAGCTTTAGTTCTTGATATAATTCACGCTTAAATCCCGACTAAAATTATAGAAATTTGCAAACCAGGCAATTTTCAAACCCCAGTCCGAAGCTCATGCTGCCGTTTAAACCAAATATTTAAAATAATTATAATTGGGATGGTTTTCGACATAGACATAATTCTGCTTCTGGTAAAAATGCGCCGCAGATTTGGTTTCGGTATCCAGACACAAGGCCGAAAAATGAGGACGCGCCTTTTTCTCTAAGTATTGCAATAACAGCTTGCCCACGCCGTGTTTACGATATTCAGGCAATACATAGAAACGGCGCACCCGGCCAATTCCCTGTTCCACTTCCTGATCATTCCACTGCTGATTCAGGCCGCCACAGGCAATCAGCTTGTCCTGATCATAAGCAAAAAGTAAAAACTCCCCAGGCTGATCGAAACGATTCTTGGCACTCTGATACTCATCAATTAAACGCTGTACAAAAGCAAAACCCTCTTTCGATGCCTGTTTTTCAAGCTCTACAATTTGCTCTGGTAATCCTTGCGCTTCTTTTATCTCGATATTCATTTCACTATCCTGATCTGCTTTACTAACTTTCCTCAATGAATAAAACCGTCTAAAAAATGAATTTTATTCACAAATCTACAGCAATCCTGAGCATTGGTGTAAACTTAGCATTTATTTTTTGATGTGATTGAACGACATGGCAACTGTTGACCTCTTTGCAATTGGTAATGCACTCATTGACCAGGAATTTCAAGTCTCTGATGACTTCCTTACTCAACAAAATTTGCAAAAAGGCACCATGCAGCTGACCGATGGCGAAACCCAAGCAAATTTATACAACAACTTACAGCAAACGCAAAGCTATAAAGGTCAAGCTTCAGGCGGTTCGGCTGCAAATACAACAGTTGCCTTTAGCGCATTGGGCGGTTCTGCCTTTTATGCCTGCCGCGTAGGTAATGATGACTTGGGTGAAATTTACCTGAATGGCCTGAATGATGCGGGCATTCGCACCACCGCAAAATCGGTCAGTGAAGGCGTAACCGGAACCTGTATGGTATTAGTCAGCCCGGATTCTGAGCGCACCATGCATACCTATTTGGGTATTACTGCAGAACTCACCGATGCACAAATTGACTTTGAACCCTTAAAAACCGCGAAATGGCTGTATATCGAAGGTTATTTATCGACTTCGGACAGCGCACGTCAGGCGGTAAAACAGGCGCGCGAAATTGCCAAAGCTCACCAGACCCAAATTGCCTTAACCTTATCTGACCCGGCAATGGTGCAATATGCGCGTCAAGGTTTAGATGAATTACTCGATGATGGCGTGGACCTGCTGTTCTGTAACCAACAGGAAGCCATGATGTATACCGGCACCGACACGGCAGAAGCCGCTTTGGAACAGCTGAAGCAAAAAAGTAAATACGTTGTCATTACAATGAGCGCACAAGGCGCAATGATTTTTGATGGTCAACATACCTTTAGCATTGCAGGCCGTCAGGTGCATGCCATTGATGCCAATGGTGCGGGTGATGCCTTTGCCGGTGCATTCCTGTATGCCTTGAATGCCAACCTTGGCTTTAAAGCCGCTGCCGAGCTGGCCATTTTAATTTCCAGTGAAGTGGTATCACAATTTGGCCCACGTCTAGAGGTTGAACAGTACGCAACCCTTCTTCAGAGCTATAACAAGGAATGTGCCTAATGCATAAAATCTGCATGACCGAAGATATCCCTGAACGCGAAGCACGCTCGTTCGAGCTTCCAGATGGCGATACCATTTTTATTACCCAACGCGATGGCATGTTCTATGCCTATCAGAACCTGTGCCCGCATTTGCAGGTCGAGCTTGAATTTCTGGAAAACCAGTTTTTAGACCGGGATCAAGAATTTATTGAATGTTCGACCCACGGTGCGCTGTTTGTGGTTGAAACCGGGGAATGTATTTCTGGCCCATGCCAAGGTCAAGCACTTGAAAAAGTAGAGATTACCGTGCATTCTGATGGCGGAATTTACTTAACAGAATAATTTTAAGCCCCATCTGCAGGTTACGCCATGCTTGAGTTTGTATTAGACATCGACTTAATTCCTTTTCATTTAAGTCTGATTGCACTTGTCTTGCTCAGCCTGGCGGAAATTGTGGGGCATTATTTTAATCTCAAGCCCAGCGCGATATTCAAGCAGCTCTTTCCGCAGCGGCTGCTAGACTCTCCCTTACTCAATGTCAAATTCTCCAAACTGCTAATTTTCGTGTTTCTGCTCCTGAATTTTAGTGTTGCAGGCTATTTCCTGCAGTTTGCGCTCTATTCGCAGCAGCAAAGTTTTGTTCCATCGTACTATCTGATTTTACCGGCGCTTATCATTGCCCTGTTTTTTACCGTGTTTATGATTCACTGTCTGGATCAGGTGATTAAACCGCAAAAAACCATTCAGCATGTCAATTTGCTGGGCCGACTGGCCACCATTTCCAGTGGCAATGCCCGTCCCGGTTTTTCGGCTCAGGCCCGGGTTCGTGATGAATACGGCCAGCTGCATTACGTGCAGGTCGAACCGGAATTTGGTGAATTGGAATTTCAGGCACAAGTCATTTTAATCCGGCAAAAAAAATCCTATTACATTGCCAAGAAAATTTCCGCTTCGAACAATCTGTTCTATGGTGAAACTAGCAGCTGATTTAAGCTCGCTCATCTTTCAGCCACGAGTCAGATACACATCCTTACTTTGTCCAAGATAAAGCTACAACGCCATGTATCTCGCAGCTTTCCCTTCTTCCTTGCCGTGTACGTTCGTTCTTTCCGTTTAAGCTGCTCGATTCACTTTCTCTTGGCCTCAAGATCAGCTGTTCTGCACATTATGACCATCGCTGTGGTTGTTCGTTGTGATTGTTCACTCTGCCCTCCACGTTGAAGACTAAAAAAGAAATTTTCCGTGTCGCTGCTTATTGCACTTTTATCGCACTTCATTGTGCATATTTGCTACAAATTGCTTCATTTTGGTGCTTGATTGTTTTCCGCGCAAATGCTTACACCTCAAGCCTTACAGCCATTTTTTAACACCCGATTATTGAATAAAAGTTAAAAATTAAAAGCTGGAATTTTTAATAAAATCGTCAAAATTTTCAAATATAACTATTTTAGTCAGAATTAAATTTTAATTCGCACCATTTTAGTCAGAATAATAATTACTATAAATACAAGCGTTTTAGTCAGGTTTTTAACTGGAATTTTTTTGATTAAAAATTAAAAAAACTTTTTATAAGTTATTGTATTTTAATACATAAACAATATATTTTTATTTTAACTGTGCAGGCTATTTATTTTTTGTATTATTTTGTTTAATAATATAAGACACAGTTTAAAAAACAGGCTTGTTTCTATGAGCTTAGTCCCGAAAGATTTGAACCGTCGTGTAACCCGAGAAATAGCAGCCATTTTAATAATTAAGGTTGTTATTTTAATGGCGATTAAAAATATCTGGTTCGATGCCCCTACCATTCCTGAAAATTTTGACTCTCAAGTTGCTGAGCGTATTGCCAGCAATCCTTCCCAAATCAAGGAGACACGTTGATGATTTCTGAAAGCGTGGTCGATCTCTCGCGGTTCCAGTTCGCAATGACCGCGATGTATCATTTTATTTTTGTTCCACTGACACTTGGTCTTGCTTTTATTCTGGCCATTATGGAAACCACCTATGTGATTTCCGGCAAAGAAATTTATAAGGACATGACCAAATTCTGGGGAAAACTGTTCGGTATTAACTTTGCTTTAGGGGTAACTACCGGCCTGACCATGGAGTTCCAGTTCGGTACAAACTGGGCGTATTATTCGCACTACGTGGGTGATATTTTTGGTGCTCCGCTGGCCATTGAAGGCTTGATGGCTTTCTTCCTTGAATCGACCTTTATTGGTCTGTTCTTCTTCGGCTGGGATCGTCTGTCCAAGGTACAACACTTGTGTGTAACCTGGCTGGTGGCCTTGGGCTCAAACATGTCGGCGCTGTGGATTCTGGTGGCTAACGGCTGGATGCAAAACCCGGTCGGTTCTGCGTTTAACTATGAAACCATGCGTATGGAAATGATTGATTTCGGTGCGCTGATTTTCAACCCGGTGGCACAGGTTAAATTCGTCCATACCGTTTCTGCCGGTTATGTTACAGGTGCGATTTTCGTTCTGGCGATTTCGAGCTACTACCTGCTGAAAAAACGTGACCTGCCATTTGCGCGTCGTTCTTTCGCGATTGCGGCTATCTTCGGTCTGGCATCTACCCTGTCTGTAATTTTACTGGGTGATGAATCTGGTTATGAACTGGGCGATGTCCAAAAAACCAAACTGGCTGCAATTGAAGCGGAATGGGAAACTCACCCGGCACCGGCTGCATTTACCCTGTTTGGTATTCCAAATCAGGAAACCCAGACTACCGATTACGCGATTAAAATTCCGTATGTGATGGGTCTGATTGCCACACGTTCAACCACTGAAGAAGTGACCGGGATCAAAGACCTGATTGCCCAGCATGAAGTGCGTATCCGTAACGGTATGGTGGCTTATCAGCAACTTGAACAACTGCGTGCAGGTGACAGCTCACCAGAACTCAAAGCGGCATTTGATGAATCTCAAAAAGACCTAGGTTATGGCCTGTTACTGAAAAAATATACACCTAACGTGGTAGATGCGACTGATGAGCAAATCAAACTTGCTGCAGCAGACACTATTCCACACGTTCCAAGCTTGTTCTGGGCCTTCCGTGCCATGGTGGCTTCTGGCTTCTTAATGCTACTCCTGTTCGTTCTGGCAACACTGGCTGTAGCAAAACGTAATGCAGAAAACAAACCTTGGTTATTAAAATTCGCCCTGATTGCCCTACCATTGCCATGGATTGCTGCGCAAACTGGCTGGTATGTGGCTGAAGTAGGTCGTCAACCTTGGACTATTGGTGAAGTTCTACCAACATATCTCTCTGCATCTAGCTTAAGTACTGGCGATGTATGGGGTTCAATCATTGCATTAGCATCGTTCTATACCGTACTGCTGATCATTGAAATGTACCTGATGATTAAATTCTCTCGTCTTGGTCCAAGCTCGTTACATACCGGCAAATACCATTTCGAAAAATTGGAAGCTGCCAAAAAAGCATCTGAGGAGACTCAAGCATGATCGAATATGAATTACTCAAAATCATCTGGTGGGTACTGGTGGGCGTACTGCTCATCGGTTTCGCCCTCACCGATGGTTTCGATATGGGCTCTATGGCGATCATGCCATTCGTTGGAAAAAATGATGAAGAACGTCGTGCGGCAATCAATACGATTGCCCCACACTGGGACGGTAACCAGGTCTGGTTCATTACTGCTGGTGGTGCACTATTTGCTGCATGGCCAATGGTGTATGCAACTGCCTTCTCGGGCATGTACTGGGCGCTGCTTTTAGTCCTGTTTGCGCTATTCCTGCGTCCGGTCGGCTTTGACTACCGCTCCAAGCTGGAAAACACTAAATGGCGTACTGCCTGGGACTGGGGTCTATGTATCGGTGGTGCAGTACCTGCGCTGGTATTTGGCGTAGCGTTCGGTAACATGTTCTTGGGTGTACCTTTTGAACTGGATGAGACTGTACGATCCAACTACACCGGCAGCTTCTTTGCCCTACTTAACCCGTTTGCTTTGGTCTGCGGTATCGTGAGTCTGGCCATGCTGTGTGCGCATGGTGGTGCATGGTTAATGTTACGTACCGATGGTGCTTTACGCGAGCGTTCTGCTAAAGCCACCAAAATCAGCGGTATCGTGTTCCTGGTCTGCTTCCTGCTGGCAGGTGCATGGTTATACTTCGGTGGCATCCAAGGTTATACCCTGGTTACACCATATGACACCGGTAGCGCTGCAAACCCGTTAGCCAAAGAAGTGATGACCAATGCCAACCCGGGCTGGATGAACAACTACTCGGCTTACCCGATCACCATGATTGCACCAATTATGGGTATTCTTGGCGGTATCATTGTGATTCTGGCAGCCTCTAAAGGTAAAGCAGGTTTAAGCTTCACTGGTTCTGCACTGGCAGTAACAGGTGCGATTCTGACTGCAGGTTTTGCCCTGTTCCCATTCCTGATGCCATCGAGCATAGATCCTGTATCTAGCTTGACCATGTGGGATGCGGTATCTAGTCAAAATACTTTAACGGTAATGACTGTTGCAGCCTGTATTTTTGTGCCAATCATTTTGCTGTACACCACTTGGTGTTACTACAAGATGTGGGGCGTGATTACCAACGAACACATCAAAGAGAATTCGCATAGCCTGTACTAAGGCTATGCGCTAAAGGAGTAAAGATTATGTGGTATTTTGCTTGGATTCTCGGTATTTTGATGGCCTGTTTTGCAGGTGTACTGAGTGCGCTCTATATCGAGCATCATCAAGACCTGGATGAGGAATAAGTCATGACAGAGGTTGTAATGGAAACTCCAGTAATCGAAAAAAAACCGAATAAACTTGCGATGGTCATTTCTTGCTTATTGGCCTTTCCATTGGCAGCCGTGTTATTACTTCATCCAGCTGCCATGTTGGATGCCGATGGCAATTACAGCCACAGTGCCATGATGTATATAATGATTGGCATTTCCGGCGGATTTATCCATGGTGTTGGTTTTGTCCCACGTTTCTGGCTGTGGAAATGGCTTTTTAGTCCATTTGTGGCCTGGCCATTAATGATCTGGGGCTATTACACCTGGTTCTTTTCTTGATGAAACAAGCTCCCTTCGGGGAGCTTTTTAATTTCTGGGAGATCCATTCTGATACAAAATGGGATCAGCACAATTTCATCACAAGATGATTTCCCACATCCTTTAAAAAAGATCAGTCCGATCTCTTTTAAAAATTAAAATCTATTTTTATCCAACCCCGCTTTTTATTTATATCTGAATTGATGTCTATATGGATGCTTAATTTAAGGTGGTGATAAAGCAACCAATATTTAGATTCAAGCTCAATCAACTTCTGTATTTATCTCATTGATCGTGGTATTTTCTTAGGAAATTTCAAACGGATACAACCTATCGCCATAAAAAAAGCCGGACATTCAGTCCGGCTTCTTTAATCTGGGATAATTATGGCTCAATCGGTGCAAATGGCGCCACCACATCGGCATTTTGTGCACGGTGACGTAAGAAATGATCCATCAGCACAATCGCCAGCATCGCTTCCGCAATTGGTGCAGCACGCACACCCACACATGGATCGTGACGGCCTTTGGTCAGTACATCGGTATCTTCACGATCAATAGTAATAGTTTTACCCGGTGTGGTAATAGATGCGGTTGGTTTAAGCGCAATCGCCACACGAATGGTTTGACCACTGGAAATACCCCCCAAAATACCGCCAGCATGATTGGCCAGGAAACCTTGGGTAGTCAGTTCATCACGGGTTTCATGACCGAACTGTTCCGCCACGGCAAAACCATCACCAATTTCTACGCCTTTAACCGCGTTAATCGACATCATGGCATGGGCAATATCGGCATCTAAACGGTCAAATACCGGCTCGCCCCAGCCCACAGGCACTTTTTCGGCCAGAATTTCCAGTTTGGCGCCACAGCTGGTGCCTTGTTCACGCAGTGAAGTGACCAGCGCTTCAAAACGTGGCACAGCATCGGCATCGCCACAGAAAAACGGGTTATTCGGCACTTCATTCCAGTCCAGCTTTTCCGCTTTTTCGGTGCCAATCTGGGTCACATGACCGCGAATCAGAATCCCGAATTTTTCTGCCAGATATTTTTTAGCAATCGCACCGGCAGCAACACGCATCGCGGTTTCACGGGCACTGGAACGACCACCACCACGATAATCACGGAAACCGTATTTTTGGGTATAGGTGTAGTCGGCATGACCCGGACGGAAAGTCTGGGCAATGTTGCCATAATCCTTGGATTTCTGGTCGGTATTGCGAATCAGCAAGCCAATTGGCGTACCGGTGGTTTTACCTTCAAATACCCCAGAAATAATTTCAACCTGATCCGGCTCTTTACGCTGGGTTGCAAATTTGGAAGTCCCCGGCTTACGGCGGTCCAAATCGTGCTGTAAATCGGCTTCAGTCAGTTCCAGGCCCGGCGGTACACCATCAACAATGGCCATCAGGCCTACACCATGCGATTCACCACAAGTCGTGACACGGAAGAGTTGTCCAATACTATTACCTGCCATGTGCAACGACTCCTTTATGAATTAACAGATTGAATGAATAAATCGCGGTATTGACGGCACTGTGCTGCGGTTAGGGCAAAAATGCCTGAACCACCTTTCTGGAATTGTAGCCAGTGGAAATCGACGGTATTAAAGTTCTGTTTCATGGCCCATTCAGAGTTACCGACTTCAATCACAATCAGGCCATCTTCGGTTAAATAGTCTGCCGCTTGGGCCAGCATTTTACGCACCAAGTCCAGACCATCCTGACCGGCAGCCAACGCCAGCTCTGGCTCATGACGGAATTCATCTGGCAGATCGGCCATGTCTTCGGCATCGACATACGGTGGATTCGACACAATCAGATCATACTGATTTTCTGCTGGAATTTTAGAGAACAAATCCGACTCAAGCAGCGCCACCTGATACTGCATGTTGTGATGTTCGGTGTTAATGGCCGCAACTTCTAAAGCATCTTTAGAAATATCGGTCGCATCCACTTCTGCATCCGGGAAAGCATAAGCCAATGCAATTGCGATACAGCCTGAACCGGTACACATATCCAGAATACGACGTGGCATTTGCGGATTTGGGTTGGCTGGCAAGTTATTATTGGCTTCGCCCATCTGGCCATTTTCATCCAGACAATATGGCGCAAAACGGTTTTCGATAAGTTCAGCAATTGGCGAACGTGGAATCAGTACACGCTCATCGACATAAAACGGCTTGCCATAGAAATAGGCCAGATTGAGCAGATAAGAGGTTGGCGTGCGTTCATTAATACGACGCTCCAGCAGACTTAAAAATTCCTGCTTTTCGCTCGGCAGTAATTTGGCATCCAGAATTTCTGCATCGGCATTCCAGTCCAGCGACAGGGTTTGTAATACCAACGCGGAACTTTCAGCAAAATAATCTTCTGTACCTTGACCTAGATGTGCATCATATTGACGTAATGCTGTTACACCAAAACGGATAAAATCACGAATGGTGACTAATGTTTCAGCGGCTTCCTGCAAATGTTCAGGGCTAATAGTCGGTCGATCCACCTAAGGTCTCTCCAGAGTCAATTTTTTAAAACGCCTTATGATACCTTGTTTTGTGCGCTTTTATAATGTCTCTGTGCGTAAAAGCCGGATTTCAATCTGATAAATTGATCTCAACTTTCACGGCCTTAGCCAGATTTGGAATAAAGCCCTGAAATGGTAAGTACACGATTAACGGGCAATAAATTTGCTCTGATAATAATTGGCCTGATCAATCACCTGTGCCAGCGTACAACGCGATTGCTGCAATTTGGCAACATCACCGTTCATGCCCCGATAGCATTGCTGCTTTAAACGCTGCTCCCACAGCGCATGTTGCTGGGCAATATTGGCCTGATGTGCCCCACTGGCCCGATAGTAAGACTTATAGCTTTTCTTTAAGCGTTTTTGCTGCTGTTTCAGTTCTTTATTGACACATTTTTGCAAGACCGATGTTTGCCCATAAGCATGATTGCTACATTGAATATACTGTTTTGAATAACTTTCCTGCGCATAGGCCGAACCCGCCAGCAGCGCCCAGGCCATTCCCCCGATGAATGCTAAACGCATCATATTCCCCTTGCTGCCAAACACAGCGATCATCTTTGTTTTAATTTATGTAAAGCATATTACTGAACTTCAAGCAAAAAACCTATAGCGATGAACAGGATAGAATTTCCAGATCTTCACAATTTCCTGCCATTTTGCGATTGAATCTGCAAAAATAGACCTTATATTGACTATGAGACTCCCGTGAACCTGTTGATATGAGTTACAAACACAATAACCTGCTGGCCATGCGTCAAAACTACTGGAATGACAACGATTCACCGCGTGTCTTGCAGGAAAAACAGTTTTTACAGCAGATGCTGGTGGAACGCGGCATTTTTCAGGATGCGACTTTGGATGATGCCAAATATCTGTTCTTTAACCTGCCCAGCATTATTATTGTCAAAGGCTATGCGCATGGTTTTCTGCATGAATCGGTACAAAGCCTGATTTTAAAATACATTGATGAAAACAAGCAGATGCTGCAACAAAAAAGTACCCTCAAGATTAAATTCCGGATGTGAGTGAGCGAAATTGCATCTTTATAGATTTTGCTTAGGCTATTTCATCGAGAATGCAAAACTTAACTCGACATTCAGCAACTTGAACTTTTTTAATACGTTAAGACCCGTTAATATTCGTTAAACTATGACCTTTCTGCGAATTGCTGATTGAAGGATTAAATTTACATGTCAGATCAGAACGATAAGCTTAAACAATTGAAAACTTCCTCTATGGATCGACGCTTATCGATCGCGAAGGCATCGTTGCTGGCCGGGACACGTTGGGCCGCCTCCAGCGCCGGTTCAATCTTTTCCAGTGAAGAAGAAAAAGAAAAGAAACGCAAAAAAGCCATGAAAGAACAGGCCGATTATCTGGTCGCAGAAATTGGCAAACTGAAAGGCTCTATCGTTAAAATTGGCCAGATGATGGCGCTTTACGGCGAACATTTCCTGCCTGAAGAAATCACCCAAGCCCTGAATACCCTGAATAACCAGACTGTTGCCCTGGCCTGGCCTGCGATTAAAACCCAGTTACAGGACCAGTTAGGTTCCAAACTTAATGATCTCACCATTGACCATGAGCCTTTAGGTACCGCCTCTTTAGCTCAGGTACACCGCGCCACCCGTAAATCTGATGGTATGGAACTGGTATTAAAAATCCAGTATCCGGGTGTGGCCGATGCCATTGATTCGGATATGAGTCTGTTTAAAAACATGCTGAAACTGACCCGCATGGTGCCGCAAACCCGCGAATTTGATCAGTGGTTTGATGAAGTCCGCGAAATGATGCACCGCGAGGTCAATTATCGGATTGAGGCAGCCACCACACGCCGTTTTGCCGAGCGTTTAAAGCAGGACCCGCGCTATATCGTTCCAACCATTATTGAAGATTACTGTACCGATCAGGTGCTGTGCATGACCTTTGAACGTGGCGTACCAATCAACAGTCCGGTGATGCTGTCTTTACCACAAGAACGTCGTAACCTGCTTGGTGAAGCCTCTTTAGAAGTGGCAGTGCGGGAAATTTTTGAATGGGGCGAAATGCAGACCGACCCAAACTTCGGTAACTATCTAGTACGTCTGGGCAATGGCGCAGATGTACAGGATAAAATTGTGCTGCTGGATTTCGGTGCCATTCGCCAGTTTGATGACAACCTGCTCTCGGTCGCACGTAACCTGATTCAGGCCGGCTATCAGCATGACGCGGAGATGATGGTGAAAGCCATGACCGGTTATGAGTTTTTTGACTCCATTCCGCAAAGCATTAAGCCGGATATGGCCAAAGTCTTTTTACTGGCCACCGAAGCCTTTAGCAGTCCTGAAAACAACCCGGATTTACCAGCCGGTGTGATGGATGATCAGCATCGTTATGACTGGAAAAAAAGCCAGCTGCATAGCCGGGTGATGCAACAGGCCTCTAAATCCATGGCTTCACGTTATTTCAGTGTTCCGCCGAAAGAGTTTATGTTTATTAGCCGTAAATTTATTGGGGCTTATACCTTTATGACCGTGATTGATGCCAAAACCAATGTGCGCGACATGATCAAAAAATTCCAGTAAAGCCACACCCGACCCGAATGCAGCTAATGTCATTCGGGTCAATCCTCTCCCTTCCCCGCTCTTTCCAAAAATTAAAAATATAAACAGAAGCAACTATTTAGATTCCTGTTTCATCTTGCAACAACCGTTTATCTTTGACAATTGAGTATGTCAGTTCTGACATGGTTTTTTAAACAGCCGCGTGTCAGCATAAAAATAATCACCCGCATGATGGAACAACAACAATGACCAATATGGTAAACAAGGCCCAAGGATTTGGACTGTCGCTGCTCACTCGGCTTGCCAGCAGCGAGGTTTTAGACCAGCTCAAACTGCGTAAATTTGTAGAAAAATCTTTATATCAGGGGGCCAAAGCCGGCTTTAAAACCTTAAGCGTGACCCAGAAAGCTTTTCAAAAGCACGATGATGTCCCCAGACAGCGTTTACCCCATCAGCAAAAATCCCTGTTTGATTTAAGCCTGAGCGAAGAACAGCAAATGACGGTAGATACCATGCAGCAGTTTGCCACAGAGGTGCTTTATCCACTGGCGCATCAGGCGGATCATCTGGAACAGTTTCCCGAAGTGTTATGGCGACACAGTCAGGATTTGGGCCTGAATGATTATGCACTGCCGGAGGCTTTGGGTGGCGTGGCCAGCGAGCAGAATATTGTCACTAATATTCTGATGGCCGAGCATTTGGCCCGGGGTGATTTCAGCCTGACCGCAGGTTTATTGTCGACCTTTGGGGTAATCAATGCCCTGACCCGCTGGGGTTCTGAAAGCATCCAGTCACGTTATCTGACCAGTTTTGCAGAAGATTCGGAACTGCGCGCCAGCTTTGCCGTGCAGGAAGCTACACCGGCTTTTGATCCGCTGCGTTTAAATACACAAGCCACTTTTAGCCAGGGCCAGTACTGGATTCAGGGTGAAAAAACTCTGGTAATGCTGGGTGAAACGGCGGACTTGTATCTGGTAAGTGCTGAATTCAATGGCCAGCCAGAAGTATTTGTGGTGAAACGCGACAGCAGCATTCGTGCACAAAAAAGCCCGGCAATGGGGCTGAAGGCCACAGAAACAGTCACCCTCAGTTTTCAGTATACCCCAGCCGAACGTCTGGGCGATGATGATTTTGACTATAGTGCTTTTATTGATTTGGGTAATTTAGTCTGGTGTGCCATGGCGGTTGGGTGCTGCGAAGCCGTGAAAGCCTATTGTATTGACTATGCCAACCAGCGCACGGCCTTTGGCGAGCCCATCTCACATCGTCAAAGTGTGGCTTTT
The DNA here is from genome assembly GCF_013420185.1 of Acinetobacter sp. YH01025. Classification (NCBI taxonomy): domain Bacteria; kingdom Pseudomonadati; phylum Pseudomonadota; class Gammaproteobacteria; order Moraxellales; family Moraxellaceae; genus Acinetobacter; species Acinetobacter sp. YH01025. Next base: position 126,552 of record NZ_VOYR01000004.1, on the reverse strand, counting down.
ATGATTGCCGATATGGCGATTGAAATTGATGCGATGCGCATGCTAGTGCTGAATGCTGCCAGTCTGGCCGAAGCTGGACAGGACTTTCATCGGGAAGCCTATCTGGCACGCTTGTTATGTGCAGAAAAATCCATGCAAATTGGCACAAATGGCGTGCAGATTCTGGGCGGTCACGGCTTTACCAAAGAACATCCGGTCGAGCGCTGGTATCGTGATCTGCGCGCGACCGCGATTGTCCAGTCTGGCCTGCATGCCTAAATAACCATAAAAATAAGGAACAGCCCATGAATTTACAGAACCCGAAAAAATTTAAACTGCTGATTGATCAGGCACATGAGGTTGCCCTGAATGTCCTGCGTCCAATTTCACGTAAATATGATAAGGCGGAACATGCCTACCCGAAAGAACTGGATATGCTGGCCTCAGTGGTCGATGGCATGAATGCGGGTGGCGATGGCATGAACGCCGGCGCTGCGGTGAATAAACGTGGCGATACCGCCAGTGGCAATAAAAATGGCGTCAATATGTCCACCGCTTTAAGTATTGTCGAAATGTGTTATGGCGATACCGGCCTGCTGCTGAGTATGCCGCGTCAGGGTCTGGGGAACTCCGCCATTGCTGCGGTGGCCAATGACGAGCAGTTACAGCGTTTTCACGGCACCTGGGCCGCCATGGCCATTACCGAACCCGGCTGCGGCTCCGATTCAGCGGCAATTCGCACCACAGCGGTCGCAGATGGCGATGATTATATCCTGAATGGCGAGAAAATCTTTGTGACCTCGGGTGAACGCGCCGATGCCGTGGTGGTCTGGGCCACACTGGATAAAAAGCTTGGCCGTGCGGCCATCAAGTCTTTTGTGGTACCGAAAGGTACACCCGGCATGACCGTAGAACGACTGGAGCATAAACTCGGGATTAAAGCCTCGGATACTGCAGCCATCAGCTTTGTCGATTGCCGGGTGCCAGCCAGCAACTTGCTCGGCAATGCCGAGATTGATGTCTCCAAAGGCTTTGCCGGGGTGATGGAGACCTTTGACAACACCCGTCCTTTGGTCGCGGCCATGGCGATTGGCTGTGCCAAAGCATCGCTGGAACGGATCAAGCAGATTTTTAAACACGAGCTGGATGAGCATTATCAGACCGCCTATTTACACAGCTCCCAGATAGCCGCGCAGATTTATCGCATGGAAGCCGAATGGGAAGCAGCGCGTTTATTAATGCTTAAAGCTGCCTGGATGGCCGATAACAAGCAGCCTAATTCCAAAGAAGCCTCAATTGCCAAAGCCAAAGCTGGCCGTGTCGGGAATGAAATTACCCTGAAATGCGTAGAACTGGCCGCCGCTGTGGGCTATAACGAAGATGAGCTGCTAGAAAAATGGGCACGCGATTCCAAAATTCTGGATATTTTTGAAGGCACCCAACAAATTCAGCAACTGATTATTGCCCGGCGTGAACTGGGTAAAAACTCCAGTGAACTTAAATAAGATATTAAACGCAGCATCAAGCGATATTTAAAGTCCAACAGATGTGTCTCAAATCCGCTCAAGAGATGAATATTTAGTGATAAAATTCATCTCTTTATTATTCACTGCTGCGCTTATGTATTTTTTACGCCCGATTCAAGCCCAAGACAATCCTGCACTGGCCCGTATTATTCGTGAGGTTTCCAAAGAATTTGGACTGGCGCCGGAATCCGGTTTTGCCGTGGCCGATGCTGCGGTCGATAATTTATATGCGGCGTATTCACAGCCACACGCACAGTATTGGGTCGTTACCAATGATCAGGGCGATATTTTTGGTGGTGGCGGTGCTGCGCCTTTGCAGGGTGATCCGAGCCGCCTAGAAATCCAGAAAATGTATTTTCTGCCAGCAGTACGTGGCTACGGGTTTGCCAAACAGATTCTGGAACACGCTTTTGACTTTGCCCAGCAGGCCGGTTTTCAGTCCTGCTATCTGGAAACCACAGCATCACTGTGGCAGGCAGTGAAACTCTATGAAAAGCTCGGTTTTGTACATTTGTCTGCCCCACAAGGCCAGACCGGTCATAGTCATGCCTGTGAAATCTGGATGGAAAAGAGCTTTAAATGAACATGAATCTGGGTAACATCAACCGCCTGCGTACAAAAAAGCCCTACTCACCATAGGGCTGACTAAAACAGTCGAATGGATTTTTCTATACTTAATCTGCCTTCAGGCCGAACTTTTTAAACAGGCTTAAACGGCGTTTCGGCTGGATATTGGCTTTGTTTAAATCACCTTTATAATGCTTGAACACGCGTTTATCCATCATTTTAAACCAGAGCGGTGGAATCAGCGCCGGCAGCAACATACTGGCATAACCGCTTGGCAATTCAGGCGCTTCATCAAAATGTCGCAAGGCCTGAAATGGACGGGTCGGATAGGCATGATGATCGGAATGACGCTGTAACTGATATAAAAACAGATTGGTGACAATATTATTGTTGTTCCAGCTATGTTCCGGCTGGGTACGCTCATATTTGCCCTGCGCATCTTTTTGTCGAAGCAAGCCATAATGCTCAATATAATTGACCAGTTCAAACAGGCTGATGGCATAAAAGGCCTGCGTGCTTAAATACGGCACAATGCCTTTTCCAAAGCTGGCCAGCATTCCGGCATGAAACAGCGCACTCATGCCCCAGCCTTGTAGCAATTCATTGTCTTTTGACCAGAAATTCTTGCCTTTGCGTTTTAAACGCTGGGTTTCAATTTCAATTGCCGATTTAAACGAGCCTTTCACCGTGCGTGGCCAGAATTCATAAAAGGTTTCTCCCATACGGGAAGACGCCGGATCTTCTGGGGTTGCAGCGCGTTTATGATGCCCATACGGATGTTCAATCCGGAAATGGTTATAACCCGACGGCACCAGCGCCAGATGCGACAGATAATGCTCCAGTTTGGAGGATTTATGGCTCAGTTCATGTGCAGTATTAATCGCCACCCCATTAACCAGTCCCATCGACGCACCCAGAAAAATTTTATCCAGCAGCGAAGTCTCTTTACGTGAGACCAGATAGGCCGCATAAATATTGGCGATATACTGCAAAGGAATAAAACTTTTTACCAGACGGGAATAATACGGGTCCTGCTCCAAGAGCTTGACCTCTTCCGGGCTTGGATTGTGCTCATCTTTACCAACCAGAGTATCAATGCTGGGAATAATCACATGAATTAACAGTGGTCCACCTAGGGCAAATACAGTTTTAAATGGTTTCGGTGCAAACTGGTAACCGGCCAGAATCCCAATACCCAAAACCGGTAAAAATGGGCTAATCAGCCATAAATAACGTTTTTTATCTAAAGCCAGACCGGATTTTTCAAGTAAAAATTGCTGTTGTTGTTCTGTGAGTTGTAGCGGAGCATTCATTGCCTGCACTTCCATCCTGCTTAACTTATCTATATATTTCAGCAAACAAGCCACAGAGAACAGTTGCAAACGTCCAAAAAAGCTATGTAAACGTCTTTGGCCCACATTGCCTGAAATTGGCCTTTCATCACACGATAAATTCAGGCTTAATGACCAAATAGCTAAGCTCAAATAAGAAGATATCAACCCGGTATGGATGCTTTAAGTAAAATTTTTGATGATATTCATCTCAACAAATCTGAATTTATCTATTTGAATCCACAGGGAAACTGGGCATTTCAATATCAGGATCACAGCGCCATTATTGCCTATGTGGTACTAAGTGGTGAATTATATCTGGAATTATCGACCCAGCGTCAGGTCTATGCGCAGGCCGGTGATATTGTGCTGATTCCTTCCGGCGGTAGCCATGTTGGCAAAAGTAGCACGCAACTGGAGTGGCTAGATGCCCTGGATATTAGTGACCTGTTTCAGCAGAAACGCCAGCAGACCATCGAGTTTGGTGAAGCATCCGGTGAAAAATCATTTATTTTAGCCATGCACGGCACAATGGACAGCATTATGGCCAAGCCGCTGTTAAATGCCTTGCCGGACTATATGCATATTCATCATATTATGAGCAGCACCGCCCCGGAATGGCTGCAAATTGGCTTACAGTTTCTGGCGGTAGAAAGCCATCAGATCCGGCCCGGCCGCGATAAAATTCTTGATCATCTGATCAGTATTTTATTTATTGAATGTGTGCGTGATTATATTGCCCAGCTGAATGATTCTAATAACTGGCTCAGTGCCCTGACCCATCCGGAACTGTCCAATGCTTTAACCGCCATTCATGGACAACCGGAAAAAAGCTGGACCGTCGAAACCCTGGCCGAACAATGCTGCATGTCGCGCTCAAAATTTGCCAATCTGTTTGCCCAGATTGTTGGTGAATCGCCACTGGCCTATTTACAGCAACATCGTTTAAGACTGGCGGCTCAATATTTACGTCATGGCCAGCTCTCAATCCAGCAAATTGCCTATAAAGTTGGCTATTCTTCTGAAACCGCCTTTAGCCAGACTTTTAAAAAACAGTTTGCCCTGACCCCAAGCCAGTACCGGCAGCAGTTTCAGCAGGCTCTTATAAAATAGCCAGAATCGCCGCTACCGGGTCTTCACAATTGCCGGATAGCAGCTGTTTATGCATGGTACGATGCTGCATCACCTGAATTTGTGCAGCTTCAATATGCATCAGCTTTTCAATTTCATGCGCCAGACGCTCTGGTGTAGCCTCTTCTTGAATCAGCTCTTCAATGACTTTTTTGCCGGCAATAATATTCGGTAGCGAGTAATACGGAATTTTAACCAGCAGTTTGGCAATCCAGTAGGTAATCCGGTTGAGCTTATAAAAAGTCACCATTGGACGATGCAATAACATCGCTTCCAACGTTGCAGTACCTGAAGCCAGCGCAACAATATCCGCTGCATTCATGACCTGACGGCCAATTTTTGATTCTGTATCGGTATTTTCCAGCAGACTAACCCGTGATCTCAGATCAGCAGCACAATGCTGTAATAAACTTTCAATCTGCTGTTTACGCGCATCGTTAATGGCGGGAATTAAGAAGTGATAGTTTGGATATTTCGCAGCCAGAATTTCAGCGGCTGCCAGAACCAATGGCCCTAAACGCTCAATTTCACCACGACGACTACCGGGCAATAAGGCAATATGCTTTTGCGAAGCTTCCAGCCCCAGTTCCAGTTTGGCATCGGCCAGATTATTATCGATAGGCAACTGACTCGCTAATGGATGCCCGACAAAGGCAGCCGGAACCTGCCATTTTTGATAAAAGGCTTTTTCAAATGGAAATAAACACAGCACCAGATCAATATTGGCTTTAATGCCGTGGACACGGCCCTGACGCCATGCCCAGACCGAAGGACTGACATACTGCACGGTTTTAATGCTTGGACTTTTCTGCTTCAGGCTTTTCGATAAACGCAGGTTAAAATCCGGCGCATCAATCCCAATAAAAACATCGACCGGCTCCTTGCTCCACTGTTCAACCAGTCCATCACGCACGGCAAACAGCTTTTTAATGTCTTTTAAGACTTCAACAATGCCCATGACCGACAAAATATCCATCGGATAATAGCTTTTAAAGCCTTCAGCAATCATTTGCGGGCCGCCAATACCTTCAAATTCAGCCTCAATGCCTTGCTCACGAAAACGGCGGATCAGTCTGGCACCCAAGGTATCCCCAGAAACTTCTCCCACCACAATGCCTATTTTCAGTTTTCGTTTTTGCAAGACCTTGCTCCTTCAATTGCTGCGTGGAATTTTAACATATTCTGCTTGAAGTGACTGTAACGACTGTTTGTCCTGAGCTGAGAAAAAATTCAGGTTTTTCTATATTTTAACTGCTTTGTTTTTATACAGCATGACTATCAGGTTTGATTGATGATGCTGTGCTGGGCCCATTCATTTATCACGCTTTCACCGCTTTATCTCACTCTATTCCACCTGACTTGCAGTTTCATGACCATTAACTGCTTTTTATCATGCTGAAAGATTGATCAAATAAAATCCAAAACCCCAACACATGTCATCCCTATGTGATGACACTGAATACACAAATAATAATTTTAAAGTGAAATTTCCTGCTATTTTTAATCTTTTTATCTTTCCATTTTGCTGCGCTGTCATCACAAAATCCGTCTATTCGGCCCTGCACATCCTGATCTTTTTACTAAAAAATCCCCTTTTTTTCAGCTTTAAATCCAGCAGATTTCAGATAGATCTACTCCACGCTGTTTCACTATAAATGTTGATCTTTTTCTCATCTTTAGCATTTTTTAGAATAAGCAAATCATTAATCATGCCAACGACTTATATCCGAAAGTCATAAGATAAGCACGTTTTTTGATGTATGGCATATCCCCATGTTTGGTGCAGTTGAGTTTATTTTGGCAGGTGTTTTGGTTGGCTTCTGTGTAGGTGTGACCGGTGTAGGCGGTGGTTCGTTAATGACCCCGATTTTAATCAGCCTGTTTAAGATTGAACCGCACATTGCCATTGGTACCGATCTGCTCTATGCCGCAATTTCCAAATTCTGTGGTTCACTAGTCCATGCCAAAAAAATGAATATCGTCTGGCCAATTGTGATCTGGCTGTCTGTCGGCAGTATCCCGGCGTCTTTTGCAACGCATTGGGTACTCGACAACTATTTAAGCCAGTCCACGCATTATAAAGCTGTGCTGACCATGGTCTTGGGCTTTATGCTGACCCTAACCGGCATATCTATTATTTTCCGCAGCCAGATTGAAAAATTCTTCAACAAATATCGCAAACATGAATTGCCAGATATGACCCAAGACCTGGAAAAGGTCGACCTGAAGGCCACCAACAAACGTGTGATGATTGTGGTGATGGGAATTGTCCTGGGTGTGTTCGTCACCCTATCTTCGGTGGGTGCAGGTGCGTTTGGCATTATGGCGCTGGTGCTTATGTTCCCGAACTTGCCAATGATCCGCATTATCGGCTCCGATGTCGTCCACGCAGTCTTACTGACCTTTGTCGCCGGTATGGGGCACATGACCTCGGGCAATGTCGATTTTGAGCTGCTGATGTGGTTACTGGTCGGTTCTATTCCAGCAATTGTGGTCGGTACTTTAGTCAGTTCACGTTTACCTGAAAAAATTATCCGTAAAGTGCTGGGCATTACCCTGTTTGCGCTTGGAGTGAACTTTATGCTGAACCCGGTCAAATCCAAACCGGCACAACCAGTTGAAGCGGCGATGGTGGTGAGCGCTGAAAAAACATCGCCAGTTTAATTTATCTCTGCGATTCATCACTTTTTTTTCAATAATCTATTGATCTTTTTTATAACAATAGGCTGCTATATTCGTGTTATATTCAGGCTATTAAACAATCTTGTATACGATTAAACCAGTGACGGCAATGAACACTTTACAGTCTAACCCTATTACACCTTCAGATATCGATGATGTGAATATTAAAAGCATCCAGCCACTTGTGACCCCTGCTGAACTCAAAGCAGAACTTCCACTGACTGACTCTGCTTATCACACCGTACTGAAAGGTCGTGAAACCATCCGCAATATTCTTGATGGTAAAGACAAACGTCTGTTTGTGGTCATTGGGCCTTGCTCGATTCATGATCCTGTGGCAGCACATGATTATGCAGACCGCCTGAAAGTGCTGAGCGAAAAAGTAAAAGATACCTTATACATCGTAATGCGGGTGTATTTTGAAAAACCGCGTACGACCGTAGGCTGGAAAGGTCTGATTAACGACCCGGACATGAATGACTCTTTCAATATTGAAAAAGGTCTGCGTATTGGCCGTAAACTGCTGCTGGAACTAAATGAAAAAGGTCTGCCTTGTGCCACTGAAGCACTGGACCCGAACTCTCCACAGTATTATCAGGATCTGATTTCCTGGTCAGCGATTGGTGCGCGTACCACAGAAAGTCAGACTCACCGTGAAATGTCTTCTGGCCTGTCTTCACCGGTTGGCTTTAAAAATGGTACCGATGGCGGCTTAACTGTTGCGACCAACGCAATGCAGTCTGTAAAACATGGTCACAGCTTCCTGGGGCTGAACGAACATGGTCAGGTGTCGGTAATTCGTACCAGCGGTAACAACTATGCGCACGTGGTATTGCGTGGTGGTAATGGCAAGCCAAACTATGATGCCGGTTCAGTCGCCGATGCAGAAGCAGCGCTCATTAAAGCCAAAGTCAGCACCAAAATCATGATTGACACCAGTCATGCCAACTCCAACAAAGACCCGTACCTGCAACCACTGGTCTTAAAAAACATCACCGAACAGATTTTAGATGGCAATAAATCAATTGTCGGGATTATGGTCGAAAGTCATTTGAAAGGCGGTCGTCAAGATATTCCTGCAAATCTTTGCGATTTGGAGTATGGTAAGTCTGTTACCGATGGATGCATCGACTGGGAAACCACTGAAAAATCCCTGCTTGAGATGCATGAAGCATTGAAAGAGGTTTTAGCCAGCCGCTAAAACTGACTCAAAAACGCCATCGTCAAGATGGCGTTTCCATTTCAGTTGCAGGAAATTTTATCTGATGAATGAAATTGAAACCGCTTTAAGCCAAATTGATCACTTTCAGTTTGTGCATGAACACCTGTACACATCCGGCCAGCCGAATGCGGAACAGTTACGTCAGATTAAAGAATATGGCATTACCACCGTGGTTAATGTCGCACTGAGTGATGCCGAGCAGCATCTAGCCAATGAAGATAAAATCTGTCTGGAACTGGGCCTGAACTATGTACAATTACCGATTTCTTGGGAAACTCCATCTGACGCCCAATGTCTGCTGGTTTTAGACCTGATTGATCATCTGGTACAGGATCAGATGGTGTGGTTGCACTGCGGTACCAATCAGCATGTCAGCAGCCTGATGTATTTATATCGTCAGTATTATATGAATATGGACATGCCTACCGCGCAGGAAATGTTGCACCAGATCTGGGAACCGAATGAAACCTGGACCGGTCTGATTCATGCTGTTGCCTTACAACTTCAGGGCCGTAAAGCAACCCAGGAACTGCAAATTTCCTTAATGAAAACCGATCACTTTGCGTGACAAATTAACACCGTAGCTGTAGCCAGAATTCCTTCCTGACGGCCGGTAAAGCCTAATTTTTCCGTGGTGGTGGCTTTAATGCTGATTTGAGTCACATCCACATCCAGTACATCGGCAATGCTCTGACGCATTTCCAGATTGTGCTTGGCCAGTTTCGGGCGTTCACAGGCCACGGTAATGTCGGCATTATTCAATAGATAACCGCGGTCTAAAATCAGCTGATAAACATGCTTCAGCAACACCCGGCTGTCAGCGCCCTTAAATTCAGGATCGGTGTCGGGAAAATGCTGTCCAATATCGCCCAGTGCCAATGCACCCAATAAGGCATCGCATAGCGCATGTAAAATCACATCCCCATCTGAGTGGGCTTTCAGAGCATGGGTATGTGGAATTTTAACCCCAGCCAATGTCACAAAATCGCCTTCTTCAAAGGCATGTACGTCTATTCCCTGCCCAATTCGTATTTGTGCAACCATATTCAACTCCTTCAGAAATAAACGATTGAAATCTTGTATTCACAGTTTCTCTTTCGCTATAGTTAGCTTACGCAAGCTAATGAAAGTATAAGCGATCATGCTGTTGAAAACCGAGATGAATCTTATAAAAATCATTGGAACCCTGTTGTTTTTGGGCGCCGCGGGCACCCCGCTGTCGCATGCACAGAAAATCAATTGCGAGCAGGCCAACACGCCTGCTTTCAATAAAATCTGCCATGCCGATTTACAGGAGATTCGTGAGCAGCTCAATGATCAGTTTCTGACAGCTTTTCTGGTGACCGATGCCCCGCTGCGTATTCTGCAAGATACCCATCAGCTCTGGTTTAAACGTGCGCAGCAGTGTAAAACCACCGAGTGTTTTAAACAACAGTTTGAAGCGCGTCTGGATCAGTTAAATTTCTTTAGCTCGATGAACCAGAGCATGACCCAGCATTATCTGAAATTTGAACAGGGACAACTGGCCAAGCAACCGGTACATTTGCAGATTCATCAACTGAATAAAGACAGTATTAAAATTGAAGGTGTGGCCTATCGCAGTCCAAACAACAAGCTAGATACCCAAACCATTTCCTTACTGGCTTATACCTCACCGCAGCAAAAGCAGCATATTATTGATAATGAACATGACTGCAATTACCAGCTCGACTTCCAGAAGGCTTATTTAGCCGTGCGTACTGAACAAAAAGGCTGCGAGCGTTTTAGTGGTATTTATCGACTCTATGATTAAAACCTGACAGCGCTTTACATCACCCACCACAAAATCAATGGCAAACTGAACGCCGCACACACAGTCTGCAGGCTAATCACACTGGCCATCAGCTGGCTATCTCCCCCCAAAACTTTGGTCAAAATATAAGCCGATGAGGCCGTCGGCAAGGCAAAAAACATCACCAGAATCTGGGTATGCAGGGCCGGCAGATTCAATGCCAGACAGGTCGCCAACGCAATCATCGGCATCAACAGCAAGCGTCCAAAAGTGTTTAATAACAAGGTCCGCAGATCTTTACGCAGCCCCTGAAACTGTAATGCTGCACCAATACACATCAAGCCCAATGGCAAACTGGAAATGGCAATCTGTTTTAAATAATTTTCAAAGCCAATCCATAAGCGTAAATTCAGCAGATTAAACACCCCGCCTACAATACAGCCTAAAATTAAGGGATTTTTCAATAATGATAACAGGATGGATTGCAAGCGCATCCCTTCTGAATTGGTCAGGGCCAAAACCGAAAGCACATTGACCAGAGGAATGCAAAACACCAGCAGAATAGCAAACAGCGCCATACCCTGCTGATAAAACAAAGACGCCGACAGCGCCAGACCGATATAGGTATTAAAACGCACCATGCCCTGCATATACACGCCAAAACGTGCCGCTGCAGTGCCATACAGCGCCTTGAGGATATATAACAGACAAACCGCAATCAGCAGGGTCAGACCCGCTCCCAGCATCATGTGGCGAATTTCGCTGGCCTGAATTTCGGCATGCGCCAGGCCCAAAAACAGCATCACCGGGAACAGCAGATAGTAGTTGAGCTTTTCTGCACCGTGCCAGAATTTATCTTCTAAAAACCTAAAGCGCTTGAGTACATAGCCCAACGCAATCAGAAAGATTAAAGGAAATAGCGCAACCAGAATTATATTTGCCATCGTTTATCCATACATATCGCGGTCTGCCCAGGACGGCAGCATCTCAATCCATTTTTTTAATGGCAGTTCAAAATCTTAAAGCAAAAAGATATTTTATTTAAAGCCTGAGTATAAGCCAAATAGCCCGTTGAATTGACAGCGATTTGCTTCATTTTGATGGATTTATTTTGCCAGAACCCGGCAGATGATCAGCATCTCTCCTAAAGCCCTGTTACTTTAAAACAGAGCTTAACTGAATGTTCTCATTACCCGGTCACCGGATAATGCTGCGCAATTTCCTGACTAATAATCAATGCTGTCGCCGCAGATAAGGTCCAGCCCAGATGCCCATGGCCAGTATTATAAAATACCCGTGGATGCTGGCCCTGCCGAATCACCGGCATCATATTTGGCATCATCGGACGTAAACCTGCCCACGGCACCACGCTTTCGGTTGAAATATCAAAATTCCGCTGCACCCAGCGCACCAGTGGCTGAATCCGGTCATGGCGAATATCGCGATTATAACCATTAAATTCGGCCGTTCCGGCAATCCGCAGCCGATCTGTGCCTAAACGTGAGGTCACAATTTTGGCACTTTCATCTAGCAGACTGACCCAAGGTGCCTGCTTTTGGCTCTGTTCATCCTGTAGATTGACGGTAATAGAATAGCCTTTGACCGGATAAACATTGACCCGATCACCTACCTGTCGCGCCAATTGATAGCTCCCCACACCGCCGCAAATCAGCACGGCATCGGCATGTAAGGTTTCCACCATCGGCTGATCTGCCAGCGGATCTTCAATGGCTGGCCGATAACTCAGCTGTACCTGCTGGGCGTTTAGCTCAATATCCTGAACATCCCGGCCGAAAATATAACGTACACCCTGCTGCATGGTGACTTGAGCCAGCCCCACCGTGAATTTATGAATGTCGCCGGTGGCATCTCCCGGGCAGTAAAAACCTGCATAATATTGCCCAGTTAGACTTGGTTCAATCTGTCGGATTTCATCCAGACTGACCTGATAACGCTCCAGCCCCCCCTGACAGAGCAAATCATTGACCCGAATTGCAAAGTCAAAATCCGCTTTATTATGATAAAAATGTAAAATTCCACGTTTTTCCAGATTGAAATCAATCTGTTCCTGTTCTGCAATTTCAAATAAACGTTTGCGTGCCAGAAGTGCCAGGCGCACTGTTTCCTGGGTATTGTGTTCATAGTTGCGGATATTGCTTAAGAACTCGATCAGCCAGCCATACTTATGCAGATCAAATGCAGGATTTAATAAGAGCGGCGCCGACTTTTGCGACATCCATTTCAGGCCTTTCAGTACAGTGGCTTTCTGATTCCAGACTTCTGCATTACTGGCCGATAACTGGCCACCATTGGCATACGATGTTTCCATCGCCGGGTATAAATGCCGGTCAATCACCGTGACCTGATAGCCTAAACGCATCAGCTCGTAGGCTGAAGTGACCCCGGTAATTCCTGCACCAATGACAACAACATGCGGCATAAAACGCTCCTTGGAACAGCTGTTCCAGACGTGATGCCCCATCTGTCAGGGTACCTGAGAGCTTCGATTGAACTGATGTTCAGCCCAACCATCCCCTTCGGTGAGCACTGCGCGTGCTTCTCTCCAGATTTTTGAATTATTACGGTCCTTTTGCCTGAGAGTTTCCGGGGTCGTTGCTCCTTCGGCGAGCACCAAGTGCCGCTCTCCCGCAATAATTTTTATTGTATAGCTTGAATATGAGCAAAATCCGGGCCAAGCACGAGTAGAAATTTGTATCTGATGTTCAAGAAACCTCAAAATCTGGATATAAAAAAACTGCCCCAATTGGAGCAGTTTTTTGAATCAGCTTCAAACAGCGTGTTAGCGTACAATCCCGCGTTTAGACTGTTCTAGTGAATCAATTAAACGCTGTGCTTCCGGCACTTCTGGCAGAATCTCTGCACGGATTTTCTGAATGGCTTCTTCAGTGGTTAATCCTGATTTGTAAATCAGTTTAAAGGCGTCCCGTAATCCTTGAATCACATTTTTCGACCAGCCTTTACGACGCATACCTTCAATATTCATAGCAAAAGCATGCGCAGGATTACCCGAAACCATCACATAGGCCGGTACATCTTTCAGAATTAAAGATGCGCCACCAATCATACTGTAAGAGTCAATTTTACAGAACTGATGAATACCCGAGTTTCCACCCACCACCACATAATCACCGACATGCACGTGCCCTGCGACACCGACATTATTGGCAAAAATATTGTGATCACCCACGATACAGTCGTGAGCAATATGCGTATTGACCATCAACAGGTTGTGGCTACCAATTTTAGTGATGCCTTTGTCCTGAACCGTCCCGCGATGTAAGCTGGAATGTTCACGAATCAGGTTATAGTCACCAATTTCCAGCCAAGTTTCTTCACCCTGATATTTCAGGTCCTGACAGACTTCGCCAACACTTGCGAACTGGAAAATCTCATTATGCTCACCAATACGGGTATAGCCACCCACCACCACGTGTGAATGCAGCTTTGTACCCGCACCAATGCTGACATTCGGACCAATAATACTATAAGGTCCAATTTGCACATCAGGCGCAATGACTGCAGAGGAGTCAATTATAGCGGTGGGGTGAATGAGGGGGTTATTGCTCATGCTTGCTCTGTTTTCTGATGCGAAATCATAATTTCCGCGGTTGCTGCAACAATGCCATCGACCGTGGCGATACAATTATATTTGTAAATACCACGTTTCTGCATTACTAATTCAGATTTTAATACAAGTTGGTCGCCTGCAACCACTTGTTTTTTAAATCTAACTTTTTCGGCACCGGCAAATAGGAATAATGCACCCGCAGTCGGTTTCTGATTATTCATAATAAAGCCAAGCACGCCTGAAACCTGTGCCAGCGCTTCTACAATCAACACCCCTGGCATAATTGGATATTCAGGGAAATGTCCTTGTAAAAACTCTTCATTAATCGAAACGTTCTTATAACCCACAATCCCATTGTCAGTTACATCAACGATTCGATCTACCAATAAGAATGGATAACGATGTGGCAAATATTCACGGATGGTTTGAATATGCATTGGCAATTCAGGTTTCGTAAATGTTGGGGTATTCGACTCAGTCATCATAATTATTTACGCAATTTTAAAGTTGATTCAAGGGACTCAATTTGAGTCTGCATATGATCGAGTCTTTTCTGCAATTGGGTCAATGGCACATCTGCTAATTGTCTAAAGCGAATCACCGCGCGTTTCCATTGCGCATTTGGTAATGCACCGGTGCCCGAAGAATAGGTTCCTGGTTCAGAAATACTCTTTGTGACCATTGACATTCCGGTTAAAGTCACGTTGTCAGCAATAGAAAGATGACCAGAGACTCCACATGCGCCTGCCAGAATACAGTTTTTGCCAATGATGGTACTGCCGGCAATACCGCATTTTGCAGCGATCGCAGTATTGGCCCCTACTTTCACGTTATGGGCGATTTGCACAAGGTTATCAATTATGACACCATGTTCCAAAATTGTGTCATCCAGCGCACCACGGTCAATACTACAATTCGAACCAATTCGTACATCATTACCAATCTGTACTGAACCTAACTGTGCAATACGGTGCCATTTGCCCTGATACGGAGCAAAACCAAAGCCTTCACTCCCAATCACGGTATTGGCATGAATGCGGACCCGATCAGCAATTTTGGCTTCACCAGTGATGGTGACATGCGAATCAATAAAACATTCTTTACCAATTTCAACAAAATCATCAATTTTGCTGTGCGACTGGATAATGGTTTTATCACCCACCACACAATTTTCACCCACCACCACATAATGGCCAATATAAGCACTTTCGGAAATGATCGCTGAGGGATGAATTTGTGCGGTACTTTCAATACCGGTTTGAGTGTGCTTACGCTCAAAGACATGGGTTAAAATTGCAAACGCCAAATAGGGATTTGCCACCACAATAAAGTTCTGATGCGTATCAAGCTGCTGCTGTAACTCGGGCGTGACAATTAAAGCACCCGCTTTAGACACTTTTGCCTGCTCCACATACTTGTCAGCATTGACAAAAGCAATGTGCTGCGGTTCAGCAAGCTCCAGGCTCGCTAAACCCTGGAGACCTAAATCGGCCTGACCGACCAGCTCACCCTGGACCAGACGAGCAAGTTCTTCTAAGCGATAATGTTGATAACTCATTGATTACTTGATTGCATTAACCTTTTGAATCATTTTATCAGTTAAATCATACTTAGGGTCATAGGCAAGTGCTGAGTTTTTGTTCAAAACCACATCTAAATTATTTTCTTTACGCAATTGTTCTGCTGCCTGCTTGATGCGCTGCTCAAAATTGTCATTCATTTTTTGCAGATCAGCCTGCACTTTGGTCTGCAAACCTTGCTGTAAAGTATTAAATTCTTTTAACTTGGCCTGATACTGCGCCGATAATTTCTGCTTATCGGCTTCAGATAAGTTCGCTGACTGCTGGGCACGTTGCTGCAAATTTTCCAGCTCTTTACCCAGCTGTTCAAGTTTAGTGGTTTGAGGTTTAAGCGATTGTTGCAATGCACTATTTTGCTGTTTTAAATAGCTGCTGCTTTCAACCACACGCTCTAAGCTGACCACACCATAACCTGCCGCCTGTGCCGCTGCGGCACAGGACAGTGTGAAACCTAAAACCGCCAGTTGTATCTTCTTCATCTTGATCTATCCCTATTTCAAGCATCCATGAACAGACCGTACTTAGAACGTACGGCCAATTTCAAACTGGATATTCTTGGTTTCATCGCCTGGTTTTTCATTCAGCGGATATGCATAACTTAAGGACAATGGGCCAATCATGGTAATCCAGGTAAAGCCGACACCGACGCTATAACGCATTTCACCGAAGTCAAAGCCGTAATTATCTTTACAGTATTGACGGCCTGCATCCGTGGCTTGAACATCACACTGAGTATCAAAGACTTGTGCACCTTCAGCAAAAATCACCGGACGAACCTGACGTGCCCAGTCCCCTTTAAATGGTACCGGCAAAGCCAGTTCAGTACCAAACTGTACTAAAGCATTACCACCCACTTCTTCTGGGGATGGGTCTGGCTCACCTCTTTCACTAAAATAAACACCATCATATTTTGGACCAAGCGTACTGTTATCATAACCACGTACCGAGCCATAACCACCGGCATAATAGTTTTTATAGAATGGTAAATCATTACCATAGCCCAATTTACCATAGCCGCGTAATACAAAATCTTTACCCAGCGGATAATAGGCCTGTGCATCATAAGTGACTTTTTGATATTCCACATCACTGCCCGGCAAGGCAATTTCTGCATTCACCCGATGCGACATCCCCGTTGTTGGGAAAATTGGACGGTTAAGGGTGTTATATGACCAGCCTAAATTCAGATTATAAGTTAGGAATTCCCCCTTAAATTCATCGAAAAACTTCGATGGATTACTACACTCACGTGTAGCAGCATTCCAGAACTCAGGTTTACAAAATGAATCTTGTCTTCCTGTCTCTTTGCCACCATTTGCTAGGAGATAATCTCTTACATAGGTTGATACACCCGCACCTGTAGTAACTTCAGTTTGGTCAATATTTAAACCTGCACTAATGCTTTGGTTTTCATCAATTGGGTAACCGAAGTTAATTCCGCCACCAAAACTGTCGGTCACATAGTTGTTAACGTTATAGTCATCATCCAGTTTGGTTTTACGGTAGTACATATTATAACCGCGACGCACACCATCAATGGTAAAGTACGGATCGGTTACGCTTAGGTTATAGTAGTCCTGTGTTTCAGAACGCGACAAGTCAATCGACACGGCATTACCGGTACCCAGGAAGTTGGTCTGGCTTAAACCGGCCTGGAAAGTTACACCGCCACTTTGCGAGAAACCCACCGCCAAGGTACTGGTACCAGAATGCTGTTCTTCCACCGCAACGTTAAGATCAACCTGATCCGGCACATTCGGAACACGCACCGGTTTAATATCCACGGTTTTAAAGAAACCAGTACGTTCTAAACGGACTTTAGACAGATCAATTTTTTCGTTACTGGCCAATGCACCTTCCATCTGGCGCATTTCACGACGTAGCACTTCATCGGCAGTTTTGGTGTTACCACTGAAGTTAATGCGGCGTACTGTGACTTGCTGACCCGGGTTGATGTAATAGTTCAGATCAACCTGTTTGGTTTCTTCATTAATTTGCGGTACCACATTTACTTCTGCATAGTAATAACCCGCATTACCATACTTGCGAAGCAGCAGCTGTTTAACCGCATTGACCTTTTCTTGCGAATAGGTTTCACCATCTTTATAGATTTGCAGCGCTTTTAATTCTTCTGGTGCATATAAAGCATCACCCAGGAATTTGGTTTGACCAAATTTGAACTGCTCACCTTCATCAATCGACACTTCAATGAAGATGTGCTGCTTGTCTTCACTTAAGTTCAGGCTCGAATTATTGATATTAAAGTTGATATAACCACGGTTTAAATACAGCGCACGTAAAGCTTCCAAGCTTGCTGCCATTTTTTCACGCGCATAACGGTCGTTACGTGAAATCACAGACGCCCAGCCACTTTCCTTAACTGCAAAGGCCTGTTTAATTTCACTGTCTTTAAAGACGGTATTGCCAATGATATTAATATCAAAAACTTTGGCCGCTTTACCTTCAATAAACTCGATGGTCAGGTCGACGCGGTTATTCGGACGTGCTGTGGTAATGACTTTGACATCGGCATCATAACGGCCTTGCTGCATGTATTGCTGTTCAAGTTCCGATTCTAGTGTTTGCAAAGCAGACTTTTTCAGCACTTCACCTTCAGCCACGCCCATTTTCTTTAAGCCTTCTTCAAGGGCTTCTTTTGGAATTAATTTATTGCCTTTAAATTCGACTGTTGAAATGATCGGACGTTCTACCACCTGAAACACCAAGGTATCACCTTGCTGGGCAGCTTTAATATCATCGAATAAACCTGTGGCATACAGGCTGCGAATTGCATTTGCAATGGTGGCATCGTTGACACGATCACCACTATTTACAGGAATCATTCCATAAACATTGGCTGGCGTTAAACGAACAAGTCCGTCAATTTGTATATCTCTTACGATAAATTCATCTGCTGCATATACTTGTTGTACTGCTGCCATAGCACTAACCAGTGCCAGAGGCATAAATAAATGTGTGTGCTGCATGCCAGTCTTTTCCAATGTTAAATTTATTGCCTATCCACGTTGTTATAAACGCATAAAATCATTAAATAATGCCAGAAGCATCATGCTACCGAGCAATACCATACCAATTTTTAAACCAACTAATTGTATTTGTTCAGAAACAGGTTTACCACGAATTAGTTCTATAAAATAATAAACCAAATGTCCACCATCCAGCATTGGAATTGGCAGTAAATTTAGAATACCCAAGCTTACACTCATTAGGGCCATAAACGAAATAAAAGTTTGCCAGCCCATTTCAGCGCTTTGTCCTGCCACCTTGGCAATGGTAATCGGGCCAGACAGGTTATCTAAACCAATCAGACCACGCACCATTTTGACGATGGAGTTCAAAATCATCGAGGAGATTTGACCGGTTTTATCGACCGCCATCATTAAGGCTTCTGTAGGACTATATTGAATGGTTTGTTTATATTCTTCAGGAATTGTTATTTTTCCAGGGTCACTTTGTACACCTAACATACCGGTGGTGTTGCCCATATTGTCGCGTTTGGCCTGCGGCATAATTTCCAGCTGTACCCGCTGATCTTGACGCAACACATCAATCTTCAACAGTTTCTCTGGCGATGCCTGTACCACTTGTACCACATCGTACCAGTCTTTCATGACAACACCGTCAATCGCTAAAATCTGGTCACCTTCTTTCATCCCTTGACGAATGGCAGCGCCATCTTCACTCAGTTTGCTGACCACTGCTGGAATATTCGGACGATATGGCGTAAAGCCCAGCACCTCAAGTGGTGACTGAGATTGATCTTTCAAGAAATCTTGAATCGGTAATTGAAAGTTTTGTGGCTGACCATCGCGGTTGGCCTGAATATGAATGGTACCTGTTTCACCAGCACGATCCACCAGCGCAAAATTCAGTTTTTCCCAAGTGCTGACCTGGGTACCATCGACTGCGGTAATCCGGTCACCCGGCTGCATATTCACTTCAGCTGCGGGCGTTTGTGGCAAGACTTTCCCAACACGGGTATTCAGCTGTTCCTGCGACGGTAAAAACAGAATCCAGAACAGTACAATCGCAAAAACCAGATTAATTAAAGGACCTGCCGCGACAATCGCGATCCGTTTCCACGGATGCTGACGGTTAAAAGCAAAAGGCAGATCTTCTTCTGCCACATTGCCCTCACGTTCATCCAGCATTTTGACATAGCCGCCCAAAGGCAAAGCCGAGAGCTGATATTGAATACCGGATTTCTTCGAGGTCCATTTCAGCACTGTCGGGCCAAAACCAATAGAATAAACCAGGACTTTGACCCCCAGTTTGCGTGCAACAAAGTAGTGCCCAAATTCATGAATTGCAATTAACGGCCCCAACAAAAGAATGGCCGCAACAATAATAAATAAGGCACTCATGTCTTAGCTTCCTGTCTGAATCACACACTGCTGTGCAAAAGCACGGGCATTCTGGTCTGCCTGAAGAATGGTTTCAATTGAATCTGCGGCGCGATTGGCCAGATGATTCAGGGTCTGTTCAACAATTTCTGGAATCTGGGTAAACCCAAGCTGGTTTTGCAAGAAAGATGCCACTGCAATTTCATTGGCCGCATTTAGCAAGGTCGGTGCAATACCACCTGCCTGCATGGCCTGACGTGCCAGCTTTAAGGCCGGGAAACGCGTGGTGTCCGGTGCCTGAAAATTCAGCTGTGAATGGATAAATAAATCCAGCGGCGGAACGTGCGTCTGCAGACGTTCCGGCCAGGCCAACGCATGCGCAATTGGCGTACACATATCCGGATTACCCATTTGCGCCAAAGTTGTTCCATCGACATATTGAACCATGGAGTGAATAATACTCTGTGGATGCACCACCACTGTAACAAATTGTTCTTTTACTGCGAACAAATGGCAGGCTTCAATCAGCTCCAGACCCTTGTTCATCAGGGTGGCGGAATCGACGGAAATTTTTTGACCCATAGACCAATTGGGATGTTTACAGGCTTGCGCCGGGGTCACACTGTGTAACTGTTCCAGACTATGATTTAAAAATGGCCCACCCGATGCGGTCAGCAGAATCTGCTGCACACCCAGTTTTGGTTGACCATTACGCTCGACCTCAAAATAGTTTTGCGGCAGGCACTGGAAAATTGCATTGTGTTCGGAATCGACCGGCAATAATAAAGCGCCATGATCACGCGCTGCCTGCATCATCAGGTCACCGGACATCACCAGGGCTTCTTTATTGGCCAGTAGCACGCGCTTACCGGCCTGCACTGCGGCCAACGTTGGCATTAAACCTGCGGCACCAACAATTGCCGCCATCACCACATCCACTTCAGGATGTGAAGCCACAGCTATTAAACCAGCTTCATCACAGAGGATTTCAATATCGGCAAGATTGGCCTGCTGTAACAGCTGTCTTAAGGAATCGACCTGTGCAGCAGGTACCACGGCCACTTTGGGATGAAACTGTTTGCATATTTCAACCAGCTCAGCAATACGACTGTGAGCCGTTACGGCATATACCGAATATTTTTCAGGATGTTGTTGCAGTATTTTTAAGGTGCTTTGACCAATTGAACCTGTAACACCCAATATACAAACAGCTTGTAACATCTATAAATCTACGCCAATAAGTTTCAGTACATACATGCTTGCAGCAAAGATTGGAGCCGCTGCGAGCAAGGAGTCAATGCGGTCCAGCACTCCACCATGTCCTGGCAGAATACGACCAGAGTCTTTAATTCCGGCACGGCGTTTGATCATGGATTCAAACAGATCGCCCAGTACCGAACTAAACACGGTTATCATGGACAGAATCAGGAATAAAATATGTTGGGTCAGGCTTAAGTCCAGATAGACAATTTCTACAAACAGCACAATCAGGATGGCGGTAAACACGCCACCATATAAACCTTCCACCGATTTGTTTGGACTGACATGTGGTGCCAGTTTCTTTTTACCAAACTTGCGTCCGACAAAATAAGCGCCTGAATCTGCACCCCAAACCAGCAGGAACAGATACATCAGCCACCACGGTGAATGGGTCCAGACCGCATAAATGGCAGTCACGGCGGCAGAAATCAGCACAAAGCCAATAAAGTTCAGGCTTGGATTGTACCAGCCATCATATTCAGGATAGGATTTGACCCAATACAGGCTGAGCAGCCAGGTTAAAATCGAGGCTGACCACAGCAATAACGCAATATCACTAAAATATAAAGCAAGCGCGGAAAGAGCGGCGGTCACCAGACCATAACCCCAAGCCATGGGCTTGATGACATATTTTGTTGTTCTTGGCATGAGTTTGAACCACTCATAGCCCGCAACCCCTGCTGCAAAAATCATCAGCACAAACATTGGATAATGGGACTGAGTTGCAAACATACAGCTCAGCACCACAGCGACCAATACCAATGCGGTAATTATCCGCTCTAACATGTATTAATTCTCAAGTTTCTCTTGTTGGATTTGCTCTGAAGTTTTTCCAAAGCGACGTTCGCGTCCTGCAAACACATGAAACGCATCATCCAGCTCTTCCACACTAAACTCTGGCCACAAGGTCGGAGTAAAGTACAGTTCGGCATACGCGGCCTGCCAAAGCAAGAAATTGGACAGCCGATAATCTCCACCCGTACGAATCAACAGGTCCACAGGCGGTAAATCGCCCAGGCACACATATTGACCGAACAGCGTGCTATCAATCTGTTCCAGCGCGACTTTATTGGCCAGCACATCAGCCGCAATCTGTTTGGCTGCTTCTGCCATATCCCACATGCCCCCATAACTGATAGCAATGGTTAAAGTCATGCTACTGAACTTAGCAGTCCTTTGTTCAGCATGCAACATCAAGTCACGTAGATGTGGGGATAAACGGCTGCGATCACCAATAAAACGCAAGGCAATCTGGTATTTTTCCATGCGCGGCATTTGCTCATGAATCGTGTCTTCC
This sequence comes from Acinetobacter sp. YH01025, assembly GCF_013420185.1. Classification (NCBI taxonomy): domain Bacteria; kingdom Pseudomonadati; phylum Pseudomonadota; class Gammaproteobacteria; order Moraxellales; family Moraxellaceae; genus Acinetobacter; species Acinetobacter sp. YH01025. Next base: position 104,253 of record NZ_VOYR01000004.1, on the reverse strand, counting down.
AGCAATTGCATGAGTAAATCAACTTCATATTGCGGACGATTCCAGTTTTCACTTGAAAATGCAAAAACGGTGAGTGCCTGAATGTGTTTGCTGCGACAATAGTCAACAATCGGATCTAGAATATTTTTACCTTCACGGTGACCGTCGCCTTTTTGCAATTGATTTTTCTTGGCAAAACGGTTGTTGCCATCCATGATGATGGCAACATGTTTTGGAAGCGTCTGACAGTCTTCAGATGTGGTCATCGACAATTAGACCTTCATCAACTCAGCTTCTTTAGCAGCCAAACGCTTGTCGACTTCAGCAACATATTTGTCTGTGATTTTCTGGATATCATCACCTGCACGACGTTCATCATCTTCAGAAATTTCTTTTTCTTTCAACAATGCTTTGATATCGCCCAAGACGTCACGACGGATGTTACGAATCGCCACTTTGGCATTTTCCGCTTCAGAACGCGCAACTTTCTGCATGTCTTTACGGGTTTCTTCGGTTAAAGCTGGTAGCGGCACACGAATCGAATCAGCGGTAATCGGGTTCAGACCGAGGTCAGACTCACGAATCGCCTTGTCAATTGCAGACACCATGGTACGTTCAAATGGCTGTACGATTAGAGTACGTGAATCTTCAACACCCACGTTCGCCACCTGGTTTAACGGCACATCTGAGCCATAGTAAGGAACCATCACACCGTTTAAGATTGATGGATGGGCACGGCCGGTACGAACTTTGGCAAAACCTTGCTCCAAAGACTCCAGAGTCTTTTGCATACGCTGTTCGCTGTCTTTTTTAAGATCGTTAATCATATGATCTTCCTTACTTAATTCTTAAAGATGTAATTACTAAAATAGCGTGTAGTATAAAGAGCTTTCAGGCCCACGTACATTAGTTCGTAACGTGAGTTCCTTCTTTTTCACCCATAACCACTGAAAGTAAAGCGCCGGCTTTATTCATATCGAATACCTGTAACGGTACATTGTGGTCACGGCATAAGCAGATTGCGGTTAAATCCATCACGCCGAGCTTTTCATCTAACACCTGATCGAACGTCAGGGTGTCATATTTCACCGCATCTTCGTATTTGCTTGGATCTTTGTTATAAACGCCATCTACCTTGGTGGCTTTCAGAATCAGATTGGCTTCAATTTCAATACCACGCAAGCAGGCAGCTGTATCTGTGGTAAAGAACGGGTTACCTGTACCGGCAACGAATACGCACACTTCACCTTGGGTTAAGTGGCGAATTGCATCACGGCTTGAATAAGATTCTACAACGGTACCAATTGGCAGTGCTGAAAGCAGACGTGTTTTAATGTTACGGCGTACTAAAGCATCACGCATGGCCAGACCGTTCATCACAGTTGCCAGCATACCCATCTGGTCACCAGTCACACGACCGACCAGACCGTCTTTTTGTAACTGGCTGCCACGGTACAGGTTACCGCCACCAACCACGATACCGACCTGCACGCCCAGACCGACCAGGTGTGCAATTGCCAAAGACATCTGATCAAGGATTTGGGCATCAATCCCCATATCCTTATTACCCGCCAGTGCCTCGCCTGAAAGCTTCAGCAAAATACGTTCATAACGTGGCTTTTTAGAATCCAACATCATCAAACTCCAAAGTATTTAATTTAAATTTTTTCTGTATATCAGTACTTAAGCAGATTTGATCGCAATCAGCTTGGCAAATAAATCGTATTCATCTGCATCGGTAATTTCGACTTCAAGCAAATCGCCTGCTTTAATTTTTGACTTGTCGATATCTTCAACAAACACGTTACCATCAATTTCAGGTGCATCTGCATAAGAACGCGCAACGGCAACCGGGAATTCTTCTTCCAGATCATCCACCAGCACAGTCATGGTCTGACCAATGCGTTTTTGCAGTTTTGCAGCTGAAATTTCCTGCTGCACCTGCATGAAACGTTCATAACGTTCCTGCTTGATTTCTTCCGGCACATGATCTGGTAGATCATTCGCGGTTGCACCTTCTACTGGTGAATAGGTGAAGCAACCGACACGATCCAGCTGCGCTTCTTTCAACCAGTCCAGTAACATCTGGAAGTCTTCTTCGGTTTCACCCGGGAAGCCAACCACGAAGGTGGAACGAATCACCAGATCCGGACATTTTTCACGCCATACATTTAAGCGCTCTAGTGTATTTTCACTGTGCGCCGGACGTTTCATCAGTTTCAGGATTTTCGGACTGGCATGCTGGAATGGAATATCCAGGTACGGCAAGATTTTGCCTTGCGCCATCAGGTCAATCACAGCATCGACGTGCGGATAAGGATAGACATAGTGCAAACGGACCCAGATGCCCAACTGGCCCAGGGCTTCACACATGTCATAGAATTTGGTTTTAACCGGCTGACCGTTCCAGAAATCCAGCTTGTATTTGGTATCCACACCATAAGCTGAAGTATCTTGAGAAATGACCAGAACTTCTTTTACACCAGCACGTTTCAGCGCTGCGGCTTCTTCCAGAACAGAACCGACCGGACGGGAGACTAAATCACCACGCATGCTCGGGATGATACAGAAGGTACAACGGTGGTTACAGCCTTCTGAGATTTTCAGGTAGGCATAATGTTTCGGGGTTAAACGGATCCCCTGTTCTGGCACCAGATCAATAAACGGATTGTGCTTTGGCGGCTCCGGCACATACTGATGCACGGCATCCATGACTTCTTCATAGGCTGCTGCACCGGTCACTTTTAAGACATTCGGATGCATTTGACGAATCTTGTCTTCGTCTTTACCTAAACAGCCAGTCACAATGACGCGACCATTGGCATTCATGGCTTCGCCAATGGCGTCTAAAGACTCTTGTACTGCAGATTCAATAAAACCACAGGTGTTAACCACGACTAAATCAGCACCGTCATAATCCGATGCGACATCATAACCTTCAGTCTTTAACTGAGTTAAAATTCGTTCAGAATCTACCAATGCCTTAGGACAACCTAAAGAAACAAAACCGACTTTGGGGGACTTCATGAATCTGCGCTCCACTAGAATGCGCGTATTGTATGACTTTTCTGGCCATAAAAATAGAGAAATAGCCCACTCTTTGCATAATGCACCAAAATACAACCACTAAAGCCGGCTTATACACAATATTGCACCATTTTGATTCACTTTTGGTTTACAGCACTGGCGTTATCCGCTATACCTGAATCAACCCGTCCATTTCAGCGCATTTTTCTCATAAATTGGCTTGATTTACAGGAATTTGAACAAAGTTGGCGTGCATTTTGCTTAATTTGCATCATTAACGTTCTTAATTCAGAAACCTATTGCTTTATGAAGATACCATTGCGCTATTTTAATACAGGATGCCACCGCTAATGGATCAAAGCCCGGCTATCGACTATCGCCTTTTAGTGGACAATTTGACCACTGCCATTTTACTGGTTGACAGCAACCTGAATATTTTTTACCTCAATTCATCTTGTGAGGCGCTGTTTGATATCAGTTTATTACGTGCTGCCGGACAGCCGGTAATGAATTTACTGCATCTCCCGACCGATGAATTTAATACCTACGAAGCACTACAGAATACTTTAAGCACCGGACAGCCTTATACCCGCCGTGAAGCCACCATTAATGTCAACTTTAAAGACATTCATGTCGATTACACCGCTTCGCAGCTGAATGCCGGCAAAAGCTATCATCCTTTATTGCTGATTGAACTGAATCCGATTGACCGGATGCTGAAAATTTCCAAAGAAGAAAATCTGATTCAACAGCATCAGGTGGCGCGGCAACTGGTGCGCGGCGTGGCGCATGAAATTAAAAATCCACTGGCCGGGATTCGCGGTGCAACCCAGCTACTGGCACGCAGTCTGAATGACTCTCAATATGCCGAGTTTACCGACATTATTATTAATGAAGTCGATCGGCTCAGAAATCTGGCTGACACCATGCTGGGTTCACGTCAGTTACCGAGTTACGAACTGGTCAATATCCATGAACCACTGGAACGCGTGCGTTCGCTGATTGCCAACCAGACCAAGAAAAAAGTCAAAATCATCCGGGATTATGACCTGTCGTTGCCGGAAGTGATGGCGGATCGTGACCAGCTGATTCAGGTCATGCTGAATATTAGCGTCAATGCGGTACAGGCCATGATGGAAAACAAGGAGTTCTTTGTAGAACATCAACCCGAACTGATTTTAAGAACCCGTATTCAGCGCCTGGTCACCATTAATGGCGTGATTCACCGCTCGGTGGTGCGGGTTGATATTGAAGACAATGGCCCCGGTGTGCCGGAAGAAATTATTGAATCGGTGTTCTATCCGCTGGTTACGGCGCGCGCCAAAGGCACCGGACTGGGCCTGAGCATCGCACAGAATATTATGCATCAACACAACGGAATGATTGAGTGCCAATCTGTTCCAGGAAAAACAATATTTAGCTTATATATACCTTGGGAGTCTAACCATGTCGCGAAATAAAATTTGGGTAATTGATGATGATCGTGCCATGCGCTGGGTACTGGAAAAAACCTTCAAGGAAGAAGGCTTTGACGTTACCAGTTTTGAAGAAGCCCAATCTGCCCTGGAGCAACTGGGTGTCGATGCACCGGATGTAATTCTGACCGATATCCGTATGCCGGGTATTGATGGCCTGACCTTCCTCGGTAAAGTCAAAGCCAGCTATCCAGATTTACCGGTGATTATCATGACTGCACATTCGGATCTGGAATCTGCAGTGTCGAGCTATCAAACTGGTGCCTTTGAATATTTGCCAAAACCGTTTGATATTGATGAAGCGCTGGCGCTGGTGAATCGTGCCATTTTGCATATCACCAAATTACAGCAACAGGAATCAGCCAAAACCGCACAGCCCATTCAGTCGACCGAAATTATTGGTGAATCACCGGCAATGCAGGAAGTATTCCGTGCCATTGGCCGTTTATCACAATCGCATATTACCGTACTGATTAATGGTGAATCGGGTACCGGTAAAGAACTGGTGGCACATGCCCTGCATCGCCATTCACCGCGTAGCAGCAAACCGTTTATTGCGCTCAACATGGCCGCCATTCCGAAAGACCTGATTGAAACCGAATTATTTGGTCATGAAAAAGGTGCCTTTACCGGCGCCAACACCCAGCGTCAGGGCCGTTTTGAACAGGCCAATGGCGGCACCTTGTTCCTGGATGAAATTGGCGATATGCCATTTGAAACCCAGACCCGTTTATTACGTGTTTTAGCCGATGGTGAATTCTACCGTGTTGGTGGCCATATTCCGGTGAAGGTAGATGTGCGTATTGTTGCAGCAACGCACCAAGACCTGGAAAAGCTGGTACACGAAGGCCGTTTCCGTGAAGACTTGTATCACCGTCTGAACGTGATCCGGATTCATATTCCAAAACTGGCGCATCGTAGTGAAGATATTCCAATGCTGGCGCAGCACTTCCTGGCGCGTGCCGGTAAAGAGCTAGGCGTGAGTCCGAAAATCTTGCGTCCGGAAACCCAGGAGTATATGCAGCAACTGCCTTGGCAAGGCAACGTGCGCCAGCTGGAAAACACCTGCCGCTGGTTAACCGTCATGATTACCGGCCGTGAAGTCTATCCGGAAGATTTACCTTCGGAACTGAAACAGATTCCAATTGAAAAATCAGGCGATGTACCGTCCAATCTGCATTTAGACCGCGTCTCGATCCATCACTGGGATGAGCTGCTGGGTCAATGGGCCGTACAGAAACTGAAAAACGGCGAAATGAAAATTCTGGACATCGCCACACCGATGTTTGAACGCACCCTGATTAATGCCGCGCTGCAACAGACCCGTGGCCGCAAACGCCATGCCGCTGAACTGCTGGGCTGGGGACGTAATACCCTGACCCGCAAGCTGAAAGAACTGGGCATGGACAGTGCTGATGATGATGTCGAGGAAGAAATTGAAGGCTAAACCAGCCTGATCTTTATGATAAAAAATAAGCTCCTTATGGAGCTTATTTTTTTTAATTGGATTCTGGTACAGCAATGCCGATATAACGCGATAAATCCTGCACACCCAAATCAGTGCGAATGATCAGATAATGCGGAAAGCTGGCTGTGGTCAGTTCCTGAAACATATTCAGCTGATCATCATGTGCGTGAATTTCATCGACACTACGCGCCATGGTTGCTTCAAATACATCGGCAATATATTCAAAACCCAAATCCAGCGCCACAAACAGCGTATGCTCACAGGGCTGAATATACTGCTCTTGTGACCAGTCAATAATCGCCTGCTGGCAGCAAGGACAAATCACGTTGGCATCGGCATCGGGCTGTTGAATCAGTTGATAAGACATGTATTGATCATCTCATGGACTTTATCCTTAGTGTAAAGGATTTGTAGCCATAACTTAAGCTCACCAGACATGACAACGGCGAAAAGAGACGCTGCAAAAACCGCACAAATCAAATTGACAGCCCAGAACAATCATAATTTAATCTGCTTATCGTTGCATAAATGGAATAACTACACATGCTTTCGGACCTCGATGATTTTTACTGCTTTGCCCAGGTGGTTGAGCATGGCGGTTTTAGCGCCGCAGAACGTGCAACCGATATCCCCAAATCCAAACTGAGCCGCCGTGTGCACAATCTGGAAGAACGTTTGGGCGTGCGCCTGATTCAGCGCAATTCCCGCCATTTTGCCGTAACCGATATTGGCATGAACGTGTATCGACATGCACAGGTGATGGCCAATGCAGCACAGGCAGCGCATGATCTGGTTGATCATCTGAGTATTCAGCCGCGCGGCCTGATTAAAGTTAGCCTGCCGGTCTCCATTGCCCAGAATGAAATGTCCAGAATTCTGCCGGAATTTTTAAAGACCTATCCGGAAATTAAAGTCCAGCTTCTGGTCAGTAACCGCCGGGTTGATCTGATTAATGAAGGGATTGATCTGGCCTTGCGTGTACGCAGCAATCTGGATGATGATCCGAATCTGGTGATTCGTACCTTTGAAACCATTGAACAGCATCTCTTTGCCAGTCAGGCCTATTTAAACCAGCACGGCGACCTGAAACAGCCGGAAGATCTGGCCAAGCATCATATTCTCAGTATGGCTGATGATCATGTCGATCAGCATATTGTGGTCTATGATGAACATCAGCGGCAGAAGAAAATTAAAGTCAACCCGACCGTAATGGGTTCGGATCTGATGCTACAGGCACAACTGGCCCGTCAGGACTGTGGGATTGCCCTGCTCCCGGACAATATTGTGGAACCCTATATTCAGTCAGGCGAACTGGTACGCGTACTACCGAACTGGCATGCGCCGCACGGGGTTTTTCATGCCGTGTATCCATCCCGTCGCGGGCTATTACCGGCGGTACGGGTGTTTATTGATTTTCTGGTGGAAAAACTGTCACAGCGTTAAAGCCAACCATCAAATTTCAGGCAAAAAAAAAGCTTATCCAGGGATGGATAAGCTATAAAAACTAGAAACTACAGCAAGAATCTATGAATACATAATATGTACAAAAGACAGCATTAACAAATAGCCAATTTATATCACTTAATACTTTTAAAGTATAAATAAGCCATTTTATAGCTAGATTTCCGGGTATGCTCCGGTACCTTCCGGCCACGGCGACAGCACTTCAAAGCCGGTTTCAGTCACGGCAATCATATGTTCCCACTGTGCAGAAAGTGATTTATCGGTGGTCACGACGGTCCAGCCATCATTGAGCTCTTTGACTCTGGAGCCGCCGGCATTCACCATCGGCTCAATCGTGAACACCATACCTGGCTTGAGTTGTAGCCCCTGACCCGGCTGACCATAATGCAGTACACTTGGCTGTTCATGATAAATTTTACCAATACCATGCCCGCAATATTCACGCACCACTTTATAGCCGGCCTGCTGCGCGACAGTTTGAATTGCATGACCAACATCGCCTAAAGTCGCACCCGGCTTCACCGCATGAATCCCTGCGACCATCGCCGCATAGGTGGTTTCGACCAGCCTTTTCGCTTCCGGCTTGATTGTCCCAACGTAATACATGCGACTGGTATCGCCGTAGTAGCCGTCTTTAATTACCGCCACATCAATATTGATAATATCGCCATCTTTAAGCACAACCGACGCAGATGGAATACCGTGACAAACCACTTCATTCGGTGAAATACAGGTGGTTTTGGTATAGCCGCAATAGCCGACATTGGCCGGAATCACCTGCAAGGTATTGACAATATAGTCGTGACACAGGTCATCTAAATATTCAGTGGTCACGCCCGGCTTGATATGCTCCCCGATCATCGCCAAAACCTGAGCAGCCAAACGACCTGAAATACGCAGTTTTTCTAAATCCTGCTCGGTTTTAATCGATACGGCAGACGCTCTCATGCTTAAAATCCCCTATGAAACATTTGCTTAGTATAGTCCTTTTCAGTGACTTTTGTTTGATCACAAGCGGTTCCATCTGCCACAAACCCACTACTGCTTAAATATTCAACAATTAAAAACCTTTATATTTATTGACTGTTTTTTCAAATTTATCTTTTGATATTTAACAGTTTTCATCTTTTAAAAATTAAATCAACAATATAGTTTCACTAATTTTTGACAACCCGATCAATTTCCCAAGCCAAGATATAAAAATAATTCATAAGATTTATAAAATAAATTAGCCAAAGCAGTTGCCATGTTCTAGAATCGCTTTCTTTTGTTTAACCGATCTATCTCCCTTATGACGAGTTTACGTACACGGGATATTATTGCCTTAGGTTTAATGACCTTTGCACTATTTATCGGTGCCGGCAATATTATCTTTCCGCCTATTGTTGCACAGCAGGCAGGTGAACACGTTTGGTTAGCAGCTTTCGGCTTTTTAATTACAGCCGTGGGCTTGCCGGTGTTGACCATTATTGCCCTGTCTCGTGTAGAAGGTTCGATCCAGCTTTTAAGTTCGCCACTGGGCAAAGCAGCCAGTCTGATTTTGACCGTGGTGTGTTATTTAGCGGTAGGCCCTTTATTTGCCATTCCCCGTACCGTAACCGTTTCTTATGAAATTGGTTTCTCTTCTTATTTTGGTGCAGCTCCGAGCAGCTTGCTGATTTACAGTCTGATCTACTTTATTGTAGTGACTATTGTTGCGCTGTATCCCAACAAGATTCTGGATACGGTGGGTTATTTCCTGTCGCCCCTGAAAATTTTATCGTTAATTATTCTGGGTGTTGCAGCAACGTTCATTCCCGCGGGTCATATTCCGCCAGCCATTAATAACTATATCAACAGTCCAGTCTCTGAAGGTTTCGTCAATGGTTATTTAACCATGGATACCCTGGGTGCCTTGGTATTTGGTATTGTGATTATTAATGCCATGCGTTCGCGTGGGGTCAGCGATAAAAAGCTGATGACCAAATACGCCATGATTGCCGGACTGATCTCTGGTATCGGTTTAACCCTGGTGTATTTAAGCCTGTTCAAACTGGGCTTGGGCAGTCATGAAGTAGCACCGAATGCAGCCAATGGCGCAGTGATCCTGCATGCCTATGTGCAACATGCTTTTGGTGACTTAGGCTCACTATTCTTAAGTGCCATGATTTTCATTGCCTGTATGGTAACCGCGATTGGCCTGACCTGTGCCTGTGCAGAATACTTCTCGCAAATTACCCGCATTAGGTATCGTACTTGGGTATTTGTATTAGTCGGTTTCTCATTGGTGATTTCCAACCTCGGTCTGACCAAACTGATTGCACTCTCAGTGCCGGTATTAAGTGCGATTTATCCGCCTGCGATTGTAGTGATCTTACTGGGCTTTTTCTGGAAAAACTTCCATTCTCCAGCGCGTGTAATTCGTCCGGTCACCGCAGTAGCCTTATTCTTTGGCGTGATTGATGGCTTAAAAGTGGCGGGGTTAGATGGCTTTTTACCAGAAGCTTTACTGAACTTACCGTTAAGCGCGCAAAACCTGGCCTGGCTGATTCCATCTACCATTGTCCTGCTGATTTGTATTGTGATCGACAAGGTTAAACACTAAGCCTTAACCCGAGTCGTTAAAGTCTGGTTTTACCCAAACCCGATTTTAAATTGCTCAATAATGGTCAAGTTTTACCCAAACTGACTCTTATTGTGTCACTTTCTTTCAGTCTGGTTTAGCTCAATCTTGCTTAACTTCTAAGCCTATTGAAGTAAGCTCATCCACTTTCGCTTCTCCTCATTCTCTGAAACCCTTCAATTCAGCGCAATGCTCCTCTTTACCCTCTTTTTGCATACCTTCTACCAAAGCCTAATAGCTGCCCTATTGTTAAGCTGGCATAAATAATGCTACATCTTTACTCACTTCTTTACAGTGATGCCCTAATATTCCGTAAATAAATGAACTGAATTCGAGCATTTATTTATACACACTATGTTCTTTCAAAATATTGCGATAGGCGCTTGAAATACACTGCAATTCGCAGTACAACTAAACAAACTAATCCGATCAAAATAGTCTGTTTTTGATCAAAATACAGGAGGGATGGAGATGTTATCATTACATTTCAATAAGCAAGTCTTCATTAACGCTCTGAAGGCAAATAACAATTTAGTGACTTTCCTCAGCACCACCTTTGCGCTGCTGCTGACGCTGGTCTTTCAAGGATTGATTCAGGGCAACCTGAAACCGGCATACTTTATGTACGCACTAATCGTCTGTATCGCCTTCTATATTTGGGCTGTGGTCGATGAAAAATATCGACAGCCGGCTCCCATCGATCAGCACAATTCATAATCTTTAACCCACCCAGATGGATGAGCATTCATCCATCTGCTCAGAATCAGAAAAATAGCCTTTTACACGTCTTGGCAACACTCACTTAAGCCCATAAATACAGTCCCGCACCCACCACCAGTAGCAAGGTGGCCAGTACCTCACCCAGTACCAGCAGCAACATCGCCAGACTCATTAAACTTTTTGGCAGATGCCATTTGCCCAACTGATGCGGAGTTTTAAACTGATTGGTGGTGTCCTTTAAATAGCCATGCAGTGCATAACTCAAGATTGAAAAAGCAAAGAAAAACAGGTTAATTGCCACCAGTAGCAAATTCAGTTCGGTGGACCATACCGAAAAATAAGCCATGGCTGCCAGAATCAGACTGGCCGGCGCATAGAGCAAACTGCTACGATGCGCAATATCGACATAATAATGAGCACGCGCCTGTGGTGAATGCCGAATCTGCCAGTATTTCCATACCCCGGTCAGCATGCCCACCCATAAAAATATACCGCTGGCCAGAATCGCCCCTTTCACCGTAACATCAAGATCCATTGCATTCATTTCGTTTTGTCCTTATTTGAATTGCCTGTCCGCATGACCCCGAAGTCAGAGATTGCAACTGCATTCACAGCAAACTCCTTTACATTAGAGTCATTCACTTTTTTTAATATTCATCCTATGACTTCGTTTGATCCCGTCCATATCACCTGCGCAGATGGCTATCAGCTGAGTGGCCGCTTCTATACCCATCAGGCTGAAAAGCAGCCTTACCCAGTTCTAATTTGTCCCGCCACCGGTATTACTCAAGGGTTTTATCATCCTTTTGCCGAGTGGTTAAGCCAGCAAGGTTATGACGTGCTCAGTTTTGATTTTCGCGGTATTGGCGGCTCTTTACAAGGGAAATTAAAGCACTCACAAGCCAGTATTGTCGATTGGGGCCAACTGGACATTGCAGCCGGTATCGAGCATCTATTGCAACTGAACCAGGCCAAACAGGTGATTTTATTGGGACATAGTGCTGGCGGCCAGCTGCTGGGTATTTGCCCCAACCATGCCAAGGTGGCCAAAGTTGTAGCGGTATCGGGTTCGACCGGCCATGTCAAAGGCCTTAAAGGACGCACCAAACTACTGGCGCCACTAATGTTTCAGGTCATTTTCCCGATCGCCCGCATTACCCATGGATATGGCCCGACCCAGGCTATTGGTATGGGTGAAAATTTACCGAAAAATGTGGCCCGGCAATGGGCAGAGTTTTGCGGCAAACCCGGTTATGTGATCAATGCTATTGGTAAAAGTGTATTTGAAGATTTTCATGCTGACATCCGTAGCCCGATGAGCGTACTCTGGAGTTCCGATGACGAAATTGCCACTGAAGCCAACGTCAAAGATTTACTGCGCCTTTATCCTAATGCTGCTACCCGGATGATTGAACTAAAACCACAGCAGTATGGTCATAAAACAATTGGTCATATGCTGATGTTTAAACGCTCTCACCAGAACCTGTGGCCGGTGATTGCGGCCGAGTTACGTATCTAAAACTGCAACTCTCTTGAAAAAAGATGAGCTTTAAATAAACACCAGAACAGAAAAAGCCCCACATCAGTGAGGCTTTTTTGATTTACCAACTTTTGGCAATTAAGCGTAGGTAATCATCACGGTTTTAATGCGGTTACCTTCCAGCTCGGTGACTTCAAAGTGTACGCCCTGATAGTCCAGATGCGTACCGACTTGTACATCGCCCTGGGTTTTATCCAAGATTAAGCCGGCAACACTAATATAGCCTGCATCTTCTTCCACCAGATCCAGCATACCCAGTTCCAGCTCAAGCTGATAAACGTCCAGCATACCGGTCGCTTTCCAGGTGGTGTCGTTAACACGGATTAAATCTGGCTGTTCATCGGCATCCGGGAACTCACCGGCAATCGCTTCAAACACATCCAGCGGCGAAATCAGACCTTGCACATTACCAAACTCGTCACTCACCAATACCAATGAACCTTTTGAAGTACGCAAAGTATTGATCGCATCAATGACTTTCATTTTTTCAAAAATGTAAATTGGACGGTGACGTTTCACCAGCGCCTTAAAGGCTTCTTCATCATCTAGCACATCCAGTAGCTCTTTGGCACGAACAATACTGATGACTTTGTCAAGGCTACCACGACACACTGGGAATAAACTGTGCGGTACCGACAATACCTGCTCACGAATCTGTTCTGGTGTATCTTCAATGTTCACCCAGGAAATCTGGTTACGCGGCGTCATAATCGACGCAACCGAACGTTCTGCCAGCGTTAATACGCCGCCAATCATATAACGCTCTTCATGCGCAAAGGTTTCTTGTGCTTCACTTGAATGCATGTCCGTAGTTTCAATACGGCCGCCCATTAACTTCAGAATCGAATCTGCAGTACGGTGACGCAGCGGAATTTTCGCTTCATGTTTTGCCGCATTACGCTGCCCAAACTGGTTAAAGGCTTCAATGGCAATGGCCACACCAATACCTGAATAGATATAACCTTTCGGAATGTGGAAACCAAAACCTTCTGCAATCAGGCTGATACCAATCAACAGCAGGAAGCTTAAACACAGGATTACCACGGTTGGATGACGGTTAACAAAGGCTGTTAGCGGTTTAGACGCCAGTAGCATCACCGCCATCGCTACAATCATGGCAGCCATCATCACATAGATGTTGTCGACCATACCAATTGCGGTAATAACAGAGTCTAAAGAGAATACGGCATCCAGGATTACGATCTGGGCAACCACTGCGGTGAAGCTGGCATAAACCACATTGGTGGTCACTTTAACTTCCGGCTTGCCTTCCATCTTCTCGTGCAATTCGGTCACGGCCTTATAGACCAGGAACAAACCACCGAACAGGAGAATCAGATCCCGCCCTGAGAATGTTAAATCAAATATCGAAATAAGCGGTTGAGTCAAGGTGACTAACCAAGAGATTGCGAATAATAACCCCAAACGCATGAGCAAGGCCAAAGACAAGCCAATCACACGGGCTTTATCACGCTGCTCAGGAGGTAATTTTTCTGCCAGAATGGCAATAAAGACTAGGTTATCAATACCTAGAACAATTTCTAAAATAATAAGTGTTATTAAACCAACCCAAATTCCCGGATCTAATAAAAACTCCATTAGTTCATCTCTCCGATAGGGTTAGCGTGTAATTCGAAATGTAGACCTGGGCCCGGCGACGGATCCATAAATTTAACCTTTTCAACTGTAGATAAAAATATTATGCATAATCTTCTATTTTTGTAATCATTTTTTCGGAATTTTTTTGGTAAATTCCTGTATTGGTTAAATTAAGCCAAGTTTTCTGCTTAAAAAAAGTACAAGTTTGTAATTAAATTTCAGGTTTTATTAAAACTTCCAAAGAGAGATAAATGACTGCAATCAGAGCAAAAATCGGGGCTAGATTTCACAACTTAAATATAAATATTTGATTTTTATTATTTTATTAAAAAATAAATTCCAAGATATTATTTTTCTATCTAAAAGACTCAAATTTCTAGTATTGAGATAAATGTAGCCCAGTTTTCAATTTGTTACTTTTACTTAAACGGTTTGAAAGTAAATCCTGAAGAAAGATAAGCAAGTCCCTAACCTCAATGCTTCACTCTTAACATCATCATCATGATCATTTTCATGCAAAAAATAACGAATAAAAATATATGACAATACAACAAATATACGTTTATCAAAGTACTGCGCGAGAGAGGTGTCACGCTCTATCAGTTGCTATTTCAAGCAGAAAAAAACAGCCAATTAAGATCAAGTGAAAATGGTTGTTTTTTTAGGAGACAAGACCTTGGGGTGTTTTGGGCAGAATGATTGCTGGATAAAACCTTCATCCTCATTACTCATCTAAACCACTTTAAAAATACGCATCTTTAAGATGAAATACTGAAGTTTACACAGAAGATTATGACCATTTATCAGGACTAAAATAGGGATGATTTCTCCCTAACTATCCCAGTCTAAGCCAGCTGATCTCCCGATAAAAACGCTTTGCCTCAGCCTTTTATTGACGAATACGATTAAAACAACTTGCTAAGCATATGACATTTCAAATAAAATGTGATGGGATTTCACACAAATACAATTAAAAATGCAAGGAATAACTAAATGACCAAGAAATATTCCAAATTTCTGCCTTCTACTGAAGACTTCAATATTGAGCAGTTTCCTTATTACTGGGTAACCCAAGTCCATGCTCAATATGTGTTAAATGTCGATCATGCACTCAAGAAATATGGTCTGGATAACTCACGCCGCCGCATTCTGATTGCGCTAAAAGCCAAACCGAATGCCAGCGTTTCCGACCTGTCAGACATGGTGGTATCAAAGATGTCGACCACCACCAAAATTGTCTATCGCCTGAAAGAAGAAGGCCTGGTGGAGACCTACTCCTGTGAAGATGATGCGCGCATCACCCGGGTTATTCTGACCGATCAGGGCCATGCCATGACCGAAAAAATCAATGACCTGACCGGTGTGGTACTGGAACAGTCCTTTGAAGGTTTAACCCCGCTACAGATTGAAAAAATGATGGACAGTTTGCGTCATATTTTTAATAACTTATCGCGTTAATCATCCAGCATTCTGCACACTGCTTATGACAAAGAATCGAAAAAGTTCAGTTGGGGACTAACTTTTTCGATTTTTATTTTTGGCACATGCGAGCATTCAAACTCTTCAACTGGAAAGCCTTCGACAAAACGCTGAATATCCGGCTGAGTTTGGCCAAGCCATTCCTGCAAACGTGCATGTGGAATCATAATCACCGAACGTTTGACATTGCCCGGCTCATGAAAGTCTTTCATCATTGGGTGGTCAATTGCATCCATGGTAATCATGGTGCAGGAACGAATAATCTCATCCTGAATTTTGCAAATTTCATATAAAGCCGCAATATAAAACGCCTGCCCATCTTTACGGCGCACACCCCAGCGCTGCGGTTTATTGTCAATATATTTGGACTCATAAAACTCCCTTACCGGAATGACCCCAAACTTGCGTTTCAGCACCGCTTCCTGAAAGCTGGGTTTCTGCAATAGGGTTTCATTACGGGCATTATAGGTTTTATGGGCAATGCTCTTATCTTCCGCCCACTTCGGCACCAAACCAAACATCACCTTACGCCATTCCAGCCCCTGTTCAGATTTGAACAGCAACGGTAAGTGATAACCCGGATAGACCTCATCTTCATATTCAAAAGGAATATCCGGGAGATTTAAATCCTGTCGCTGTTGTGGCGTAAGCGGTTTAAAGTTGGCACACATGGAAATATGGCTGCTCAGTTTAGACAGCTCTATTATACGCCTTCAGGCGGTTAAGTTGCGTCTGTGCTTTAACTGGGTAGCGTTAACCAGTGGGTGCGACAAAACTCTTCTAAGACCCATTGACCATTAAAACGCCCCAGACCGGAATTTTTCTCGCCACCAAAAGGCGCATTCGGATAATCCGCCACGGTAATGGCATTGATATGCGTCATCCCGACGTCAATTTTTAAGGCAAAGGCTTTGGCACGTTCAATATTGGCGCTACAGACTGCACTGGATAAGCCAAAACGTGTGGCATTGGCCAGCATCAGTGCTTCAGCTTCATTTTGCGCTTTAATCACCGGCAGTACCGGCCCAAAACTTTCTTCTTGCGCCAGACTCGACGCCGGGTCAACATCAATAAAAATATGCGGTGGAATCACATGACCGCGCGTGGCACCTTGCAGTACCAGCGTCGCGCCAGCCTCTTGTCCTTGCTGGATAATATGCTGAATCTTCTGCACCTGATCGCGGTTAATAATTGGGCCAATCACTGTAGTATCTTCATTCGGATCACCAAAAGGAATGCTTTTACTGCGTTCAACCAATTTACCGACAAAACTGTCATGCACTTTTGCATCGACAATAATGCGATTGGTACTCATACAAATCTGACCCTGATGCAAAAAGCGCCCCATCACCGCCAGTTCTACCGCCAAGTCCAGATCGGCATCATCCAGCACCACCAAAGGTGCGTTTCCGCCCAGCTCCAGCGCCAGCCGTTTTAAATTAGGACTGCTCACTGCTAGCTGACCCACGCGCTTGCCCACTTCGGTAGAACCGGTAAAGGAAATCAGTTTCGGCACTTCATGTTCAACAAAATAATCGCCGATTTCACTACCTGCACCTGCCAGCACACTAAGGCTGCCCATCGGAGCACCGGCTTCTTCAAACAGTTTCGCCAGTAGCAGGCCACCGGTAATTGGCGTATCACTGGCCGGTTTCAGTACCACAGTGTTGCCCAGCGCCAGTGCTGCAGCCACCGAACGCATACTTAAATGAAAAGGAAAATTCCATGGGCTAATTACCGCCACCACACCCAGCGGTTTACGTACCGCATAGCTTTGACGGGTCGGATCGGGAGATGGTAGTTCCTGAGTTAACATGCGCTCCGGGAAAGTCGAGCTTTCTTTTAAAATGCCTATTGCTGCATCGACTTCAATATTGGCTTTTAAACGGGTACTGCCCGATTCCTGAATCAGCCAGTCGATAATTTCCTCCCGACGCGCCTGAATAATCTCAATCACACGCAGCAGCAGGTTTTTTCGTGCTTCAGCTGAACTGTCTGCCCACCTTGCAGCATACTCCAAAGCCGCCGCATAGGCACTGTCGACATCGACAATACTGGCACCTTGTAATTTTAAAATGCTTTCTTGGGTATAAGGATTCAGATTGTCCAGGATTCGGGTTGAAGTGCCCTTGATCCATTCACCAGCAATAAACTGTTGATCAAGAAATTGATACGCGCCCATAACATCTTCCAGATTTTGATGATTTCCTTCACTCTAAAAGGTCTGCACAGAAAGTTCTAGTGCTATTCGGTGTGTAATTATTGCCATAAAAAAAGCCTTCCGAAGAAGGCTTTTTTAGATCAGGCAAATTCAGGATTAGTCACCTGTATAGCCTTTTAATTTTAAACGTGCTGCGTGCAATAGCGGCTCGGTATAACCTGCTGGCTGCTCACCACCTTTAAAGATTAAGTCAGACGCAGCTTGGAATGCGATGTTGTTCTCAAAGTCGTTAGACATTGGCGTATATAATGGATCGTTAGCGTTTTGCTGATCCACAATTTTAGCCATACGCTGCATTACTTCCTCAACTTGCTCACGTGTCACGATACCGTGACGTAACCAGTTGGCAACGTGTTGTGAAGAAATACGTAACGTTGCACGGTCTTCCATCAAGCCAACATCGTTGATGTCTGGAACTTTAGAACAACCTACACCTAAATCTACCCAACGTACAACGTAACCCAAGATACCTTGACAGTTGTTTTCAAGCTCTTTAGTTTTTTCTTCGTCAGACCAGTTAGTGTCTTTCGCCAATGGCGGAGTTAACAAGTCATCTAAAGATAAAGGCTCAGTTGCCAACAATTCTTGTTGACGGTCTGCTACGTTCACTTGGTGATAGTGGATAGCGTGAATCACAGCACCTGTAGGTGATGGAACCCATGCACAGCTTGCACCCGCTTCAGGATGTTCAGTTTTGGTTTTGTACATGTCTAAAAGCATGTCTGGTTTTGGCCACATGCCTTTACCAATTTGTGCTTTACCACGTAAACCTGCTTTCAAACCAATCATCACGTTACGGTTTTCATACGCTGGGAACCAAATTTGACCTTTTACTTCGCCTTTACGAACGAATGGACCTGCTTCCATGAAGGTATGGATTTCGTCACCTGTACGGTCCATGAAACCAGTGTTAATGAAGATAGTACGGTCTTTAGCTTGAGCAATACAGTTTTTCAAGTTTACAGAAGTACGACGTTCTTCATCCATGATACCGATTTTTAAAGTCTTCGCAGGCAAGCCAAGTACTTGTTCAGCACGTTCAAACAATTCAACTGCAAATGCAACTTCTTCTGGACCATGCATTTTTGGCTTCACGATGTACATTGAACCTTTACGCGAGTTCTTGATCGTGTTTTCACCACGGATGTCAGCCACAGTAAGCAGAGGTGTTACCAATGCATCCATGATGCCTTCATAAATTTCTTCGCCATCGACCAGAATCGCCGGGTTAGTCATCAAGTGACCTACGTTACGAAGCAGCATCAATGAACGGCCATGAACCTTGGTTTCACCGCCTTCAACATTTTTGAAGGTACGGTCAGCATTGAGTTTACGGGTAATGGTTTTGCCATTTTTCTCAATCGACTCTTCCAGTGTACCTTTCATCAGGCCTAACCAGTTACGGTAGCCTTCTACTTTTTCTTCAGCATCAACCGCTGCAATAGAGTCTTCCAAGTCTTGGATTGTTGTTACTGCAGCTTCAAGAACTACGTCTTTAACACCAGCAGCATCAGTTTGGCCAATTGGGCTGTTGGCATCAATCTGGATGATGACATGCAGGCCGTTATTTTTCAGCACAACTTCAGTTGGTGCAGCCGCTTCGCCGTTATAACCGACAAATTTAGCAGCATCTGCAACAGTCGTAGTTGAGCCATCTTTCAGGCTAACAACCAGTGCATTACCTTCAACCGCATATTTTGTTGCATCTGCGTGTGAACCTTGCGCCAACGGGAAAGTTTCATCCAGGAAGTTTTTCGCGAATGCGATAACTTTCTCACCACGTTTCGGGTTATAGCCTTTGCCTTTTTCTGCGCCATCTTCTTCAGAGATTACGTCAAAGCCGTATAGTGCGTCATATAGAGAACCCCAACGTGCATTGGCTGCGTTCAGGCAGTAACGCGCATTACGTACAGGGACAACTAACTGTGGGCCTGCCAGTAATGCAATTTCTTCATCTACATTTTCAGTCGTAATTTGAAAATCTTCTACTTCTGGTAATAAGTAGCCAATTTCAGACAAGAAGGCTTTGTAAGCTTCTAGTTCAAATGTGTTATTGCGATGCCATTCGTCAATCTTCGCTTGCAGATCATCACGTTTGGCAAGCAATGCCTTGTTCTTAGGCGTAAGGTCGACAACGACTTGCTCAAAGTTTTTCCAGTAGGTGTCACTGTCTAAACCAGAACCTGGTAATGCTTCATTTTCGATGAAATCGTAAAGTTCTTTAGCAATCGCTAACTTGCCTTTTTGAATACGTGCAGTCATTGTCTTTCCTGATATTGCTACTTTTTATACAAGAGATTCTAGTATACCGATTTATATTTGGCTGAATAGTATTATCACATTGCTAAATAGTGATCATTTTTTATTAAATAAATGTTGCTATTTAAAAATAAAATAATCTTAGGATGTGACATTATCATTAAGCGAAATATATAACCTACAGTGTATAAAGTTTTTGAAATGTCGGAATTAGACTTAAGTTCAGAATTGTAAAGAAAATTCGGCACTTCAGCCCTTCCGGGTTTTATTATTAGCCAAGATTAAGCCATGAATTGAACAAAATGTCGATAAAAGCAGCAAAGATTTTTTGCTACAAAAAAAGCGCCCGGTTGGACGCTTTTTAAATATGTCGAATTCAGTATTAAGATGCTTCAGTCGATGCACCCGCAGCTGAAATCTGACGATGCGCTGCATGTAAATAATCATCTGACTGCATTTCCAGCAAACGTGAACGCGTCCGTTCAATTTCAAAGGCCAGTTTTTCACCCTGATACAGTTCAATAATCGAATCTTCAGAGGTTAATAGCAGTTTTACACCACGATCATAAAACTCATCGACCAGATAAATAAAACGGCGTGTACCATCGGCCAGATAATCGGTTAAATGCGGCACATTGCTGACCAGCACGGTATTGTACAGGTTAGCAATTTCAATATAGTCAGCCGGGCTACGCGGTTTCAGGCACATTTCCGAGAATTCACACCACAGCACATCTTCAGTATGCGCCACCGTTTCAATTAAACGGTTGTTGATGGTAATGGGCTCATCCGAATGGGTTTGGGTATGAGTCAGTGCATCAAAACGTTGCGCCATCCAGACATTATGATCATGTGTCAGCGGTGATTTAAACAGTTGTGCCTGCTTTAACACGCGTAAACGGTAATCCACCCCGGCATCGACATTTAAAATGGCACAGTTCTTTTTCACCATTTCAATGGTTGGAATAAAGCGGTCACGGTGAATACCATTTTTATACAAGCCATCTGGCGCGATGTTTGAGGTGGCCACCAAAGTAATACCGCGATTAAACAGCTTCTGGAACAGGTCGCTGAGAATCATGGCATCAGTCACGTTAGATACAAAGAATTCATCAAAACAGATAATTACCGCATCTTTATAAATCTGGTCAGCCACTGTATCGAGCGGGTTACGCTGCCCTGACAGTTTGTTCAGTTCACGATGCACATGCTGCATAAAGTGATGGAAGTGCATACGGATTTTGCGGCGAAACGGAATTGATTCATAGAACTGGTCCATCAGCCAGGTTTTACCGCGTCCAACCCCACCCCACATATACACACCGCGCGGAGATGTCTGACGACGAAAACGGCGAAAGGCCTTTTTCGAGGCTTTATAACGCTGAATTAACTCTTGCCACACCCGATCCAGCTCGTGTACCGCTTCGGCCTGTGCTTCATCTGGCATGAACTGCCCCGACGCCAACGCCTGTGCATAGCGTTCTGCCGGAGACAATGGAGTATATGCTGTGTTGTGGGATGAGTTGAAGTCAGACATATTATTCAGTACTTTTGGGGTTAATAAATGATAACGAAGATAACCGCCGCACAATATACCACTTTGGGTTTAAAATGCTTAGGCTATTTCCCATACTGGCGCGGACTTTGTCCAAACCAGCGTTTAAAGGCATGATTAAAGGCCGCAGGTTCTGAATAACCCAGTAACTCTGCAATCATTTCAATTGAATAAGCTTGATATTCAATTAATCTCAATGCCTTGTCTTTAATTAAATCTTCACGAATCTGTTTATAACTGGTGTTCAGCTGCTGTAACTGATGACGCAAGGTGCGCTCTGGAATCTGTAAGGCCTGCGCGGTTTCGGCCATGGTCGGCATCACGCCCTGCTGCAATTCCAGATAATCTTTGACCCGCTGCACCAAGGTCGGTGCCTGATCTTCCAGTTTTAAGCGCTGCAGCTCTTCAATACACTTTTCTTCAAAGGTCTTAAAGGTAATTGAATCGGCGGATGGAATTTTCACTTCCAGCACCGACTGCTCGAACCAGAACGCTGCATGGTCATGGCCAAAACACAAGTCATGACCATAATAGTCATGATAAGCCACCAGGGCCTGTGCCTGATCTGGACGTGCAAATGGCAGTTCAATACGGATTTGCGGCACATTCAGGCTCATCATCTTGTAAAGATCCTGAATAAACTTGAAAGTCCCGGAAATTTCACATTGCGCCCGCAGCATACCCAAATCGCTATCCAGATCATTCGGCAGATATTGCAGCGCCACCCGATCTGCTTCATGTTTCAGCTTTAGCTGCCCCGTCAGATGAGTCAACCCCTGATACTGAATGCCTTTTTCAATCGCGGTCGCAATGGTGTCAGAGGTTACCAGTAACATCAGCAAGGGACCATAACCGGCCAGTGCATAATGCTGGCCAATAAAAATACCCTGCTCAGGTCGCACCCCGGCGCCAATAATCTTCAGAATATCCAGTTCCAGCCGCGGATGAATCACCGAACTGGCATCCAGTGCATCTGCATGCAGCCCGATACTTTGCAAACGCTCATCCACATCAATTCCGGCATTTCGCATACCTTGAATTAAGTACATGAGACCGAGAATGGATCGTTTCATAGGGGCGCTTGAGTCACGTCTGTGTATCTGTTTTACTATATCATTCACTATTTTTAAATTGCCGAAAATATCAATTTTTTGTCAGTGCTATCATGGCATCTGCACTGACCCGCTTATATGCTAATCATAGAAATAAAAAGAAAAGGATATACAACTATGCATGATGCATTGTCAAATCATGATTTTTCTACAAATCATGCCGTTCAAAAAACTAAAATTGCCATTATTGGTGCCGGTTTTGGTGGCCTGGCGATGGCTATTCGCCTGCTGCAGCAACAGATCACCGATTTTATGATTCTGGAAAAAGCCAATGAGGTTGGTGGCACCTGGCGGGAAAACCAGTATCCGGGTGCGGCCTGCGATGTACAATCGCATATGTATTCCTTGTCATTTGCGCCCAAAACCGACTGGTCGAAACGCTATGCCGAAGCGCCAGAGATTTTTGCCTATATTCAGGGCCTGACCGATCAGTTCCAGCTCAGAGATTATTGTCAGTTTCAGACTGAAGTTCTGTCTGCACATTATCAGGAACAGGACTGTGAATGGCATTTAGAGCTCAATCAGCAGCGCAAGCTAATTGCCCAATACGTGGTATTTGCCTCCGGACCCTTGCATGTGCCGCAAATTCCACATATTCCGGGGATCGAAAAATTTAAAGGCAAGGTCTTTCATTCATCGCAGTGGGATCATCAATACGACTTAAACGGTAAAAATGTCGCCTCAATTGGTACTGGCGGCAGTGCCATTCAATATATTCCGGAAATTGCCCCACAAACCAGACAGCTGTATGTGTTTCAGCGTACCGCCGCCTGGGTGATTCCACGCGATGAACGACTCTATAGCCAGCTTGAAAAAAAGCTGTTTAAAAAGTTTGACTGGTTTAGAAAACTGCACCGTGCCCGCCTATACTGGTCCAATGAATCCCGCGTGGTGCCGATTGTAAAACCAGGGGTAATGAAATATACCCAGAAACTGGCCGAAGTCTTTTTAAAATATCAGGTCAAGGACAAACGCATCGCCGCCAAGCTGATTCCCGACTACATTATGGGTTGTAAGCGTATTCTGGTCTCCAATAAATATTATCCGACCTTTAATCGTGCCAATGTCGAACTGGTGACTGATGCCATTCAGGAACTGACCGAACACAGTATCATCACCAAAGATGGCAAAGAACGTCCAATTGATTGTCTGATTTATGGCACCGGTTTTATTACCGATCCACGCATTTATCTGAAATCGTTTGATTGCGTCGGTGAACATGGCGTGGAGCTGAAACAGGCCTGGAAAGATGGCGCCGAAAGTTATTATGGCATTTGCACCAAAGGCTTTCCCAACCTGTTCCAGCTACTAGGCCCCAATACCGTGCTGGCGCATAATTCCGTAGTGTTTATGATTGAGGCACAGATTGACTATATTTTGCAGATGATCAAGCTGGTCGAACGTACCCAGACCGATGCCATAGTCATTAAAGATCAGGTTCATGATGACTATAACCGTTATGTTCAGGAGATGCTGGCCGGGACCATCTGGCAATCCGGTTGTGTCAGCTGGTATCAGCAAGATGGCGGTAAAAACTTTGCCCTCTGGCCGACCTATACCTGGAAATACTGGTTAAAAACCCAGAAAGTGAATCCGGCTGATTATCGCTTACTGAATAAACGTGCAAAACAACAGCTGGCCAGCTAATTCAGGCATAATAAGCAGGAATTGATTTTAGGCGAGTATAGATGCAATCCTTTTGGCTTATTTTCCAGCTACTATTTTGTCTCTATCTCGGCTATGCCTTTGCAGCCCGGTTTCCCCGCTGGCTGCAACAGCTTATGCTGAAACTGTTACCTTATTTCAGCTATATTCTACTGATCGCCATTTCACTTGAATTTGCCCAGACTTTAAACCAAATCCCTCAACCGGAACGTATTTTAACCAGCGCAATGCTGATTTCATTTAGCACCAGTCTCGGCGCTTTCGCCTGCTGTTATGGCCTGTTTAAATGGGCCGGTTTTCAGCCCAGCCAAGGACGCGTATCCTTCAGTCTGGTACTACAATCCTTACTCAATATCAGTTATGCCTTCATTGCTTTAGCCGCTGGTTATCTGCTTTATCTGGGCAGTGAATATTGGCAGCTCAATTTACATATTAGTACCTGGCATTTATTACTGGTCTTTATGCTAATGATTGGTTTTGATCTCGCACGTGCGCCACTTGACCACTCCTGGTTAAACTGGAACATCCTGCTGGTGCCAGTGGGCTGTATTGTTGGCTCGATTTTAGGGGCGCTGTTCTGCTTATTCTGGCTATCACACATTTCCCTAAAAGATCTGATCATGCTGTCGCAAGGCTATGGCTTTTATTCCATGAGCGGGATTGTAATTAGTGAACTGCGTACAGCTGAACTGGGCAGTATTGCCCTGATGAATGATTTATTCCGCGAAATCTTTGCGATTGTGCTGATGTATCTGATTGGTTGGCGTTATCCGCGTGCGGCCATTTCTTCTGCCGGCGCTACAGCGATGGATGTGACCTTACCAATGGTGAAACAGGCCTGTGGCAATGACTTTATTCCTCATGCCATGGTCAGTGGTTTTGTGTTGTCAGTATTGGCACCTATCGTGGTCAGTATTCTGGCAGTGATTTAGATTTAACCTCTTCCAACCTCCCTTTACAAAGGGAGGAGTCCCCCTTTGGAAAAGGGGGGGTTAGGGAGATTACAACGTCGCTAGAATATCTTTAAGCATTTGACGAGGATGTTCCGCCTTGGTAATTGGGCGACCAATCACCAGATGTGTAGAACCATCCAGCATCGCCTGTTTAGGCGTGACGATACGCTTCTGGTCATCTGCAGCTGAACCTTCAGGGCGAATCCCCGGCGTTACCAGAGCAAATTCCTGACCCAAGCTGTCACGTAGCATCTTGGCTTCTTGCGCTGAACAAACTACGCCATCCAAACCGCTGTCTTTGGTTAAGGCGGCTAAACGCTTCACCTGTTCAAATGGCTCAATATCTAAACCGATATCACGTAAATCTTCACGGCCCATTGAGGTCAGAACAGTCACCGCAATAAGCTGGGTGTTGTAATTCCCTGCTTTTAAGCGCTCTACACAGGTTTCCATCATTTTTCGGCCGCCAGAGGCATGCACATTCACCATCCACACCCCTAAGTCTGCTGCCGCACATACAGCCTGAGCCGTGGTATTAGGAATATCGTGGAATTTCAAATCCAGAAAAACTTCAAAGCCTTTATCTTGCAGTGCTTTAACCACTGCTGGCCCTTCATGGGTAAACAGCTCTTTACCGACCTTGACCCGACATAAGGCTGGGTCTAGCTGCTCGGCAATTGTCATTGCGTCGTAATGACTTTTTGCATCTAAAGCAACGATAATACTCATGAGAAGACCCTTAAAACTGACAAAATTAAAGCATTATACGAATTTCAAATCTGGCAACCAAGTGAATTTTATTGAATATAAGCAAAGCAGTTAAATTAAACTGCTTATTTATAAAACCTTATGGATTAAACTAAGCGTTTCAAAACATGGCTGCATAAAAAAACGCTTAGGAGATCAGCTCTTAAGCGTTAAATATTTCAAGTTGCAGACCTCAAAAAAGCCATTCAACTTTATTCAAGCGTCCACTATAAAGGTGTAGATGAACGATCATTCGGATGAATATCGACTACCGTTTTTTCATGGCGCGTATTTGCAGCTGCCTCAGCCGCTGCCAACTGTGCCGTATGAATTTGCTCTTTGCGCAGATGGTCAATATCTTTACGCAGTCGCTTGATTTCCCAGCTGGTCTGGAATACGCGGAAAATCTGCACACCCAGTAAAAGTCCAACAACAACACCCAATGCCAGGGTCAGTAATAACAACAACCCCAAACGCATGGCTGGAACTTGAGTGAACAAAAGGTCAACCGACAGCTCGGTCCCGTTTTGTAAAACCAGAGCCAATGAATAGCCAAACAGTACAATCAATAATGCGACTAAGACGTAACGCATAAACACACCTCAGGATATAAATTAATTATTTCTCTGCAGATGCGTTCACTGCATCGCGCAATGCTTTACCTGGTTTGAAATGAGGTACCGCTTTTGCCGCCACTTTAACTGACTTGCCCGTTTTCGGGTTACGACCTACACGTGGCTCACGATGATGTAATGCAAAGCTACCAAATCCACGAATTTCAATTCGGTTATCTGCAGACAGTGATTCAATCATTTGATCAATCATAATCTTAACAGCTTCTTCAACTAAAGGTTCCGCTAAATGTGGATTTTTTAGGGAAATTCGCTCTATTAAGTCAGACTTATTAAGTGCTTCAGTAGTCATCTGCGACCTCTTTAATTATCAAGCTACTTTAACTTAAAACCGATAATAACCTGTTTAAATACAAAACGGTAGCGCAATAAGTTAATACTACGCTACCGTTTACAGTATTTGTGTAAAAAGTAAGAGTTAAATTACATTAATCATACTTTTCCACGGCTACTTAGTGGTTCATCTGAGCTTTGATCAGATCACCAATAGTCTTAGGACCATTGTCTTGAGAAGCTGTTGCTTGACGTAAGTTAGCTACTGCTTCTTTCTCTTCAGCTTCGTCTTTCGCTTTGATAGACAAGTTGATAGAGCGAGACTTACGGTCAACGTTGATGATTTTCGCTTCAACTTCTTGACCAACTTCTAAGAACTTAGTTGCATCTTCAACGCGATCACGGTTGATTTCAGATGCTTTCAGAGTTGCTTCAACTTCGTCAGCTAACTTAACAGTCGCGCCTTTCGCGTCAACTGCAGTTACAGTACCTTTAACCAGCGCACCGCGTTCGTTAGCAGCTAAGAAATCGTTGAATGGATCGCTGTTCAATTGCTTGATACCAAGGCTGATACGGTTGCCTTCAGCGTCTACAGACAGGATAACCGCTTCAACAGTGTCACCTTTCTTGTAACGACGAATCGCTTCTTCGCCTTGTTCGTTCCAAGAGATGTCAGACAAGTGAACTAGACCATCGATACCGCCTGGTAAACCGATGAAGATACCGAAGTCAGTGATTGACTTGATTGTACCTGAAACTTTTTCACCTTTGTCGTGGTTCTTAGCAAACTCTTCCCATGGGTTAGCACGAGTTTGTTTGATACCAAGAGAAATACGACGACGCTCTTCATCAACTTCAAGAACCATAACGTCAACTTCGTCACCGATCTGAACAACTTTAGATGGGTGGATGTTTTTGTTTGTGTGGTCCATTTCTGAAACGTGTACTAAGCCTTCAACGCCTTCAGCGATTTCAGCGAAGCAACCGTAGTCAGTTAAGTTAGTTACGCGAGCTTTAACGATAGAACCTTTAGGATAACGGCTCATGATCGCTAACCATGGATCTTCGCCTAATTGTTTCAGGCCTAAAGATACGCGGTTACGTTCTTTGTCAAACTTAAGTACTTTAACAGTAACTTCTTGACCAACTTCAACAACTTCTGATGGGTGCTTGATACGTTTCCAAGCCATGTCAGTGATGTGAAGAAGACCATCGATACCACCAAGGTCAACGAACGCGCCGTAATCAGTAAGGTTCTTGATCGTACCTGTAACTGTTTGACCTTCTTCAAGCTGAGCAAGAAGCGCTTCACGGTCAGCTGAAGATTCAGCTTCCATAACAGCACGACGAGAAACAACAACGTTGTTACGTTTAGCGTCAAGCTTGATAACTTTGAATTCTAACTCTTTACCTTCAAGGTGAGTGGTGTCACGGATAGGACGAGTGTCTACCAAAGAACCTGGTAAGAACGCACGAACTGGACCGATGTCAACAGTGAAACCGCCTTTAACTTTACCAGAGATAACACCAGTAACGATTTCGCCGTCTTCAAAGATTTTTTCAAGTTTAGTCCAAGTTTCAGCACGTTTCGCTTTTTCACGTGATAAAACTGTTTGACCCATACCGTTGTCGAGAGCTTCAACAACAACATCAACAGTATCACCAACTTGAACTTCAAGTTCACGTTGTTCATTTAAGAATTCAGCACGGTCAACAATACCTTCAGATTTAAGGCCAGTGTCAACTGTTACCCAATCAGAGTCGATGCTTACTACAACGCCTTGGATGACAGCACCCTTTTCAACGTTGAGGTTTAATTCGCTTTCTTCAAAGAGGGCTGCAAAAGATTCGGTCATGATATTTCCGATAAAGTCAGCGGTCTTGGATCAGACAAGGCCGGTTTAGTTAAGCGTTTACATAGTCCGTATAAAACTGATCAAGCTATGCATTCGCTGAATAAATTTAGTTTGCTAATTGCTGATCGACATAACGTGTCATCAGTTGAAAGACTTCATCGATGTTCAAATCTGAACTGTCAATGATGTAAGCATCAACCGCTGGCTTGAGTGGAGCAACTTCGCGCTCCATATCCCGTTTGTCGCGAGCTTCGATATTAGCTAAAATGTCGTTTATTTTAGCATCCAGCCCCATACCCTGCAACTGTTTTACACGTCTTTGCGCGCGCGACTCTGCCGATGCAGTCAGATAAATTTTGGCTTGTGCTTCAGGAAAAATGGAGGTGGCCATGTCACGACCATCGGCTACCAACCCCGGCGCCTGGGCAAAAGCACGCTGACGGGCCAACAATGCCGTTCTAAGTTCCGGAATTGCTGCTACTTTTGAAGCATATTCTCCGACACGCTCGGTACGGATGGTCTGGCTGACATCTTCGCCATCCAGCATGACCTGAGTGCCGGTTGCTGTGCTCTGAAATTTGATGTCTAAATTTGTTGCAATTTCGATGCATTTGCTCAGTTCGTTACTCAGACTTTCCAGCAAATCTGCCTTATGCAATGACAGCCCAAGCAGACGATACAGCGCGCCTGAATCCAGCAAGTGAAATTGATAATGTGCAGCCAGTTTGGCGGCAAGCGTACCTTTACCTGAGCCACTTGGCCCATCAATGGTAATAATTTGAACTGTCATTGCGTTTCCAGACATATTTACAGATTTTTATACAGATTTAGCCAGTTTACTTAAACCAATTTTAATTGCAGTTTTCAACTGGGCAAGAATGAGTTTACTAACAAAAGGCGCGCGTGCCTGTAGCTCAATCCGGTAGGTCACTAGGGTTTTATCTTCTGCCACAGGCTCAAATTCAATCACGCCCAAATGATGTTTCACCAACGGATTTTTAATAATTTTATATTCAATCCTTTGATTTGGCTCGAGCACCGTAATCTGCTCCTGCAAAGGCTTAACCGGGCCAAAACCCATCCGGCGCACTGAACCCACACCATCCGGGCGTTCAGGATCAGCGGAATCCTTGACACGCTTAACCTGTAAAGGTGCAAAAGCGGTGTTATAGGTGGCATGTTTCGACATTAATTCAAATACCTGTGCTACAGGCGCATTAAATTCTTTTTTAATTTGAATAGCGTTCATTTTATTGTTCCTAAAGGGATTCAATCACATACACGGCTTAGTGTAGAGGAAAATGCTTTAAAGATTCTGATCATTTAAGGACTTTTGTTGTAATTTTTGCTGTCTTTTCTGCTCACGACGCAGCTTGAAAAAATCACTCAGCTGGGCTGCACATTGGGCTTGTAAACAACCCGCTTCAAACTCAAACAGATGATTATAATAGCCACTGTCCAGCAATTGGCGTGCACTGACCAGAGAACCGGCTTTCGGCTCGGTGGTGCCAAAGACTACCCGTTTTACCCGGGCATGAATCAGCGCACCCACACACATAGTACACGGCTCAAGCGTAACATAAAGCGTGGTATCTTCCGGCAAGCGATAATTTTCAATGTGAATACAGGCTTGACGAATGGCCAGAATTTCAGCATGCGCGGTAGGATCATTCAGGGAAATGGGCGCATTATAGCCCGACCCAACAATCTGGTTCCGACTGACTAAAATTGCCCCGACAGGAATTTCTCCCTGCGAGGCCGCTAATGCAGCCTGCTCAAAAGCATGCTGCATCCAGTATTCATCAGAATAAACTTCTACATCAGACATAAATCAGCTGATAACACCATGACGTTTCAGGAGGTCATTCCAGCTTTGAATTGAAGTCACCGGTGGATCATCGGCCAGAATACCTTTCAGGCTGCGATCAGCGCCCTGCTTCCACTCTGGAGATAAATCCTTATCGACCAGACGGGCACGCACACCCTCAACAAAGTCAGGGTGATTGATTTTCCAGGCCGAAATCTGGGTTTCCAGTTCAAACACTTCATTCCATGAATGCACCTGTTTGCCCCATTGCCATAATAACCAGCTTAGGGCTGCAGTTGTCAGTGAACCTTTTTGCAGGTTTTCACTGGCCTGACGCAGCCAGTCGCTACGCGCATCACTTAAACCGACAATTGCTTCATAGTCATGTTCAAAGTTGACACCACGACACACGCTATGAATTACATCCAATGAATTCTGTAATGGTCCTGGTCCAACCGGACGATGCATACTGTTCAAAGTGTCATCAATAGCACGGAAATCACCGGCCGGATAATGATCCCAGTCAATATTAATCATCCGGTCCAACACCACATCACGTGCGACATCGCAGATATGTGTGGCCCAGCCAATTCCGTAAGCGCCGGCGGCAGTCATAATCGAACCGGTTAAACCAGTGAACAGACCAATAGCACCCCGATCTGCCAGAAAGCGCGATGCACCTACATCCGGATAAAGACCAATATTAATTTCCGGCATTGCCAGACGTGAATGTGGGGTTACCAGACGGAATGGTGCTGCCATAAACAGACCCAAACCACCGCCCATCACATAACCTTCACCCCAGACCAGCACCGGCTTGGCATAGTTATGCAGCAACAAATCCAGCGCATATTCCTGTTCAAAGAATTTATTGGCGGCCTCAACTTCGTCATTAATCACCAGTTGACGCAGTTTGCGCACATCTCCGCCGGCACAGAAGGCTTTTGGTGTAGTAGAGTCAAGCCAAATGGCTTTCACCTGCTCATCCGTATGAAAGTCCTGAAAGACTTCCAGTAAAGCAGTCACGATAGATTCATCCAGTGCATGTAATGACTTTGGGCGGTTCAAACGAACAATACGCCAGCCATTTTGTGCTTCTTCAACAATTAAATCGGGATGATACTGTTTCAATACGGGAGTTTGTGTCATGCGTCCAGCTGCCAGTCTATAGGCTCAATGCCATGTTGTTTCAGGTAATTATTTGTTTTTGAAAACACTTTACATCCAAAAAAACCACCACGGTTTGCCGCCAGCGGCGACGGATGTGCGGCTTTCAAGATTAAGTGTTTATTCGGATCAATGCGTTGTCCCTTACGCTGTGCATAGGCACCCCATAAAATGAACACAATATGCTCACGCTGTTCATTTAAGACATCAATCACATGATCTGTAAATTCTTCCCAGCCCCGCTTCTGATGCGATGTTGGCTGTGCAGCCTCAACAGTCAGGACACTGTTTAACAGCAGCACACCCTGTTCCGCCCAACGGGTTAAATCGCCATGCTTGGGAATATCTAGCCCCAAGTCGGTATGTAACTCATGGAAAATATTACGTAAAGATGGCGGTAATGCAACCCCTCTCTGCACAGAAAAGCTCAGGCCATGTGCCTGATTCGGACCATGATAAGGATCTTGGCCCAGAATAACGACTTTGACCTGCTCTAGCGGCGTGGTATTTAGTGCATTAAAGATTAAGCCACTTGGTGGATAAATCACTTTATTGGCTTGTTTTTCTTCGAGTAGGAACGCTTTTAAGGCATCCATTTTCTCACCCAGCAAAAAATCGCTCAGGGCATATTTCCAGCTCGCATCTAACTGAACCTTCTCCAGTTTCGCGTGTTGCTGTTCAGTTAAAGACATACCTGTATTAAATCCTTTATATCCATGTCAGGATGTGTGTATTAGAGTTTAACCTGTAAATCTACGCTTGGGTTTTGGAATTTAATACCCTGTTTCAATTTTTCATACATCTCTGGATCTGACCATTCCGCGCGCACCTGCGCTGAAAACTCGATCTGATCCAAGGCAAGCCGTCCCATTTGTTCATTTTCAATATCTTCCAAAAAGCTTTGCGCATAACCGGTATCGGTTTCATGCACAATTACCGAATAGACTTCGACATCACCTTCACCATTCTGGGTGATGGTTGAGGCCAGCACCTGCTGTGCCAAAAAGAAGAAAATACGGGAAAACTGCTCGGCAGATGGCGACACCGGTAAAGACACCCAGCGCGCACTGAAGTTTTGGCAGGCCTGAATATAGTCCGGATTGTCCTGTTGCCAGAAACAGATCGCATGATCGAAAGAATCAAAAATTTCTTTAATCACACCTTTTAGCAAGCCAAAATCATAGACCATTTGACCATGATCTAATTTCGTTGCCTTAAGTAACAGCTCAACTTTATAGCTATGGCCGTGTATTGAACGTTTACAGCGGTCTGAAGTGCAGTTACGCACAATATGAGCATTTTCAAACTTAAATAACTTACGAATTAACATGTGTCCCGATCAGGCCAGATTATTTGTGAATCGACTATTAATTATAAAGCAAAATTAAAGGAATAAGCATTAAATTTGCTGTTTAACTTGATAGCTAAAACCTATCTCGCTTTATACACAGTGAAAATTGCGCTGAAAGGCTGTGTTTTAAAATGGTGCCATGCTGCGATAGGCCACATAAACCGTTTTTTTATCGCGCACCAGATCACTACTAAACTGGCGTTTGCGTTCACTCAGCATCACTTCAATTTTTGCCTTAAAGTAATTGGACTGTACCCCCAGTAAAGCACCGACCTGAGCTTTCAGGGCGGCATCCACCTGTTTAAAGGCATCCAGCTCCCACAGTTCCTGCGTATTGGCAAAATGCTCCAGATTGGCCTGACGCTGTTCCAGCACCTGCTGAATCTGGTTCACATCCAGCTTGTCATCAATACTGGCCAGCACCAAAGCCGGTGCCGTATTGATGTTGATACTGGTACTGCGGTTCGGCAAAGCACTGACATAAGGCAGTAACAGCTGATATTGGCCCTCTTCAAAGCCGCGCACCTGTTTCAGTTCTTCGACACTATAAAACAGGGAATTTGAAGGTAAATAACCATTAGGTAGGCCCTGATAATAGCTACTCTCGGCACCCATCGGCCCGATGGGTAAATCATCGGCATCTTGCCAGTCAATTACCGCTTCACTGATTTGGGCAGGCAAGCCAACACGCACCAGCAGCCGTTCAAAATACAGTTTGGCATTTTCATTAACATTGCCATTGTCATTCAGCAAGGCATTTAAATTGAACTTCCCCGATTCATCACTCAACACACCCGCCACAAAACCATCTTCGACAGGAAAAGCTGGCATTGGCTGGGCCCAGTTTTCTTGCAGATGATCGACCTCGGCAGCATTTTCAGCATCATCTTTGAGCAATTCAGCGAAGAAGGCTTCGGCACTTTTAGCATAGAGCAAGGATTGGTTCTGTCGCATTAAATAAGCAGTACTTTCTGCGGTATAGGCCTGACGTTTGGCAATGGTCGCCGCCAAAATGGTGGCCAATACCACCATCATTAAAATGGTGATTAGCGCAATACCCTGTTGCTGCTTCATGTTCTGTCCCATTGCCCCATTCACTGCCTATCTTTAGTGCCTGTTTTATGATGTGGTTTTATTGTCTGATTTCAGGAAGTCAGTATTTAACAGGCTAAAAATCCATTCATATTGTACATCTTGTACGGTTAAATTTATTTTAATGCCTTTTGGCAGTTTGCGTTTTTGTTGATTATCATTTAAGTCAATACTGCTGTCTGGCCAGTTACTCAGTTCCTGCGGATTCAGCACACTAACCTGAAACTGGCTAACATTGTCCAATAATACGCTGGAAACCGGCTGATCCTGCCCGGATTGATGCAAATTGGCATATTTCAGACGATACAGTTTTTGTTCGTCGGCCCGGTACTGATATTCAATCCGTTCAGTGGGGGCAATGCCCTGCTGCAAAGGATCGGTCACACCGGTCTTGCTAAAATTAAAACGGCCGTTTTGTAATACCAAAGCTGGCTGAATATCATTATTGATGTTGGCCGTCAGCGGTACAATCTGAATGCTGTCACGCAAGATTTGCTGATAGGCACCCTGCAATCCTTCTAACTGCTGTTCATGCCACTGGTTACGGTCTTTGACCTTGACCAGATAATCAAATACTTTCCAGCCTAAGGCAGACAGCACCGCAAAGATGGCAATGGCCACCAGCAGCTCGACCAGAGTAAATCCGCGTTTAGCCTTAATCATTGCGCCACCCGATGATTAAAAAACACCAAATGGGTGATGCCGGCTTCAACCTGACCGGTATCGGGGTTAAATAAGCTGACCTGCACTTCTACCCGCTGCACATTCGGGCTAATGGTCGGCTGTGCGCTTTTATCAATTTGCCAGCTTTCACCTTGCAGGGTGACCTGTTTTGATTGCGTACCCGTCAGCCAGTCCTGCTGGATTTCCATTAGAGCCTGTTCGTTTAAGGCCACAAACTGCGCTTTGGTTCTTAAAATGGCATGAGAGGTCGACTGGGTATATTGCATGGCCACTTGAGTCAGCGCCATAGCAGCTGTAGCAAAAATCGCCAGTGCCACCATTACTTCCAGCAAGGTAAAACCGGCAATACGCTTGAATCGGGTCTGATGCGGATGTGCTCGTAATCGGTACGCGGATGTTGAACAGCTGGAGAAAAGCCGGTTTAGTTTTTGCAGATCAGGCGACAAGAACGCTGAAAATAATCTATTCTTCATTCACGATCTTACCCAGATGATCAATTTCGATTTCAGCCCCAACCGGACGCTGCTCGAAATAAAACTGAATCCGCACCGGCTTAACTTCACCATTCCCCAGCCAGATCAATTTCGGTGCATCGCCTTGCAGCAAGGCAGCATTCTGCGCATTCTCAAATCCGTGTTGTAAAGGCTGAATCTGAAAGCTCACCCCATCAGGCAAACTTTGCATCTCAAATTCGGCATATTTTTGCCAGCGGGTCGCGGCTTGACTGAGCATGACGCTTGAACTGTCGGTAGCGGTGGTTGCTGGCAAATATTCCAGAACTTCATAACGAAATGGTGACACATCGGTGGCATTTTGAACATTTAGAGCCAGCACACGCGACTGATCGTCTGCTTCGCGTTGCAGCTTCTTCACATCCATCAAAAACACTTCACGTGCCTGCATGGCGCTGCGCTGGTCCACCCCGCCAATATTCATCAGCACCAGTGAGGCGGCAATGGCCATGACCACAATCACCACCATCAATTCAATGAGTGTAAAACCACGAACAGATGAGAAGTGATGCGATCTAGTCATGAGGTTTAAGTGATCTGTTCGAGATGTTGAACTTGTTTCGGCAAGGCCAGCGCCTGGTCGATATAGGCCACGCGCAAGGTATCGCGTGAACCCAGATAGCGCTGGTAGAAACTGGAGTTTAGAATGGCTGCCGCACCGTGCGTCAACGACCAGATCGAAGCCAGATAGTCACGCACCGACATTTTGCTCTGAATTGATTCCAGATAATGCTCAGTCATGCGAATAATCAGACGCAGGCGCTGTTTACGCACCTGATACAGCTCGTTAAACAGATGGTTGATGCCCATACCGGTAGTCGACAGGCGCTCTTCAATCTGATGAAACAGTACCGTGCGCTCTGGATGATGCAAGTGATGCAGCATAAAGAAGGCCAAATGTTCAGGAAACTTTTTCTCAGCATCCTTGATCATTTCGAGCAGCATGTTCTCATTACGAATAATCAGCAACATGTACAGCTCGTCTTTACTCTGGAAATGTTTATAAAGCGTGCCTTTGGCCAGGTCCAATTCTGCGGCCAAGGCATCAAGCGTCATCCCTGCTTCACCATTTTCTAATAGCAATTGCTCTGCCACTTGAAAAATTAAGGTTTCTCTTGCTCGAAATTGAGCCTGACGATCCATCTTCACCCTATAAACTCTCTCTTATGCACTTATCGGTCAGTTTTAAAAATTTCTAGATTTTTACTTTTGGTTCAAGAGGTTCTCAAAATTCTGCATGGTAATGAAAGCCATCTCTTCCAGTGACTTATCATATACATCACTCAGGGCTTTGGCTACATATGGGACATATTTTGGTTCATTTGATTTACCACGATATGGCATTGGCGCCAGATACGGCGAATCGGTTTCAATCAGGACACGATCTAGCGGCACCTGCTTGGCCACATCCCGTAAATCCTGGGCATTTTTAAACGACACAATACCCGAGAAAGAGACATAGTAACCGCAGTCCAGTACCGCTTTGGCGGTTTCCCAGTCTTCGGTAAAACAGTGCAAAATCCCATGGGTTGATTTTTCTGCGCGGATAATATCAACCGTATCATGCTTGGCTGAACGGGTATGCACCACCACCGGTTTTTTTACGATTTGCGAGGCATGGATATGGCGGGCAAAACAGTCTTTCTGCTCGGCAATAAAATCGGTACTGTGATAATAATCCAGCCCGGTTTCCCCCAGCGCCCAGACTTTTTCCGGTTGTGCCAGCTCGACCAGATAGTCAGTGGTGGCACGCGCCATGGTGGCCGCATCTTCACAAGGATGCACACCCACGGTATAACCGACATCTGCATGACGTGCGGCAATTTTTGCCAGTTCGATATGGTCATCCAGATCGACCGAAATACTCATAAATTTAGATACGCCGGCTTCTCGCGCCTGCGCCAATGCCAGATCCAGATTTCCATCATACGGAGTTAAATCGAGCATGGTTAAATGACAATGCGTATCTACAAACACAGGCGTTTCCTACAACAACTTAGAACAGACTACATAGTGTAACTGTTTCGATTTGAAGACTTAAGTCCTGCCAGTAGTCTTTCTGCTTCTGCTTTGTAATACAGACCCTTTTCACCACTGAGTTGAATACCAAAGCCCTGTAATTTCACCCCATTCTGTTTTTGTGAAATCCAGATTACTTTACCGGTCAGTGGAATTTTTTGTGATTGTTCCGGCAAGGTCGCCAGTACAAAGATTTCTTCGCCCATCTGCACCGGTTGCTTGGAAGGAATAAACAGTCCGCCATCGACCACATAGGGCATATAACTTAAATAAAGCGTTTCTAGATCTGGAATATTGGCCTGGATAATTCCGCCCATACGTGGCTGCATACTGTTTCCCCTTAAAGATTCATCAATTTTATACACAGCTGATCAAGAATCAGATTGCTTTGAACATTCTGCTCTGTCATCTGTTTTGATTGTTGTATATCACTATAAATATCAAATAATGCTTCCAGCGAATACTGCTCGGCCAGCGCGCTTAGTGTCAAGTCGATGTTTTTCACCGGTTGATTTAGCTTGACACAAATCAAATCTGACAACAAGTATTCAAACATCTGACCAAATTCACTAAAACTCAGCTCTTTATTCCACTTGGTCGCAATTGCCATCGGCATATTTTTTTGACTGACCAATTTTTGCCAGTCTTGCACAAAGTCAGCGCGCTTAAAGAACCAGTCCTGCTCGGCCACCTGAATGGCTTGCAGCGGCATCTGATTGGACAGGTTCATCAGCAGCTGTTTTTGCTGCTCGCTGCTTTCCGGCAAGTGCTGGCTTAAAAAATCATGGGCCAGTTCCGGGGCAATCCGGTCGAGGGCAAAATGCTGTAAACGGCTGCGAATAGTTGCGGGCAGCTTTAGATAATGATCGGCCAGCAAGATAATCACCACCCGCTCGCCGGGTTCTTCCAGTGTTTTTAGCAAGGCATTGGCAGAGGCAATATTCAAGGCTTCTGCCGGCTCAATCACAATGACCCGCCAGCCATCTACGGTTTGTTGCACAAATGGTAATAAATCACGGATCTTCTCGATCTTAATTTTCGCGTTTTGTTTTTTATTCTCTTCATCGATCGTGATATAAACATAATTCGGATGCGTATCTGATTTTAACCATTGACAACTGCCGCACTCGCCACAGGGCAGATTGCGCTCATGACGATGCTGGCACAAAATCCAGGCCAGAAACTGCTGCGCAAAAGCTTCTTTGCCACAGCCTTTTTTACCATAAAACAGCAGTCCATGGCCCAACTGGGGAAATCTGCCCGTTAGTGTATCCCAAACTGTTTGCTGCCAGGGATAAATCTGCGCAGTCACTTCATTCTGCATGGCCAGCTCTACGATTCAAAATGTGCAAGATCAAGCGCATTCAAACGATCCAGATCTTCCTGGGTATCGACACCCGGCGGTAAATTGGCTTCAGCCACGGCAATCGCAATCCGATGTCCATTTTCCAGCACCCGCAGCTGCTCCAGACTTTCCAGACGCTCCAGCAGACCCATCTCCCAAGTCACATATTCCTGTAACAGTTTTACCCGATAGGCATACAGGCCCAAATGACGATAAGCCTGATCATGCAATTGCGGCACGGCATTTTTCGCCCCGTCACGATCATAAGGAATGGTCGCGCGGCTAAAATACAAAGCCTGATTGTGCTTGGACATCACCACTTTGACAATGCTGTCACGCTGGAACTCATCCAGTGCATGAATCGGTTCACACAGTGTCGACATCGAACAGCCGGGCTGATCAACCAAGAGCTGCGCCACCTGTTTCACCAGCTGCGCGGGCAACAAAGGTTCATCACCTTGCACATTGACAATAATGTCATCACTGGCCCAGCCTTTAATCCGCGCTACTTCACTTAAACGGTCAGTCCCAGAAGGATGATCCGCTGAAGTCAAGACCACATCCACCCCTTCAGCGCGGCAGACATCGGCAATACGCACATCATCTGTCGCCACACATAAGTCATCAAAACCTTCAACTTTTTTGGCCTGATCCACCACCCGTAAAATCATGGGACGGCCATGAATTTCAAGTAAGGGCTTACCCGGTAAGCGTGAACTGGCAAAACGTGCAGGAATAACGATGTGTTTCATAACTGTCCTTCATTCAGGGTCAAACCCAGTTGCGCTAACTGTTGATGCAAAACCTGATAACAAGCAGGTGACAATACCGCTTCAACCGGCACCACCCAGATTTCCCGGTTAAAATCAGGATACTGTTTCAGCAAGGGCAAAATTTTCACCGCATCTTTTTCGGTGGTAATAATCGGTTGATGATCTTCAAACTGCAAGTCATCAATTTCATAATCATGATGATCTGGAAATTCGTGGCACTGGAATTGCTGGATGCCCATCGACTCTAAGGTGCGATAAAAACGCTGCGGAAAACCAATCCCAACCACGGCATAAAAAGCATCTTGCGGATTAAACACCTTACCCTCTATGGCATTAAGTAAATAAGGCTCGGCCACTTCCAGATGCATATTCAGCGCTGAACCTGGCTGTGCTGCATGTTCAATCACGGTTGCTGTATTCAGGCGGCTTTTCGGCTCTCGCAAATAACCTTCAGGCAGAATTTTTTCATTGCCCAGACCGCGGTTATTGTCCAGCACAATCCATTCCAACTGGCGATTGAGCGCCAGATGTTGTAAACCATCATCACTAATAATCAGGTCCAGTTCATGTCTGGACAGCAGCAATTCAATACTCTGCTGACGATTGGCACCGACCGCCATTGGCGCACCGGTAGATTGTACAATCAGACAGGGTTCATCGCCGACCATGTCCGGCGTCGATTCAAAATCAACATAGGCCGGGAATGGGCCTTTGCCGCCATAGCCGCGGCTAATTACGCCAACACGCACATTCAGGCTATGCAGATAATTAACCAGATGAATCAGCAGCGGCGTTTTGCCGCTACCGCCTACGGTAATGTTGCCAATCACCATCACCGGCACTGGTGCGGTATAGGCTGCTTTCATCCCCGAAGCATACAGCTTCTGATTCAGCACACTGCCACCACGATATAACAGCGCCAACGGCCGTAGCACAACCAACCATTTGGCTTGCTTGTTCCAAGCGTCCTGAATGAATTGTGCAAATGACATGGCTGATTATTCCTCGAAATTGCGCTGATGCAACTGATAATAAGCACCCTGCTGATTTAACAGTTCCTGATGGGTACCCTGTTCAATAATACGCCCTTGATCCATCACAACAATACGGTCGGCATTTTCGATGGTAGATAAACGGTGTGCAATGACAATGGTGGTACGATTCTGCATCGCTGCATCAAAGGCACGTTGAATAAAGTATTCAGATTCATTGTCTAATGCACTGGTCGCTTCATCCAGAATCAGGATCGGTGCATTTTTCAAAATAGCACGGGCAATCGCGATACGCTGACGCTGACCACCGGACAGGTTTAAACCCTGCGCACCGAGTGGTGTGTCATAGCCTTGTGGTAAGGCCATAATAAAATCATGCGCATACGCCGCTTTAGCCGCCGCGATAATCTCTTCATCCGAGGCACCTTCCAGCTGACCATACGCAATATTTTCACGCACGGTACGATTAAATAGCACCACCTGCTGATTGACCATGGCAATTTGGGTACGCAGGCTATTCAGTTCAATCTGATGAATATCCAGCCCATCCAGCTTAATCTGGCCTGAAGATAATTCCTGAAAACGCACCAGCAAATTAACCAGTGAGCTTTTGCCCGCCCCTGAACGTCCGACCAGTGCCACGGTTTCACCGGCTTTAACATTCAGGCTAAAGTCATGAATGGCATGATGGCCATCGGCATAGACCAGATTGGCCTGATCAAATTCAATATTGCCTTTTAAGGCTGGAGTTAAGGTACCAGTATTTTTTTCTTCCGGCATATCCAGCAGTTCAAATACTGAATGCGCCGCCGCCATACCGCGTTGCAGTTTTTCGTTGATATCGGTTAGCGCTTTAATTGGCTTGCTCAGCATACCAGCGGCAGTAATATAGGCCACAAATTCACCAGCTGAGGTGTCACGTAAAATTTCCGGGCGCAGCGCAATCCAGATCACGATGGAGAGTGCAATCGACATGATCAACTGTACCACCGGGCTGTTGAGCTGCTGCACAGCTACCATTTTCAGGCCGCGGCGCAAGTTTTCCAGTGAGTTCTGTTTAAAGCGTTCCTGCTCGTATTGATGACCGGCAAAACCTTTCACCACCAGATTGCCGTTTACAGTTTCCTGCACCACGTGGTTCACATCACCCATGGTATCCTGCACCTGAATTGACAGCTTACGCATACGCTTGGCGGCTTTCCGGATTAACAGGCCAATCAGCGGGGCAAAAATCAGGATACAGATGGTCAAACGCCAGTTGCTATAAAACAGGTAACCAAGCAAGGCGATGGTAATTAAACCCTGTTGCAGCAAGGTACGTAAAGATTCGGTGGAGGCCGCTGTCAGTTGCTCCACGTTATACATGATTTTGGCAGTAATGTGGCCACTGGTATTGTCCAGATAATACTGCGACGGTAAGCGCAGCAATTTGGCAAATACTTCCTGACGCACATTAAACACCAGATTACGTGAAATGACCGCGGTATAGTAGCCGCCCAGAAACAGGCCGACACCACGGAAAAACATCAGCAACACCACCAGAAAAGGAAACAGGTGGGTGAAGGTGTAGTCTTTTTCCTGAATTGCCGTAATAATTTTTTCCAGCAACTTGGCCACTGAAACTTCAGTCGCCGCATTGATGGCAAAACCCACCACAACCAGAATTGCGATTCCCCAGAAAGGTTTTAAATAACCGAGTAGACGCAGGTAGACTTTATAATCCGGATTCACTAATAGCCTCGAGTTGGTACTTTCGTACTGATGTTAATGTTGACGAAACCCAGTTGTCCCGCAACATCCATGACACGAATCACATCCTGATGAGAAGCTTTCGCGTCTGCCGCAATGATAAACATTAAATCACGTCGATCATTGGAAATTTGTTTAATTGCTGTATTTAAATCAGCAACTTCCTTGCTGGAAAGCGCCTGCCCGTTGACCGAATAATGCCCGGAAGCATCGACCACCACCTCGACTTTCTGGTCATAGGCTTTCGGTGGCACCCCTTGCGCTTCCGGCAAGGTCAGGTTCATCCGGCTAAACTGGTTAAAACTGGTGGACAGTAACAAGAACACCAGAATAAACAGCAAACAGTCAATCATTGGTGTCAGGTTAATATGAATATCTTCCACTTGCGAGCGTTTGAATTTCATAGGTCACCTTAGCCTGCTTTTTTAATGTCTTCATCAACAATCTGGGTTTGATGAAACAGCGCAGCATGAAACAATGTCGCCTGCTGTTCCAGCTCGGCCACATATTCCTGTACCAGACGCTGGAAATAACGGTAAGCAAATAAAGCCGGCACTGCAATCAGCATACCCGCTGCGGTGGTAATCAGTGCTTTGGAAATCCCCGGAATCATTAAAGTCGGATTGCTTGAACTGATATCAATCATCAGGAAAGATTCAATAATCCCCAGAACGGTCCCCAATAAGCCCAGCAACGGCGCCACAGCACTTAAAGTCCCGAGGAAATTAATATTTTTTTCCAGATAGCCAATTTCCTGAGAGGCTGTCGCTTCCATCTGCGCACGCGCAAACTGTTCAGACTGGTGTTTATTTTGCGCACCAGCCATAAAGATTCGGCCCAAAGTACTGTGCTGTAAATTTTCCGATTGCTGCAACTGCTGTAACACGCCTTGCACCGGCTGTCCGGTTTGTAATTGCAAGGCTTTCGGCACCACACCGGCACGCTTAAGACGTAAAAAACGTTCAATACTGATGGCCAGCGTAAACACAGAGCACAACAGTAACGGCAGCATCAGCCAGCCGCCTGCTTTTACCAATTCCCACATTCGATTTTCCCCAATAAATCTACAATAAAAATTAATCAGCCAAGCAGATATTTAAAATACCATCTAGTTCTTCTAAGGAGTGATAGCTGATCACCAGCTTCCCCTTACCCTGCTTGTTATGATCAATTTTGACATTAGCACTGAAACGCTCTGACAGACGTTGTGTCAGTTGCTGAATATCCGGTGCCGGTTCTGCTTTTGGTTTTTCTGTTTTTGGTGCGCTCCAGTCACGCACCAGCTGTTCGGTCTGACGGACCGACAAACTCTTTTCAATCACCAGTTCAGCCACTTTCAGCTGATCTTTGGCTTTTAAGGTCAAAATGGCGCGCGCATGGCCCATATCCAGCAGCCCTTGCTGCATCAGGTCTTTAACTTCTTCAGTTAAAGTCAACAAACGCAACAGGTTACTGACCGTAGTTCGTGCCTTACCGACGGTGTCGGCAATTTCCTGATGGCTCAGACCAAACTCGTCATGGAAGCGCTGCAAGGCCATGGCCTGATCAATCGGATTCAGATCCTGACGCTGAATATTTTCAATTAAAGCCAGTGCAATCGCCACCTGATCGGTCAGGTCACGGACAATTGCCGGAACTTCGGTGAGTCCCGCCAGCTGTGCGGCACGCCAGCGACGTTCACCAGCAATAATTTCATACGGATGCTGTTCGTCATCAATCGGACGAATCACAATCGGTTGCATGACCCCGTGTTTTTCAATCGAGGCGGCAAGTTCCTGTAAGTCCTGTTCATGGATAAAACGGCGTGGCTGATATTCACCCCGTTTTAATAAATGCACATCAATCTGTTTTAGCTGACCATGATCCAAAGACTGGGCTTCAAGTTGTAATTTTTCTTTCTGGATCGACCCAAGTAAGGCATCCAAACCACGACCTTTGGCGAGTCCGCGTTTTTTTATGGTCATGCTTTACTTCCTTTTTTCACTTTGCTTTTCTTTAACATTTCAGCTGCCAGATTCAGGTAAGCAACTGCACCCTTTGAACTTTTCTCAAAATAAATTACAGGCAAACCATGCGCCGGTGCTTCGGCCAGACGCACATTACGTGGAAT
Organism: Acinetobacter sp. YH01025; assembly: GCF_013420185.1. Lineage (NCBI taxonomy): Bacteria > Pseudomonadati > Pseudomonadota > Gammaproteobacteria > Moraxellales > Moraxellaceae > Acinetobacter > Acinetobacter sp. YH01025. The sequence goes on along the minus strand of NZ_VOYR01000004.1, from coordinate 60,026 downwards.
CACGGTGTCATACAGTTTTTTGCCAAAATACTGCTGCAGCTCTTCAGACACATCACGGGTTAATGCATTACGCGCATCGTACATGGTCCGCAGCACGCCAATAATTTCCAGCTCTGGATTTAAAGCCTGCTGAATCCGGTCGATGGTCTGGGTTAAATCGGCCAGACCTTCCAGCGCATAGTATTCACATTGCATTGGAATCATCACGCCCTGTACCGCAGCCAGCGCATTCACGGTAATTAAGCTTAAGCTTGGCGCACAATCGACAATAATGTAGTCAAAACTTTTTTCAATTTCGCCCAGTGCATCACGCAGAATAAACTCGCGCCCTTCCTGCTCGGCAATAGCCAGTTCCACACCGGACAAATCACGGTTTGCACCTAAAACCTTATAACCCACTTCCGATTTGGTAATGGCCGTTTCAATTGGCACTTCGCCCAGCAACACATCGGTAATGGAATATAGAAGGTCGTTTTTTTGGATACCAGAACCCATCGTGGCATTTCCCTGTGAATCCATATCCACAAGTAAAACGCGCTTTTTCAAAACAGCTAACGATGCTGCCAAATTTACTGCGGTTGTAGTTTTACCGACACCACCTTTCTGGTTCGCAATCGCAATAATTTGTGCCATGGTAACCCCAATCCTTAGAATGAATTAAATATGTTTTAATAAAAGTAGATGACGCTGTTCGTCCAGACGTGGAACTTTTAGCTCGATAATTTCACAGCTGAACTCATCTTTCAATGCTTCAACCTCATCGGCCGGAATCAGACCTTTCATGGAAGCAATAATACTCTGTCCATGCATAAACGGTTTTGATGCCGCCACAAAATCGGTCAGAGATGCAAAGGCACGGCTGGTGATGACATCAAACTGGCCTAACTCACGGATACTGTCTTCATTTTCGACTCGGGTTTGGACCGCCACCACGTTTTGCAGTTTCAGATCGGCAATAAACTGCTTCAAGAAACGGATTTTTTTGCCATTCGAGTCCAGCAACACGCACTGACGTTCCGGCTGACATAAGGCAATGATCATGCCCGGCATACCGCCACCGGTACCAATGTCCAGCAAACGGCCGGCAGGTAAATCTTTGAGAATACTCAGGCTGTCGAGCAAATGCTTGACCAGCATTTCTTTCGGATCACGAATTGCGGTCAAGTTATACGCTTTGTTCCATAGCACCAAAGCATCTTGATATTGGAGTAATAAATTTAAAGTCTCATCGCTGAGCTCTAAACCCAAGGCCTGACTACCCTGCTTGAGTTCCTGAAAAAACGTATGCATAAACAATGAACGTCTCGAAAAAGTTAGCTGAAAGTATACCGATTTATCTGCCAAGTCACAGCAGCGAGTGCTTAGTGAATATGCACTTAAGCGTACACACCTTGCTGAATTTGTTGATCCAGTGCATTTAATCGCTCAGGAGTGCCAACATCTACCCAGACACCCTGCAATTTGCTGGCGGCAATTTTTTCATTCTGCATGGCCTGTTTCAATAACGGTGCCAGTGGACGCTTGCCACCTTCCAGGCCCTGAAACATCTGCGGATCAATCACGGCAATACCGCTATAGGTCAGATTTTCACCGGATTTTTCCTGATCAAAGGTATAGGCTTTTTGTTCCGATAAGGTGAAATCGCCTTGCGGATGCTGCGCCGGATTCTCCACCAGCACCAGATGCGCCAGCTGTTCCTGTAGTTGTACCGACAATAATGGCGCAAAATCCATGGTGGTCCAGACATCGCCATTGACCAGAATAAAGGGCTCATTGCCGAGCAGCGGCAGCGCGTTAATAATCCCGCCTGCGGTTTCCAGACCTTCGCCTTCATGCGACCAGAGAATATTAACGCCAAACTGGCTGCCATCCCCCAAAGCCTGAGCCAGTTTTTCACCCAGCCAGGCGGTATTGATCACAATTTCGGTTACGCCAATGCGCTGCAGTTTTTCGATATGCCAAACAATCAGCGGCTTACCGCCCACTTCCAGCAAGGGTTTAGGCGTATGCAAGGTTAAAGGACGCATCCGGTTACCTAAACCGGCAGCAAGAATCATGGCTTTCATCAGGCAGCTACCTCATAACGACCATATTTGGCTTCAAATGCCGGCATAACTTTTTCACGAATAAACTGCATAAAAGGCTGCAATTCGGCATAAGGCTGCGATTCTTCCAGTAGATACCACATCACGCGCGGCAAATCTTTTAAGTAACCCGATTTGCCATCACGCTCGAACAGGCGCACAAAAATACCCAGAATCTTGATATGACGCTGAATCGCCATCAGGTCGGCGTCTTTCTTGAACTGCTCAAAATCACGCTCCTGCTTGGCGCTTTCTGGCAACAAATCATAAAAGGTTTTAAACCAGCGATAGACACGATCTGCATTCCACTGCACATAGGCATCGCGGGTAATTGAAATCAGATCATAGGTATCGGCGCCAATTACCGCATCCTGAAAATCAATCACCCCAAGTTCGGTTTCACCTGCAATTTTCATCAGGTTCCGGCTGTGAAAATCACGATGTACAATCACTTGTGGCTGAGCCAAAGCCGCATTGGCCAGAATGGCAAAGGTACGCTTGATTAACGCGCTCTCTTCTGCGGTTGGCTGAATCTGTAATGAGGGCAACATCCAGTCGGTGAGCAGCTCCATTTCACTGATCAGTTTTTCATAGGAATAGTCCGGGAAATGGCCTTCGCCAGCAATGGACTGCAATTGGATCAGCTGCTTAAAGCTTTGTGCATAGTAGTCATCGACAGTCTGTTCATTTAACAGGGTCGAGAGCAATACATCACCAAAATCTTCCAGTAGCAAAAAGCCCTGCTGCAGATCTTTGGCGATGATATGCGGCACGCGTACACCATGCGCATCAAAAAATTCATCAATCGTCACAAAAGGACCACAATCTTCTTTTTCTGGTGGTGCATCCATCAGCATAAATGTTTTATTATTCAATTTGATTCGTGCATAACGACGGAAGCTTGCATCGCCTGCTAAAAAATGAGTTTCAAATTGATCTGAACCGAGTACAGATGTAATCCATGTTTGTATCAATTGTTCACGTTGTGTATTCATTTGCAATAAATTCTAATACAGGCTGAGTTTTTAAAGTGCTAAGTGTAGCTACTTCTGCGCTTTTTCTCTATGATGCGACAATAATTAATTGCGATTAAGCACTCTTGGTTAATGAGACAAATGAAGCATCAGTTTAAATTTAATCCTTTAGCGACTGCGATCTTGACCCTGTTATGTGGACACGCGATGAGCAGTCATGCAGAGACCACAGAGCCCGCTTCATCCATCACCAATCAACAACTCAAACAGAGCATTCAGGATGCTTATCCGGGCCAGTCGTTTTTTGAACAGTATTATGTCGATAAAACCGCGCCGGAAGCCCAGCAGCGTTTTGGCCAAGAGCTGAGTTCAGCCTATTGTCAAGGCGCCTGGGTCACGCCAATTAGCCCGGACACCGTGGCCGTTGCTGCTGAAGAAGCCACCTCGACCGTTACCGCTGATTATGGTCACTATAATCCTAATGGGGATTCGGTTTTAGAAGGCAATGTGGTAATTGACCAGCAAGGCCGCCAGATTCGTGCCGATAAAATTACCATTGACCAGACCCAGACCTATGCCAGTGCCGAAGGCCGGGTACAAATGGCGCAAGCCGGTTTACTGGCGCAAAGCGACCAGATCAATTACAACCTGAAAACCCAGCAAGGCGATTTACACAACAGCTTCTATATTGCAGAAGAACAGCACGCACATGGCATGGCGGAAAAGATTGCCCGCCCTTCAACCAATACCTTGGTATTGAACAATGCCACCTATAGCACCTGCCCGCCTGAACAGGCACCGACTTGGAAAATTCAGGCCGATGAAATCAAGCTAAATCAGGAAACCGGTCGCGGTGAAACCCGTGGCACCAAACTGTATGTAAAAGATGTGCCGGTGCTGGCAGTGCCATATTTTAACTTCCCGATTGATGACCGTCGTACTACCGGTATTTTGACCCCGAGTTTTGGCTTTACCAATGATGGTGGAGTTGAACTGGCGGTACCGGTCTACCTGAACCTGGCTCCAAACTATGATGCCACCGTGACACCACGCTATATTGGTGACCGTGGCCCGATGCTGGAAGGTGAATTCCGCTATCTGACCGAGAATTTTGGTCAGGGTCAGATCTGGGGCGGCTACCTGGCCTCTGACAATAAATACAATGATGAAGATCGTAAGGATTTTCACTTTCTGCATAACTGGCAGATTAACGAGCAGTTCAATACCAATCTGGAATATAACTACGCTTCAGATAAAGACTATTTTGCTGACTTAAACAACAACCCGAACTCCAGAACCGACCTGAACTTACGCCGCGCCTGGGAACTAAATTATCGCAATGGCATTCCGGGTTTAAGAGCGCAGCTAAAAGTTGAAGATTTCCAGACGCTGGACCCAACTATTCCAGATGAAGACCGTCCGTATGCGCGTTTACCACAGTTCTTATTGAACTATAAAACTGGTAATCCGCAAGGTTTCCAGATCGAGTTTAACCACGACACGGCTTACTTCAAGAAAGATATTAACAATCTGGAAGCCAGTGCCACTGACCTGAACAGCTATGAACCAAGTGGTACCCGTATCTATAACGATTTTAAAGTACGTTATAACTACCGCAACCCATGGTCTTTTGTGATTCCAGAAGTATCGCTTCGCAACGTCAACACCTTCTTTGACAAAGACACCCAAAATGCGCTGAATCAGTTTGATTCGTCTAGCGAAACCAAATCGGTGACGGTGCCGCAGTTTACCCTGGACGCCGGTCTGACCTTTGAAAAAGAAGGTCGCTTCCTGCAAACCATTACCCCGCGCGCCTTCTATGCCTATGCGCCGTATCAGAAGCAGGATGGTCATCCAAATTTTGATTCAGCCACTGCTTCCATTAATTATGACCAGCTGTTTAGCCCATACCGTTTCTACGGCCATGACCGCCTGGAAGACAACAACTTCCTGTCGCTTGGTTTAAGCTACAGCCTGTTTGATGAAGTAGGTTTAGAGCGGATTCGCGCCAGCCTGGGTCAAAGCTTCTTCTTTGAAGATCGTCGTGTGACCCTGGAAAATACTGCAGACAGCTTTGATACCGAAAGCCGCACCGGCCCGGTAGTGAGTCTGGCCAGCCAGTTAACCGAAAACCTGAATATTGGTGCCAATGCAGCCTGGATGTCAAACGGTGACAATGCCCAGCGCGATCTGCACCTGTTCTATACCGGTGAACAAGGCAATTTATACAATGTCGGCTATATTAACCGTCGTCATATTCCAAACCGTCAGGATCATTATGATCAGGTGGTGGCCTCGTTCATTCAACCGGTCTACAACAACTGGCGTATTCTGGGTCATGCCCAATACGATTTGGACAATAGCGTCGCCCGTGAATATTTACTCGGTGTGAACTATGAATCCTGCTGCTGGGGCATCTCGGTCTACGGCCGCTCTTATTATAATGATCTGGATGATGTCTCCGATCACAACGTCAAGCCGAAACGCGCCATCATGGCCGAATTAAACCTGAAAGGCCTCGGCAGTTTCAACAATAAACTTGCATCTTTACTTGAAAACCGTATTTTAGGGTTTAATAGAACTAATCAAACTTGGACACAACGTTAATGAAGACACCACAGTTAAAACAATTTTTTAAAGCCACTGCCTTAGCTTTATGTATTTCTTCAGCTGCACCTGCTTTTGCACAAACTGTAGATCAGGTCGTGGCCGTGGTGGATAACAGTGTCATCCTACAAAGTGATTTAGCGCAAACCGCTGCTGAAATGCAGCAACAATTACAGGCACAGAACAAAACCGTGCCACCGGCTCAATATCTACAACAACAGGCCTTAGAACAACTGATCGTGCGTCAGGCACAGCTGGAACAGGTCAAACGCTATAACATCAAGCCTGATGAAAAAGCCTTAAATGAAGCGGTGATGCGTGTGGCCCAACAAAATGGCAGCAAAAGTCTGGAAGATTTCCAGCAGAAAGTCGACCGTATTGCACCGGGGACCTATGCCTCTTTACGCAACCGTATTGCTGAAGATTTGGCAATTAACCGTCTGCGTCAGCAAGTCGTGATGTCGCGAATTAAAATTAGCGATCAGGATGTCGATAACTTCCTGAAAACCCCGCAAGGTCAGGCCGCTTTAGGCAGTCAGGCGCATGTGTTGCATGTGCGCGTATCCGGTGAAAATGCACAGGCCACCGCGGAACAGGTTAAAACTGCACTGAATAACAGCAATGACCTCAATGCCATTAACAAGCAGTTCAGCACAGCTGCCACCAAAGTTGAATCGGCTGATATGGGTTTCCGCAGCCTTTCTGAAATTCCGGCTGAACTGGCTGCACGTGTAAGTGCACTTGACGTCGGTCAGACCACTGAGCTGATTGCAGTCAATGATGGTATTCATGTGCTGAAACTGGTCGATCGTAAAGCCGGTGAACAGCGCGCGCTGGTCCCACAATATCAAACCCGTCATATTCTGATTCAGCCAACAGAAGTGGTGAGCCCAGAAAATGCCAAGCACATGATTGACAGTTTGTATAACCGCCTCAAAGCCGGTGAAGATTTTGCAGTGTTGGCCGGTACTTTCTCAACCGATACCGGTTCTGCCCGTGATGGCGGTAGCCTGGGCTGGGTTAGCCCTGGAGTGATGGTGCCTGAATTTGAACAGCAAATGAAAAGCACCCCGGTAGGTGAAATCAGCCAGCCATTTCAAACCCAGTTTGGCTGGCATATTCTACAGGTGACAGATACCCGCCAGCAGGACATGACCCGCGAATACCAGGAACGTATGGCACGCCAGATTCTAGGTGAACGTCAGTTTGATACCGAACTGGACAGCTGGTTACGTGAAATTCGCAGCAATGCCTTTGTCGATATTAAAGATCCAAACCTGGACCGTAAAAATAACTAGGTCTTAAAAAATGAAAAACCAGTGCCTGCACTGGTTTTTTTAATTCTGGCTTTTCACCTCGCCATCAATAGCAATAAAAAAACCGCTGAATTCAGCGGTTTTTTATAAGAGGACTTAAGCCATTAATATTGATTAACGGTTGTTGTCATCTTCTTGAGAATCTTCAAATTTAGAGTCGTTGTCAAAACCAGAAGCTTGACCACCGAAGCCAGCGCCTTGACCACCGAAGCCACCTTGACCGCCGAAGCCGCCGCCTTGACCACCGAAGCCGCCGCCTTGACCACCGAAGCCGCCGCCTTGACCACCGAAGCCACCTTGACCACCGAAGCCGCCGCCTTGACCACCGAAGCTGCCTTGACCACCAAAGCCACCACCTTGTCCGCCGCCGAAGCCACCACCTTGACCACCGAAGCCACCAGCACCTTGAGCACCAGCAGGTGCACCAGCAGGACGTGGATTACGTGCAGGTACAACTGTAGAAATCGCGTGTTTGTAAACCATTTGGCTTACTGTATTTTTTAATAGCACCACATACTGGTCAAAAGATTCGATATGACCCTGTAATTTAATACCGTTTACAAGGAAAATAGAAACTGGAATACGTTCTTTACGGAGAGAATTCAAGAACGGATCTTGTAAAGTTTGACCTTTAGACATGTTATAACTCCAAAAATAATTAAAAATCAGCGCAAAAACTATCTTTATTTTTCAATTAAAATTTATAAAAAAGACAGTTCATAAATTTTGCTTTATCCGTAACAGTTTCGCAAGTCTTCTTGAGCCTGCTTTATCGTAAAATATGTTTGAATTTTATGCGATTCCTGCAACGATCTGAGCCAAGTATATTGACGTTTTGCAAGTTGTCGTGTTGCAAATAGGGCCTTATCCTCCATTTCCTGCTTTTTATTGAGACTTTTATCACTTTTCTTTAGAAATTCTAAAGCTTGTCGGTATCCAACAGAGCGCATAGAGGGTAAATTCTCATCTAAATCGTATTTTTCAATAAGCCTTTCTACTTCATTCAAAAAACCCATTGACCACATTATTTCTAATCGTTTTTCTATACGTTGATGTAATTCTACCCGATCTGGCAGCAAGGCGTGATTATGAAAAGTGTAACGATATGGTACATTTTTGGGCTGTTCTGCTTGTAGTTTGGTAATAGGTTGACCGGTTAACTTGAACACTTCCAAGGCCCGGATAATCCGTTGCTTATCGCTGACTTTAAATTTCTGTCCGGCTAAAGCATCTACCGTGCACAATTCGGCATACACCGCTTCCCAGCCTTCACGTGCAGCCTTATCTTCAATTTCAGCGCGCACCGCATAATCTGCACTTGGCAAATTACTGGACAACCCTTCCAGCAAGGCCTTGAAATACAGCATAGTTCCGCCCACCAGAATCGGGGTTTTGCCACGCGCATGCATATCATCAATTAAAGCACAGGCATCTTCTACAAACTGCGCAGCAGAATACACCTCTAAAGGGGTAATAATATCAATCAGATGATGCGGATAACGCGCCTGCTCGGCTTTGCTTGGTTTGGCGGTGCCAATGTCCATATCCTGATACACCAAAGCGGAATCGACTGAAATCAGCTCAAAATGCCCCAGTTCATAGAGTTCACACGCCAAAGCAGTTTTACCGCTTGCAGTAGGTCCCATTAAATTGATGACCGGCAATTGATTTGACATGTACCACTACTCTCCTCGAGCAAAAAGTTTATCTAATTGAGCCAATGGAAAGGCACGCCAGGTCGGGCGGCCATGATTACATTGGCTGGCAAATTCGGTTTGTTCCATCTGGCGCAGCAAGGCGTTCATTTCAGACAGGCTCAGCATACGATGCGCACGCACGGCACCATGACAGGCCATGCCGGCCAGAATCTGGTCACGTTTTTGTAGCAGCGCTTGTGCTTCATCGGCCGGGTCCAGATCATTCAACAATTCAGGAATCAGCGCATCAAAATTGGCCTTATGCAAAATCGCCGGCACCCCACGCACAATCACCTGCTCATCACCATATTGATCCAGATCCAGCCCTAAACGTGCCAGCTGCGGTTTTAGCTCTTCAATCCGCATCGCCTGCATCCGGCTAATGCTAATCACTTTAGGAATTAGCAGCTGCTGTGAGGTCCAGAATTCCGGCTTATCCCAAGCCGATTTCATTTGCTGTAATAAAATCCGCTCATGTGCCGCGTGCATATCGACAATAATCAAGCCTTCGGTATTTTGCGCCAGAATGTAAATTCCATGTAACTGGGCGATGGCAATCCCAAGCGGATGTTCATCTACCGGAGCTGGCTGCGTCTCACCTGCGGCCGACTGTGGGCTGGACAATGCAGATTCATCCAGCTCACGTAACGGTGCCAGATAGCTTTTTAGCGCATTGTTCAGCTGCTGTGAACCGGTATAGGCATTGCTATAACCGGTATTCTGGCCACTGGCCATTTTCTGGCCTTGTGGTAGTGCATAATCCACACTTTGCGGGCGAGCATCGCTAAAATCTGTCAGTAATTCTGGTGCCGCCTGATTAGATACTGGCACGATGGCTTCGGCTGCTTTATGCAGCTGGAACTGTTCCTGATAACGTGGCTGCGCCGCAAACACCGGCTCCGGGGTTTCAGTTTTCATGGCCGTGGCCAAGTCGGCACTGGCGGTTTGGAACTGTGCTAGGGTTTCTTTGCCATAATGACGCACAAACTCATGCACTTCACGCTGGTTTAAAAAGCGGATTTCATGCTTGGTTGGATGCACATTGACATCAATATTTTCAGGTTCAACTTCCAGAAACAGCAAATACGCCGCATGCTGATGACCATGCAAAATACCATCATAGGCCATGCGCAGCGCATGTGAGATGGTCTTGTCTTTAACAATCCGGCCATTTACATAGACATATTGTAAATCGGCCTGTGCCCGCGCATCGGAAGGATGGCCCAACCAGCCCGACAGACGCATGCTGATACTATCGGCATCAATCCAGTAAGCATTTTCGGTAAACTGTCGTCCCAGCAATTGCTGTACACGCTGAAAACGCAGCTCGCCGCTGTCAGCAACCGGCAGGTTCAGCTTGATGCTGTTATTATGTTCCAGCACAAAACGGATATCAAAATGCGTCAGTGCCAGACGGCGCACAATTTCTTCAATATGGCCAAATTCGGTACCCGGCTTTTTTAAAAATTTACGGCGTGCCGGCACATTAAAAAACAGATCCTGCACCCGAATATGGGTTCCTTTCGACGCAGCCACCGGCACAATCTCCTGATAATCAAAAGCCGTGCCATTCACTTCAACCTGATAGCCCACCCCTTCATCTGTCTGGCTGCTGATCAGGCTTAAACGCGATACTGCGGCAATGGACGCCAGCGCTTCACCGCGAAAACCGAGGCTGACAATGGCATGCAAGTCATCGGCAGTTTGAATTTTACTGGTGGCATGACGCATCACTGCCAAGGGCAGATCTTCAGGATGAATGCCGCGCCCATTGTCAATAATTTCAATCAGGGTACTGCCGCCCTGTTCCACCCGGATAATCAGTTCGGTCGCACCGGCATCAATCGCATTTTCTAATAATTCTTTGACCACAGAAGCCGGACGCTCAATAACTTCTCCGGCGGCAATCTGGTTAGCCAGTGCCGGATCAAGCGCGCGGATACGACGTGTACTTAAATCAGCCGACATGGGTAAAATTCTGCTCCAGAGCGTGTTGCAAAGCGGCAGAAGACGAGTTGAGAGTTGCGGTGCGGCTCAGTTCATCTTCAGACTTTAGAATATTAATAATCAGGTCCGGTGCTGGAATTTCATCCCCACCTTTTGATGGCCATTCAAATAAAAATAAGGCGTTTGCTGTATCCAGATAATCACGGATGCCCATCAGCTCCAGTTCATACGGGTCATTCAGGCGATACAGGTCAAAGTGGAAAATATCCTGACCATTGACCTGATACGGCTCCACCAGGGTATAGGTCGGACTTTTTACCGATCCCTGATGACCTAAGCTTTGTAACAGATAACGGGTTAGCGTGGTTTTCCCTGCGCCCAAATCCCCAATCAGATAAATCACCCCGCGCGGGAAATGCGCCGCCAAAACCTGAGCCAGATTTTGGGTCTCTTGTTCATTGTTCAGGTTCAGACAAAATGAATACTGCATAATACTCGCGACATGATTCAAAACAGCAATTATGATAGCATCGCAGCCGTTTAAAAGCCTATTCGACTGCGTCAGAATCTGTATTTTTTCACAGCATTTGTTACCTAATTTGAGATGTGCACCCGTTCATGAGCTCCACTGCCGATTTTATTCCCCCGATGATTAATGGTGTTAGCGCCAGCAAAGTTTACTTGCAGCCATCATCGGCAAGTACAGTGTATGCCTACCTGTGCCAGCAGTTTCCGCATATTTCTGCAGCTGAATGGCTGTCGCGCTTTCAGGATGGTCTGGTCTATGATGCACATGGTCAGCGTCTAAACACAGACAGTCCCTTTCAGGCACATACACACTGTTTTTACTATCGTTTTTTAGCCCATGAAGTAACAGTACCGTTTCAACACCAGATTTTATTTGAAAATGAAGATTTGCTGGTGGTAGATAAACCGCATTTTCTGACCATGAGCCCAACCGGACAATATGTGCAGCAAACCTTACTGGTGCGTTTGAAACAGCAAACTGGCAATGAACAGCTGACCCCGATTCACCGTTTAGACCGGGAAACTGCCGGCGTGGTGCTATTTTCCAAACAGCCGGCCAGTCGTGGTCTTTATCAGCAAATGTTTGCCGAACGTCAGGTCCGCAAGACCTATCATGCGATTGCACCTTTTCGTGCCGATTTAAGTTTTCCTTGCACCACCCGTTACCGCATGGAAAAAGGTCAGCCGTTTTATACCATGCAGGTGGTGGATGGAGTACCCAACAGCGAAACCGATATTGAGCTGTTAGCGCATAACGGTCATTTGGCAAAGTATTTGCTTAAACCTGTCACCGGTAAGCAGCATCAATTGCGGGTGCATTTAAATCAGCTTGGAATTGCCATTTTAAACGATCCATTTTATCCGCAGGTGCAGCATAAAACGGAAGATGATTTTTCTGCGCCTTTACAGCTTCTGGCCAAAGATATTTGCTTTCAGGACCCAATCAGCAAAGCAGCAATGGCGTTTAGCTCCCAATTTGACCTGACACTGTAATCTAATTGTCATTACATTTATTTCAATTTTTCCTGTGTATGAATATTGAAATTACAAATGGTTAGATTAAAATGTGTCTACACAGTTAAGTGCACTTAAATTAATTAAAATCATGAGAAAAACTGAAGTTTATCAAATTCGCCTGGATTCTCAGGAAAAGAAACAGGCTTTTGCCGTGTTTAAACAGTTGGGGATTACACCGGCACAAGCGGTTCGTCTGTTCTTTAAACAGGTCGTTCTGACCAAATCTATTCCTTTTTCTATCGAAAACCAGAATATTAATCTGGAGCAGCTGATCAAGTTAAGAAAGCTCAAGCAAGAACAGCAAAATACTCAGGCCACACCAACACCTGCGCCCGTCAGCACCGACACTTCCCCACTGGACGATGAAGATCTGGACCTGTTTGCCGAATTAAATGCCCTCTTGGGTGAAACTGACAAAAGTTAACAGTGTTGTATTTATAAACAATATTTTAATTTAATCTGCTAAAAACTTGGTTATGCTGCATAGACAACAATAAGATATGCAGGGAGTCATGGATGATTGTCAGACGCGCAACCGTAGCAGATCTCGAGCAGCTGGCCGTATTATTTGATGAATATCGTCAATTTTATGGTGCATCTTCTAACCTGAAGCTTTCACACCAGTTTTTACAACAGCGTTTTGAAAATCATGAAAGCGTGATTTTTATTCATGTGAAAGATGAGGTGATTACCGGTTTTATCCTGCTGTATTTAGGCTTTTCTTCGGTGGCCTGTACCACCTATTATATTCTGGATGATGTCTATGTGACGCCGGTCTATCGTCGTCAAGGCTCGGCCAAACAGCTGATTGATACCGCAATTCATTTTGCCCGTCATAACAATGCACTACGGATTAGTCTGCAAACCCAGAACAACAACTATCAATCGCATCAACTGTATGAACAGATGGGCTTTATTAAAGACAATGAGTTTCAGACCTACCACTGTTTCTTAAAATAGCCCAATCTATTAAAAGCCGGTTTAATCCTGCATCCGGGTACGCGCCTGCTGTACCTGGGCGTCATCTAAATAGATCCACTGCCCCAACTCGAGTTCTGGCAGGTTTAAAGCGCCAATTTGCTGACGATGCAGCTTTTCCACCTTATTGCCAACTGCTGCCAGCATCCGCTTTACCTGATGATAGACACCCTGATGAATGGTCATTTCCAGCTCGTGCTCGGCCAGACGGCAAATATCGGTGGCAGCAAAAATGCCGCTTTCATTGCGCAGTTCGACTCCATCTGCCAGTTGCTGGATTTGCGCATCTGTGACCGGATCTGCGGTGTACATGCGATAGACTTTGGCCACATACTTTTTCGGATGGGTCAGCGCCTGTAAAAACTGGCCATCATCAGTTAGCAATAACAAACCGGTGGTGTCCTGATCTAAACGTCCCACACATTGCAGGCCACGGTTCAGCAAAATATCGTCAAACAGATCAAACACACTAAAATGATGGGTGGCCTGATGTGAACACTCATAACCTTGCGGTTTGTTTAACGCGATATAGACCTTCTCCCGATAGGTATAGTCCTGCCCATAGACCGAAAATTTTAAACCCTGCAACTGCAGTTTCTGTTTGGGTTGGGTGATGACTTCACCCTCAATGGCAATCGCACCATTTTGAATCAGCTGCTGGCAGTGTTTGCGTGAACCAAAGCCTTGCGATTGCAACATTTTTTCTAAAGTCATCGAATTACCTGTGGAGTGAAAGCTGTATCAATATGGAAGATGGCGTATTTTATACTGAAACCGCGCTGGAGTTGGAATCTATCAGCAGGCCCCGCTGAAAAAGGCTACAATAATGGCCTCTTTTTCTCCCATGCCACCGTGTTCAGCCTGTATGTCACACCTCGATTTAAACCTGATTGTTCTGCTTATTTTATTGGCCTGCGGTATTTTTAGTCACAATACTGCCGTCACCATTGCCGCCGCGGTGTTAATCGTGTTTCGCATCACACCACTGGAAGTATATTTTCCGCTCTTGCAACAGCATGGTTTAAATATTGGCATTATCATTTTGACCATTGGCGTACTAACGCCCATTGCCAGCGGTAAAATCCCCGGTGATGAAATCCTGAAATCATTTATGCACTGGAAATCCATACTCGCGATTGGCATAGGCCTGTTTGTGGCCTGGCTCGGTGCACGTGGGGTACAGCTGATGAGCCATCAACCGAATATTGTCGCTGGCCTGCTGATTGGTACGGTTGCCGGTGTGGCCTTGCTGCGCGGTGTGCCGGTCGGACCATTAATTGCCGCCGGCATTTTATCGTTATTGATTGGTTCTAAATAGCCGCTTCATACAGACACGGCTTTAAAGAGATACGGATACACGATTAGGCACGTACATCGGCCTGAAACAGCTTTTGGCATAATAGCCAGCCCATTGCCGAGAACGCAGCCATCACAATACCGACCCAGAACCAGTCTCCGGTGGCAGAAACAATCGCAGCAATTGCTGGTGGCAACAGAAACTGCGATGTCGCTGAGCACTGTAAAATCATGCCAATGGTCGCACTAATGGCCACCGGACTAGGCGCAAAACGCAAGGCTTGAGCAAAGACCACCGCGGCGACCAGACCACCAAATAACGAAAAGCTAAACACGCAGGCAAACTGCAGTAAAAATGGTAACTGGGCCTGAAAGATATAGAAACTTAAGGCACACAGCATCAAGATGATAAAACCGGTTTGGACTAAAGTTTTAGGCAGCAAACCGCGCTGCAACATGATGCCGCAGGCAAAGGTCCCGACTGCATTGGCAATCGCCACCGAGGCAGTTAATGCGCCTGCCAGCGTCAAGGAAATCTCGTTTTGCTGATAAATCGTCGGTAAGAAACCGACCAGACTAAACCATTGTCCGGCATAGGTGCCGAACATCAATGCCAGCATCCACGCTGGTGGATGTTTGAGCGTGGTTTTGATCAGCTGAAACACTTCAATTTTCTGGGTTGATTGTTGCGGTTTCGGCACTCGGGTGGCGACCAGCGCAAACAGGTTTAAGGTCAATAGTGTTAGCGTCAGCCATACCCCTTGCCAGCCCATCATGGTGATTAGCCACGGCGTCAGTAATAAGGAAATCCCCATGCCGCCGCCCATATAGGCACTCCACAAGCCCATTTTGGCGGAAATTTCTTCTGCCGGCACCAGCTGGCGAATATAGGCCGGACCACTTAAGGTCACCAGTAAAAAGCCAAATCCTTCCACTACCCGCAGCAGCAGCAAACTGCTGACGCTTTGGCTAAGCCCACCGAGCAAACTGGCTGCGCTTAGTAAGCCCAGTCCAAGCAAGACACAGCGTTTCAGTCCAATTTTTTCGACATAACTGCCCAAGGTCAGTGCAAACAGCATACCAGCCCCTTGCACCAGCGACAGCAACAAACCAGCTTGTACCAGCCCGATCCCCAGTTCCTGCTGTAATACCGGCACCGCTGGCGGTAATTTACCGACATGCATCGCCGCGACAAAACCTGCACAAATAATCCAAATATCCCTGCTGAACCATTGTACTTTGGACATACCCTTACTCACTTCAATCTTGTGACTTGAGCTTATCAAGTTCAGTAACTGTCATTTATTGAAAAAACATCTCAGCTTATGTTTTTCCTAAATAAATGGCGTAGCTGGCAGATGATTCAACGACCTGAATCCTCACCATTATTTACTCAAAAATTACGCTATTTGTGCGGATGTTATTGTGCATAGTAATGACTACGCTTTTGCGAAAATTTTTCCAGCTGTTTCAGGAAGCCTTCAAAATAGCTTTTTTCTTTTTCTTCACTGCGATAGCCAGCATACAGCGTGCGGCGTAGTCCTTCTGCCGAAACACAATGCAGACGGCGTGAAGTGACCCAACCTTTTTGTTCATATTCATTTACCACCCAGTCCGGTAAGGCCGCCACACCCCGACCGCTGGCCACCAGCTGGATTAACATCTGGGTTAAATCTGTGGTGCGAATGGCTTTCGGATAGATATTGGCCGGAATAAACAGCTTGGCCATAATATCCAGGCGGTGTTTATCCACCGGATAGGTAATTAAAGTTTCTTCGGCCAGGTCCTGCACCGAAATGTCCGCAGCACGTACCAATGGATGGGTATTGGACAGCACCAGACGCGACTCATATTCAAAAATCGGGAAATACTCGATGCCTTTTAAGGCAATCGGGTCAGCAGTAATCAGCAAATCAAATTCGGCATGTTGTAATAATTCATGCGGATTGGCTTCAAAACCGGAAGCAAAGTCCAAATCAACATCGGGATATTGCTGGCGGTACTGATTTAACAGCGGCATCAGCCAGTCAAAACAGCTATGACATTCCGAAGAAAAAATAATCCGGCCGGTTTGCCCATGCACAATCCGGGTAATATCGGTTTGGGCAATCTGGATCTGCGGCAAAATATCATCTGCCAGTTTCAGTAAACGCTGCCCCACATTGGAAAACGTCACCGGACGCGAGCGACGATTAACCACTTCCACCCCATACCAGTGATCCAGCTCTTTCAACTGATGGGAAATGGCAGATGGGGTCAGGCATAAATCATTGGCCGCGGCCACCAGTGAACCATGTTCGCGTAAGGCCAATAAGGTTTTTAAATGACGAATTTCAAGCATGGGAAATGAAGTATCTCAAAATCAGGAGATGCACTGCGCTGAATGCAATGTCGCCTTAAAAATAAAAATATGAATTAAATTCATCTTAGCATAAATTCCATGAGTTGGTTTCATTATTCTAAATAAGGCAGCTGTTAAGAGATGACGCTGTTTTTAAGCAAGATGAAGATGAGTTGAAATACGTCTAAATAACGAATAAGCATAAAAAAGAGCATCTTTAAGATGCTCTTTTATTACGGAAGGATGAAAAGTTTATTCTACATATAGCAAGGCCAGACGCACCTGATCATAGCCCATGCGCGGACTGGTCAGCTCGACAATCGGACGCAGCTTGATCGTGCCATCATCATTAAAATGATCACTTTGCTGACGTTTTTGCAGGCGTTTATAAATTTTGCGGATTTGCTCCACCACTTCCTCACCCGGATGCGCCACCGAAATATCCAGTCCCTGTTCCTTATGCAAACGCGCCAGATGGTTAATAATCGTCGCTGGAGTCAGGCCACGTTCATGGGCAATATCTTCAATCTCATAACCTTCTTCAAACAAGGCCCGGGTTTCATCTAGCGTTGCCGAGGCATAATTCTGCTTACCGCCACTGCGTGCGATTTTCCGTTCATTGCGTTCAATTTCAACCTCATTCAAGGTGCCGCCACAATGCCGGATGAAGGCTTTATGCTGTGCGGTCAGGTCAATTTCGGCAAAATTCTGTTCTGCTTCATCTGACAGTTCCTGAAAACGGCGATCGGCTTTAATTGCCAGACTGTCCAGCTCCAGCGCCTGCTCGTTAAAGCCCAATAAACGCAGGCCATCTAGAGTTTTTAAACGTGACAGTGCCACATAGCCCTGACCTTTTTCAAAGGTATGGCTCAGGTTAATTTCTGCCGCTTCTAAAGTCATGCCTTGTGATTTATGAATGGTAATTGCCCAGGCCAGACGCAACGGAATTTGCTGGAAACTGGCAATGGTTTTTCCGGCTTCATTGTCAATCGACCAGGTTTCTGGTTCGACCAGCAGCACCGTGCCATCAGTCAGTTTGACTTTCGGCAGGCAGCCATATTCATCATCTTCTTCAAAGCCAATCACCTCGCCCAGACTGCCGTTGATATAACCCATATCAAAGTTGTTTTTAACAAACATCACTTTGGCATGTTTTTTCAGGGTCAAGGTTTCAGGCGCACGCACCGAAGATTTTAAGGTTTCAATCAGTTTGTCATTCCCATCACAGCTGGCATCGAACTGGCGACTTTCAGCATCAATTTCATTTAAATGCTTAAAGTTAATGGTATCGACATCCATATTGTGAGTATATAAACGGGTAAAGGTGTCGCCAATATCCTGCTGACGGGTATTTTGCAGCGCCTGCAGATGCTGCGGGCCAATATCCTGACGACGAATCGCATTGAGAATATCGTTTAAAAAGTCATTGCCCTGACGATGCTGCTCGGTCAAATAGCAGACCCGGAATTTGGCCTCGACCCAGGCCTCCGACATAAAGCAGAATTTATCGCGATTACGTTCATCATTTCTGCCCACCGGCGGCAACTGGAAGAAATCACCGGCGACAATCACCTGAATACCACCAAAGGCTTCATCGCTTTCCTTAAAATATTTCAGTACCTGATTGACCAGATTCAACTGCTTGGCATGCAGCATCGAAATTTCGTCAATAATCAAGACCTGCGCATTTTCCAGATGTTCTTTCAGATATTTGCGCTCTTTCATATTTTTCAGGTCGGCATCAGACAAGACATCTTTAATACCAATGCCGGCCCAGGTGTGAATGGTCATACCATTCATATGTGTGGCGGCAATTCCGGTCGAGGCCGTAATCGCCACCGGCACTTTACGTGCTTTTAAATAGTTGATGTACTGATTGAGCGTATAGGTTTTCCCTGCACCGGCCGAGCCTGTTAAAAATACATTTTCGCCCGCTTTTAAGAGTTTGAGTGCAGTTTCCTGTTTCATAAGACCTATACCGTAGATGAACGGCTATAGCCTACCCATTTTTCAGCAAAAAGTTAAGGCAAAAACCACATCTGGCGACATCACTTGTCATAAAGTTCCGGCAGATGGGTCCTGTTTTAAGCGGCTGTTCAGCCATTGAATAAACTGTTCCGCAATATTGACCAGCAACTGTTCGGCTTTATGATTGTTCGGATATTCCAGCTGATCAAAGCGCAGCTGTCCATCGAGCAGATGACAACCCAGCGTTAAGGACTGGCGATAACACGGCGATGACATATGAAAAGCCACATATTCGCCTTCAATAATTTTCTGGCTATAACTCACCGCCAGACAATGATGAAAACTGCGCGACTCCTGAATAATCCGCTCCAGACTGTTCAATTCCTCAAAGCACCAGCCCAGATACTGGGTTCTGCCTTGTAGCGATACGGGCGGCCAGTGGCTGACGTTTAACTGTTTTTTCAGCTTGGCCAGAATTTCGGCTTTATGTACTTCATGATGCCAGCGCACCGCGCGCTGAAAAATACTGCTCCAGCTGACATTTTTCGGGGTGTAATTTTTTTCATTAAAATAATCGACCAGATAATCGCGCACATAAGCATCAAACACCGATTCACGCACCGGCCCGGCCTTTAAATAAAACAGCTGCCGAAATTGTTCCAGCGTCAGCTGATGACGGCGTAAACAGTGCATAAAGTCACGCGATTGCTGACTCTCCGGATGAATAAACTGTATTAATTCAGACGGCAGTTCCGCCGTGACCTTATGCAGATGCAGCATATAGGCCTGCATCACCCGGCTTAAGCGGGCATAGACCTGTTTCACCTGCAGTTCATCCTGCGCCGCAACAATCGCCAGCAAATTCATCCATTCATCTAAATACAAAATAGACGGGCTGATGCTAATTCGCGGGTCTTCCAGTGACTGGCGCTGGCCTTTTTGCACCACCCGGGAATTATGCTGATGTTCAAACCATTGATGTCGCAGCGCAAAATGATCACAGCTCTGAATAAACAGCCGCGCCGAGGCATACTGGAAATACTGCAAGGTGGCCAGAATAATGCGTGGATGAATCTGGCTGCAATCAACAAAACTTAGCGCCACCACCGCCACACGGACACTGGAATGATGAATATTGTCACTGAGCCAGTCCAGCACCAGTTTCGATTGCCGAAACAGCCAGTTGACTGCGCGTGGATAATCAAACAGTGGCAAACGCGCAACTTTGGTCTGCCAGATGCGGGTATTTTTTTCCAGAAAATGCCGTTTGGCCAGAATATTATCTTCGGCCCAGACCGCGCGGTTCATAATCCGGACAAAGCCTAATAAATGACTCTGCTCTACCGCGTGTCGATACAACAGCCGAATATCGTCCTGATGATCGATTAAATCCTGTAAATTAAATCGCTCTGGAAATGAGATACTTAAAATACGATACATGGCTTTAGGTAGAAATTCTGCTGCACTAAAACAAAAATCATCATAACTTTGCATCAGTGCTTGCACTGGCAAAAAGGTTTCACCCTCTACAAATTCCAAAGCGCATAGTGTCGATAAAGCAGTTAAAACATCTTCAGGAATCGGCTGCCCTTGCTGCACAAATTTGGTCAATACTGGTTGATACTGATCGTCTACCTGCATTAATGCCTGATCTAAAATTTGCGCCTGCATAGCATCTAAATGCAACAACAATTGCTTAACCCGTGCTGCACCATCTACCCAAAGATAAACTTGCTGCAGAATCAATTGCCGCAATTGCTGCGCCTGCTTACGCAAAAATAAGGAATGCTGCGGTTTTAAATCCCCTGTCAAAAAATGCAGATCATGTAAGAAAAAATCTTCAAACGCTTCTTGCTGTTGCCGCGCAAATTCAAAGTGGGTTTCTATTAAATTTGTATGCGATTTTGGCGAATAAAATTCAAGGCTAAACAGACCATTCAACAATTCGACCCGATGCTGCAAAGGATCAATTCGAAACATATTTTGTGCTGTAAAATGCCCAACCAGATCCATTTGATCTTGATAGATTTCTGCGGCCACACTGGAAATACGAACCAATTGCTGTGCAACGGCATGCAACTGGCTATGCTGGCGACTTGGCTGCATATACGCTCCTCATGCTTAAGTGCGGTCTATCTAAGTGTCATCTTATTTTTATTTGATTACACCGAATAGACCCATCACGTGATACATCCCTATTTTTTGTTTTTTATTTCCCATCTGCAAAAAGTGGACAATTCTTCAATCTAGCTTAAGCCACTTATTAATTGAATTACACTTTAAATATGTGTGTGCTGTATTCACACCTTAAAATTAGAGATACAAAAAATACTATAAACAAGATTTGTGCTCTTGCCTATAGACTGCGCACTACTTCAGATAATAAAACAAATTAAAAATCCATAATTTTCAAGTGATTATTTTACACTCTTTGATCAGCAACTAGGGTTGGTATTTGGTAGGTAGGATTTCACAACAAAGCAATGGATACTCAAATTACGGTTCAACACCGCGATAACAACACATTATTCCAATATCCAATGCAAGAAGGAATCTGAGCATGGCTTTTAAAAATATTGCAGATCAAACCAACGGTTTTTATATTCCTTGTGTGTCACTCTTCGGCCCTGGTTGTGCCAAAGAAATTGGCGTAAGAGCACAAAATTTAGGCGCCAAAAAAGCCCTAATTGTGACTGATGAAGGACTGTTTAAATTTGGCGTTGCCGATACCATTGCAGGCTACCTCACCGAAGCAGGCGTTGCCAGCCATATCTTTGCTGGTGCAGAGCCAAATCCGACCGATATTAACGTGCATAACGGTGTTGATGCCTACAATGCCAATCACTGCGACTTCATTGTGTCCTTAGGTGGTGGTTCTTCCCACGACTGTGCCAAAGGCATTGGCTTAGTGACCGCAGGTGGTGGGCATATTCGTGATTATGAAGGCATTGATAAAAGTACTGTGCCAATGACCCCACTGATTGCCATTAACACCACTGCAGGTACAGCTTCGGAAATGACCCGTTTCTGTATTATTACCAATACAGACACGCACGTTAAAATGGCAATTGTCGATTGGCGCTGTACACCACTCATCGCCATTGATGATCCAAAACTCATGATTGCCAAACCTGCAGGTTTAACCGCAGCAACGGGCATGGATGCCTTAACCCATGCTGTAGAAGCCTACGTTTCAACTGCAGCCAATCCTATTACCGATGCCTGTGCAGAAAAAGCCATTCGTATGATTAGCCAGTGGCTTAGCCCTGCTGTGGCAAATGGTGAAAATATTGAAGCACGTGATGCCATGAGCTATGCGCAATATTTGGCAGGTATGGCATTCAACAATGCCTCTCTAGGCTATGTGCATGCCATGGCGCATCAACTTGGCGGTTTCTACAACTTGCCGCACGGCGTTTGTAATGCAATTTTATTGCCGCATGTTTGCGAGTTTAACCTGATTGCCTGCCCTGAGCGTTATGCCGATATTGCAGAATTGATGGGAGTCAATACTGATGGATTAACCACCACAGAGGCTGCTTATGCTGCAATTGATGCAATTCGTGAACTATCTAGCTCGATTGGTATTCCAACAGGTTTAGCAGAGTTAGGCGTGAAAGAAAATGACTTGGCGATTATGGCTGAAAATGCACAAAAAGATGCCTGCATGCTCACCAACCCACGTAAAGCCAATCATGCACAAGTGGTCGAAATTTTTAAAGCCGCGATGTAATTTGAATCTCCTGCTGAGTGAATCACGATTTGCTCAGCATCTCCCATCTTTTTTTCAATTTTCCTCTTTTGCTGTTTTATTTTTATCCTTCCCTTTGGCAGAACCATCTCAGATGCGTTCTGCTTTTTTTTGCTGTTCAGAACAAAATGAACTCGCAGCATAAAACTAAAGCGATGTAGATGCAGAGGGTTTGCATAATTCAATTTGACAAATGCGCACAGCGCATCAAGGATATAGTCAAAATAAAATGGATGACGAACACCTTATGCTGTTAGGTAAAAAACAAAAAACAACACCAAGCTATCAACCCGATATTTTGGGTGCCGATTACCAACAAATGACGCTGGATTTTCCTTCGGATTATGAAGGCAAAGTGATTGCTACCTTGGTACGCAAAAAAGCCGAACAGAAAACCCGTAAAGCCGTACTTTATATTCATGGTTTTATTGACTATTTTTTTCAAACAGAAATGGCAGACCAGTTTAATCAGCGCGGTTATGACTTTTATGCGTTGGATTTGCGTAAATACGGGCGTTCGCATTTGTCACATCAACATTGGTACAATGTGCGCAGCTTGTCTGAATATGATGCAGAAATTTCCGCTGCACTTGAGCAAATTGCCACAGAAGAACATGACTCGGTGATTTTGGCGGGACATTCAACAGGTGGATTAATCACCACGTTATATGTAGCACATCATCCCAATCATCCACTGATTCGTGGTTTATGGTGTAACAGCCCTTTTTATGATTTCAATATGAGCGAGATTGAGAAAAAATTCGGCATTCCTCGTTTGAGCCAATTGGGCAAATTGTTGCCAGAAATGAAATTTCCAAGCCGCCTTAATCCATTTTATGTACCAAGTCTACACAAACAATATCATGGTGAATGGTTATTTAATTTGGAATGGAAGAAACCGCGTTATCCAAAAGTGCGATTAAGTTTTGTACGTGCAATTCATGAAGCGCAAAAAGAAATTCATGCCAGTGTGCATTTAGGTGTACCCACCTTAATTATGCATGCGAGTCAAAGTAGTTATCCACGCCAATGGAATGAGATTGCGCAACGCACTGACGTAATTTTAAATGTTGCAGATATGCAAAAATATGGACATCACATGCATGGCGATATTCAGCTTTGCCAAATTGAAAATGGCGTGCATGATTTGGTACTTTCTGCGCCCGAAGTCCGTGCGGAAGTGTATCAGTCCTTGTTTGACTGGTTAAACCGCAAGGGGCTATAAAACTAAAAACTAGAACTAAAGGAAGTGAATTAACGGCTAAATGACTTGATGCATCCCTTAAGCTGTGTATTTTAATAAAATTTGATGTGCAGGATGCCCCTTTGGCATCAATTCAATTAAACGCTCCACTGCGTCAATCGCTTCAGGGCTGCGTGCCAAATGTTTTAGCAATACATCAGTATCTTGTGCATTAAAAATGGCATCACTCAGGCGAGATTCTAAGCAATCTCGCCATGCACATAAAAATGGACTTTCAGTTTTCGCCAAAAATACTCCTGCACACGTTTGTAAGGCAGACTGCACATAACCAGCATCTAAAGCCTGCTCAGCTTGTAAAAAATCGGCTTCTATATGCGCCAAAATTCGGTAAGGACGCGAACCAAGCATCCCGCCTAGAATATCACGTAATTGAGACATCTCAGCTTTAAGCGTGCCCATACTGACTTTACGCTCACCATATAGAGCTTGGTGTAAAGTATCTAAACTCATGCCTTGTGGACAAAGTGCTAAAATCACCAATATTTCAATTTGACGTGGTGTCATCACCACCACTTTGCCATTAAATAACACTTGTGGCACGCGAAACGCGCGAATATAAATCTGCTGTTTTTGCTGATCAAGCAGTGCATTTTGAATCAAAGAAGCACAGCGTTCTGCTGCCAACATCCCCAAACTGTTATGGTTTTTCCAAGTAGTCGATAAATCAATTACGCCCAATACTTGTTTGGAATAAGGGTCTAAAATAGGCGCTGCATAACAAACCCAGTCATGTAATGATGACATAAAGTGTTCACTGGAAAACACACAACTTGCTTGCTGCGTTTTAAGTGACAAAGCCAAAGCATTGGTACCTACCAACTCCTCACGCCACTGCCCGCCCTCTACAAAATGCACCTGTTCCGCCACATTACGCATTTGCGCGCTCGCTGCCGTCCAAATAATTGTACTGCCCACATCGCCCACGGCTGCCACCATGTCGGACTGCTGTGCGATATGTCTTAAATCTTCTGCGCAGTTTTGCACAGCACGTTGTAAGGCCGAACCACCACATGTATGCGTTAGACTATAATTTAACGGGGCTGCCAACCGATCAACAGGAATTTCAGCAATTTGAGAGCGTTGCCAAGATTTTAAAATACTCTGCTGAATTTGCTGCGCATGCAGCGGCGATAAACTGCTGCTTTGTCTAAACTGTTCAATATGCTGCCTTTTTTCCAATAGGTCTTGTTTTTTCATCATTATTGATTCTCACAATCCTGTGGGCATTACATCCATTGTACCGCTTACTTTTGTAAGGATTTGTTCGCTGCTTGTAAACCTGCAACTTTCCAACCTTTTTCCAACCTTATATTGGTATGCTAAACAAATAACGTACTAAAGTACCTTATACCTTAGCCGTAAATTTAACCTGATTTTAGACACAGGATTGTGCTAAACGGTAAAGATGACGGCAGATTATAAAAAACCATCAAAGGAAGAGAATTATGCGTTACGTAGATCCCAATCAACCCGGTTCAAAAGTTCAATTTAAAGCACAATACGAAAACTTTATTGGTGGCGAGTGGGTCGCCCCTGTAAAAGGCGAATACTTTGAAAATATCTCTCCTGTGGACGGCAAAGTATTTACCAAAGTCCCACGCTCATCGGCAGAAGACATTGAACTGGCTTTAGACGCAGCCCATAAAGCCAAAGCACAATGGAACAGCTCATCTCCTACAACACGTTCTAACATTTTGTTAAAAATTGCAGATCGTTTAGAACAAAATCTAGAATTATTGGCAGTGGCAGAAACATGGGATAATGGTAAGCCTGTTCGGGAAACATTGGCTGCCGACATTCCATTGGCGATTGACCATTTCCGTTATTTTGCAGGCTGTATTCGTGCCCAAGAAGGCGGAATTTCTGAAATTGATGAAGATACCATTGCCTATCACTTTCACGAGCCGTTGGGCGTTGTGGGGCAAATTATTCCATGGAACTTCCCAATTTTAATGGCAACATGGAAACTTGCACCTGCTTTGGCTGCGGGTAACTGTATTGTACTTAAACCTGCAGAACAAACCCCTGCCAGCATTTTAGTTTTGGTTGAACTGATTCAAGATTTATTGCCAGCAGGCGTATTAAACGTAGTCAATGGTTACGGTGTAGAAGTGGGTCGCCCATTGGCAACCAATCCACGTATTGCCAAAATTGCATTCACAGGTTCGACCCAGGTCGGTCAATTGATCATGCAATACGCCACTGAAAACATCATTCCAGTGACTTTGGAGCTTGGTGGTAAATCTCCAAATATTTTCTTTGAAGATATTATGGCGCAAGATGACGACTACTTAGACAAAGCACTCGAAGGCTTTGCTATGTTTGCGCTGAATCAGGGTGAAATTTGTACTTGTCCATCACGTGCGCTAGTACAGGAAAGTATTGCTGACCGTTTCTTGGAAAAAGCCATTGAACGTGTTAAGCGCATTAAAACAGGTCACCCATTAGACACTGAAACCATGATTGGTGCGCAGGCGTCACAAGAACAACAAGATAAAATCTTGGGTTGTATCGCAACAGGCCGTGCCGAAGGTGCACAAGTTTTAACAGGTGGTGGTGAACGTCAGGAAGTGGGTAGCGGTTTCTATATTGAACCGACCATTTTCAAAGGCACCAATGATATGAAAATTTTCCAAGAAGAAATTTTCGGCCCAGTGCTTTCTGTGACTACATTTAAAGACTTTGATGAAGCCATTAAAATTGCCAATGACACCATTTACGGTTTAGGTGCAGGTGTTTGGTCACGTTCTGCGCACACTTCTTACCGTGCAGGCCGTGCTATTCAGGCGGGTCGCGTTTGGACGAACTGTTACCACATCTACCCTGCACATGCCGCTTTCGGTGGTTATAAAAAATCAGGTATTGGCCGTGAAAACCACAAGATGATGTTAGAACATTATCAACAAACCAAAAACTTGTTGGTGAGCTACTCAACTAAACCTGCTGGCTTCTTCTAAAGACTCATCTTTAGGATTCCAACAGCGTTGAAGTTACCGTTTCAAGCTGCGCCCGATGTATTTGCATCGGGCGTTTTTATTGCGACATAAAATGCTATGACTTTCGCAGCACGCTCTTTCAGCGTTGTATAAACCGGAAGATCAAGTTAAAAGTCTATCCTTTATTCATACGCTACGCTTTAGTTCGAGTGTATTTCACGTTACATTAAATCTCCCTTTCAGCCTGAAGTATCTGCCATGTTCGATTTACCCGACACTGTCTATGCCATTCAACATCTTGCGTTTGAAGACCTCGGCGCGTGGGAAGATGTCCTGTATGAACAAGGTTTACGGGTACGGTATTTTGAAGCCGGTGTGGAAAATCTAGAAAAGGCGTTTGCGCATGAAGGATTGGTGATTATTTTGGGTGGCCCAATTGGCGTTTATGAAACCACAGACTATCCTTTCTTACAAAAAGAAATAGACTTACTAAAAGTACGTCTGGAAAAGAAATTACCCACTATTGGTATTTGTTTGGGTGCACAGCTCATTGCCCATGCCTTGGGTGCCAAAGTCTATGCCGGCCATACCAAAGAAATTGGCTGGAGTACGCTCAGTCTGGCTAATGCCGCCCATCATCCACTGGCGGCATTAGCCAACACACCGGTTTTACATTGGCACGGCGATACTTTTGATTTACCAGCACAGGCTGAATTACTGGCCAGCTCCGACCTGTATCCGAATCAGGCATTCCGGGTCGGACCACATATTCTGGCACTACAGTTTCATGCTGAAGTTGCAGCAGACAGTTTAGAAAAATGGCTGATTGGCCATACCTGTGAATTACGTCAGGCCCAGATTGATATTCCCACCTTACGCGCCGCTCATCAGCAATACGCGCCGCAACTGCAACAGGTTAGCGCGACGGTTCTTGGTCAGTTTCTAGCCGGCTTAAAATCTCAAAGCTGACCGGAAAGCTTTAAATTGTCCTTACATTTATCATCATCATAAAAAAAGCACCCTGAAGCGGGTGCTTTTTGTGCTGTTCTTGCGATTATTTTTTCGCAGCAACAGAAGCTTCAGTGGTGATGTTTACAGTAATTTTATCACCTACATTTGGTACAAAACCGGCGATACCAAATGCTGAACGGTCAAATGACGTGGTGGCATTAAAACCAACAGTTGCCGCTTTGGTCATTGGATGTGGACCTTGTTTGTTCAGTACCGCATCCAGAACTACAGGTTTCGTTACACCTTTCACAGTTAAATCACCTGTGATTTTAAAGTTCTTTTTGTCCTGAGTTTCAACTTTGGTACTTTTGAAAGTAATAGTTGGATATTTTGCTGCATCAAACCAGTCTGCTGCCATTAAGTGCTCATCCAGCGCTTTGACGTTGGTGTTCAGGCTGTTTAATGGAATAGTCACGTTGACAGATGATTTTTCTGGCTGTTTCTCATCAACATTAATGGTACCTTGAATGTTAGAGAAGTTACCTGATGGCGTAGAGAAACCGAAGTGATCCCAGCTAAATACAGTTGCCGTATGGGTCGGGTCAATTTGATACGCCACTGGTTTTGCCAACGCAGCTGTTGCTACTGAAGTGACCGCCAAACCAAGTACAAGTGCTTTAAAGTTCATGCTTTTATCTCGCTTTTTGAATGCTTATTAGTGTATAGATTTCTTGTTAGAGTTCATTGCTACAGATAAAACGTTCTGTTGCAGCAATGAAACGATTAACGCATGGATGCCGTTACAGACTTTGTTTATATTGAATAAATCCGGTCTTGTGTGCCACTTTATCATACAATATTTGTGCAGTTTGATTGGCTTCTTGTGTCAGCCAGTAAACCCGGTCGCACTGGCGTTTTTTGGCTTCCATATAGACCTGTTCAATCAGTAATCTGGCCACACCCTGCCCGCGATAATCGGGGTGGGTAAATAAATCCTGCAAATAGGCATAAGGCCTGAATGTCCAGCAGCTGTCATGTTCAATCACATGAACAAAGCCGACCATCTGCTGTTCAAACAGTGCCGCAAAACCATACATATGCGCCGACTCGGCTGATGTCAGACGCTGCCAGGTATGGGCACTCAGTTCATGTGATAACTTGGTTTGATAAACGGCCTGATAACCGGCCCAAAGTGCGTGCCATTGCGGCTGACTGGTCTGTGCCAAAGGCACAATGCTAATTGCTGTCATGTGGATCTTCTTTTATATCATTCAGCCTTTAAAACTAGCATAAAAAAACGCCCCATTCGGAGCGTCTTTTTTGAAATTTCTGAGCGATTAAGCCGTCAGTTCTTTCACTGCAGCAACCACTGCTTCAGTGGTAATACCAAAGTGCTGGAACAAGTCTTTGGCTGGTGCAGATTCACCGTAAGTGGTCATACCAATCACGCGACCGTCCAGACCCACAAATTTCCACCAGTAATCCACATGCGCTGCTTCAACTGCAACACGGGCACGGATATTCGATGGCAGAACCGCTTCACGATACGCCGCATCTTGCTGCATGAATTCTTCAGCACATGGCATAGACACCACACGTACACCTTCAAGCTGTGCATGTGCTTCCATCGCCAAGGCCACTTCAGAACCGGTCGCAATGATGATTGCTTTCAATTCACCTTTTTCTTCAGCCAGCACATAACCACCTTTGGCCGCGTTTTCAATTTGTGCTTGAGTACGCGCCTGGAATGGCAGGTTTTGACGAGAGAAGATTAACGCAGATGGACCTTCCGCACGGCTTAAAGCAGATTTCCAGGAAATCGCTGCTTCAACCGTATCACATGGACGCCATGTGTTCAGGTTTGGCGTACCACGTAACGATGCAATCTGCTCAATTGGCTGGTGCGTAGGACCATCTTCACCCAGACCGATCGAATCATGGGTATAAACATGAATTACGCGTTGCTTCATTAACGCAGACATACGCACGGCATTACGCGCATATTCCATGAACATTAAGAATGTTGCTACATAAGGAATGAAACCGCCGTGCAGCGCCACACCGTTGGCAATCGCGGTCATACCAAATTCACGTACGCCGTAGTGCACATAGTTACCTGCGGCATTGTCTTGTACGCCCTGGCAACCTTTCCAAAG
Organism: Acinetobacter sp. YH01025; assembly: GCF_013420185.1. NCBI lineage: Bacteria > Pseudomonadati > Pseudomonadota > Gammaproteobacteria > Moraxellales > Moraxellaceae > Acinetobacter > Acinetobacter sp. YH01025. Next base: position 30,215 of record NZ_VOYR01000004.1, on the reverse strand, counting down.
CGTCAGGTTTGAACCAGCCAGGTCCGCAGAACCACCCAATAATTCAGGTAATAATGGACCAAAAGCCTGTAGCGTATTCTGGCTGGCTTTACGGGTCGCAATGGTTTCTGCTTTCGCGTTCACTTCAGCAATATAGGCATCGGCCTGTGCCAGGAATTCTGCTGGTAATTCACCGCTTAAACGGCGTTTTAATTCAGCCGCTTCTGCAGGATATTTTGCTGCATAGGCAGCAAAAGTAGCATTCCAGGCAGCTTCAGTTTCAGCACCTTTGGTTTTCGCATCCCAAGCAGCATACACATCTTCAGGAATTACAAACGCTTCATCGGTCCAGCCCAGCGCTTCGCGGGTTAACACGATTTCATCATTACCCAGCGGTGCACCGTGGCAATCTTCTTTACCCTGTTTGTTTGGTGAACCTAAACCGATAATGGTTTTACAGATAATAATGGTTGGTTTAGCGGTTTCAGCTTTGGCAGCCACAGTTGCTTCACGAATAGCATCTGCATCATGACCATCAACTTTCAGCACTTGCCAGCCATAAGACAGGAAGCGTTGTTCAGTGTCATCAGAGAACCAGCCTTCAACTTCACCATCAATTGAAATGCCGTTGTCATCATAGTAAACCACCAGTTTACCCAGACCTAAAGTACCGGCCAGTGAACATACTTCGTGAGAAATACCTTCCATCAGGCAGCCATCACCCAGGAAACAGTAGGTGTAATGGTCAACCACTTGCATATCATCTTTATTGAACTGCGCTGCCAGCGTCTTTTCAGCCAGAGCAAAACCAACCGCATTGGCAATACCCTGACCAAGTGGACCAGTGGTGGTTTCAACCCCTGGTGCATAGCCGTATTCCGGGTGACCTGGTGTTTTAGAGTGTAGTTGACGGAATGCTTTTAAATCTTCAATTGAAAGATCATAACCGGTTAAATGTAACAGTGCATAATGCAGCATAGAGCCATGACCATTGGATAAAACAAAACGGTCGCGGTTAGCCCATTGCGGGTTCGTCGGGTTATGATTTAAAAATTCACGCCACACCACGTCAGCGATGTCTGCCATCCCCATCGGCGCACCTGGATGTCCGGAATTTGCTTTTTGCACGGCATCCATAGCCAATACACGAATTGCGTTTGCAATACGACGTTCATTAAGCGGGGTCGTCATAGGTCAGAGTCCAAATAAATCGTTTAATAAAGGAAGATGAATAGGAATTCAAAACACGTCTATTGTCTTAAAAAAAGCGTATGGGGTAAAGCCTCAGCGGTAATTTTTCGGTATTTATTCGTTTGCCTGCGCATTTTCGTACAATTCCTGGCTAGAGGCATGAGAAAATTGAAGTTCTGGCGAATAACCGGGTAGCTCATCCGGATTTTCCCGTTACATAACTGACCTGTTTGGATGGTTTTTTATACAAAAAAGCGCTCATTGTGAAATTCATTCAATTTAATTCAAAACTGCACAATCCTGCTCAACAGTAACAGACTTCATTTTAGAGCATGATGACGACCAAAAGATGACAGACAGCATTTTCCCAAAACTCTAAAAACAAGATAATTGGTTGATTCCTAATATAAATTATAAGAATACAGCCGCTTTTAAAATAGTGATTTATTGAATTAAAACTCAAGTTTATCCGGATGATGAATCTATACCGTTTTGGATTTTATATCAGTTTTTTAAATGCCTATATCACATAAAAAGCCATTGAATTGAAATAAATTCAGCCAATTTGGTCGTATTGAGCTAGTCCTAAAGTCTAACTCGATGTAACATATTGCGTCTTTTGAAATAACTGTGATAGGACTTATGCGCGAGTACGCTGTATTTACCTCGGAATCTGTAAGCGAAGGCCATCCAGATAAAATGGCTGACCAAATCAGTGATGCCATTTTGGATGCAATCTTAAAAGAAGACCCATATGCGCGGGTTGCTTGTGAAACGCTTGTAAAAACCGGTGCGGTCGTACTTGCGGGTGAAATCACAACCACAGCCAATGTGGACTTTGAAGCGATTGTACGTCAAACCGTAAATGGTATTGGCTATCATCATTCTGACCTCGGCTTTGATGGTTCAACCTGTGCCGTGATTAACATGATTGGTAAGCAGTCACCAGAAATTGCCCAAGGTGTAGACCGTCAAAAACCTGAAGATCAGGGTGCCGGCGACCAGGGCTTGATGTTTGGTTATGCCAGCCGTGAAACGGATGTGCTGATGCCTGCGCCAATTTCTTATGCGCATCGCTTAATGGAAAAACAGGCTGAACTGCGTCGTAGCGGTGCCCTGCCTTGGTTACGTCCAGATGCGAAAAGCCAGGTGACTTTTGCCTATGAAAATGGCAAACCGGTACGTTTAGATGCGGTGGTGCTGTCAACCCAGCATGATCCTGAAATTAGTCAAGCACAGCTGAAAGAAGCCGTGATTGAAGAAATCGTGAAAAAGATCATCCCTGCGGACATGTTCCATGCCGACACCAAATTCCACATCAACCCGACCGGGATGTTTGTGATTGGTGGCCCAGTGGGTGACTGTGGTCTGACTGGCCGTAAAATTATTGTAGATACCTACGGTGGTATGGCGCGTCATGGTGGCGGTGCCTTCTCTGGTAAAGACCCATCGAAAGTAGACCGCTCTGCTGCTTATGCCGGTCGTTATGTGGCGAAAAATATTGTCGCTGCTGGCCTGGCAGACAAATGTGAAATTCAGGTGTCTTATGCAATTGGTGTGGCGGAGCCAACTTCAATTTCAATTAACACCTTTAACACCGGTAAAGTGGCTGATGAACTGATTGTTCAGCTAGTTCGTGAACACTTTGACCTGCGTCCATACGGCATTACCCGTATGCTGGACCTGTTACAACCAATGTACAAGCAGACTGCTGCCTACGGTCACTTTGGCCGCGAAGGTTCAGACACTGCCTTTACCTGGGAAAAAACCGACAAAGTCGATATCTTAAAAGCCGCTGCTGGCCTTTAAGCTCTGAAGATATTAAAAGACCCATCCACGTGATGGGTCTTTTATTGTCTGCTTTATCGCAATTCTGGGCAGAAATATCATTTTATAAAAACATAAACTGTTTACAATAAGATGGAACATTTAAAACAGGATGAACATGATGGCGGTAATTCTTCAGGTTGATTTCCCTTCAAATGGCCCTTTTGGCGCAGAAATGGCCACGGCCTATCGCGAGCTGGCAGCCAGTATTAACCAGGAACCAGGTCTCATCTGGAAAATCTGGACCGAAAATAGTGACACCCAGCAGGCTGGCGGGATTTACCTGTTTGATACAAAGCATCATGCAGAACAATATTTACAGATGCACACGGCGCGTCTGCAAAGTTTTGGCATCGACAAGATTCACGGGAAAATTTTTGACATTAATACTGAACTGTCGGTGCTGAATCAGGCCGCTTTTCTGGCGTCATCCCGCTAAACGAAAGTTGAGTTAACTCATCAGATTCAAGGAATCCAGTTAGCTGGATTCCTGTTTTAAGACTTCCAATAAAGTCGGCTGTGTCGGGGTTTCCTGATGGTCCTGCAAATAGACATGCACGACTTTAAAAATAACCGCAAAGGCCAGACAACTTAAAATACAGAACATCCAGAAACCATAAGGACTACGAATATTGTGTGAACCGCAATTTGGACATTCTTTTTCTGTTGACGCCACCACTTGATTGCAACATGAGCAATGGTATTGATGGTACAGCATAGGCAGTTCTCCTAATTTACTGTAATTCTTGTTTTTATTTTTACATCATGCGAAAAACGCTTTTTGTAATATTGTTTTATCTTATGTGAGCCTGTGTAGCATAGCAAGCTCTATTACTGGTGAGTCTATGTAAGCTTAAGTAAACCCTGCCTGCTTTTGTTGACTTTATTTATCTTTTTATGCACGCTTTCAGACACTTAAGCTGCTGCTTTAACACCGTATTCTCTGCCAATAATTTTATCGGACTACTCTTAAGTCAGATGCATCCGGCTGCCCTTTTGTTTAAACTAGCGGACTGAAATACAGGAGGATGAAGATGGTACAACTGATCAAAAAAGGCGGATTACGCGAACGCGCCAACCGCAGCCGCCGTTTTCATGGCTCTGAAAATACCGAAACCACTCTGGCACCAAACCGTTATTCATCTGCCCATAAAAAAGCAGAAACGGCTGTTTCTGCTTTGGTTAGTGAACAGGATCAACCAGATTCTGAATCAGAACATACCGATGGCGTCATAGCCCAGCCACAGGGCAAAAATCAGGAATAAGGCGCCCGATAAAATATCAATATAACTGCCTGAACGCTGGTACACCGCCTTAATTTTCGGCTGTGACAATAACAGCATCAGCAACACAAAGGTCAGGAAGGTTTGCAGCGGAATAATCACTGCCAGCTGTGCTTTTAAATAATCACTGGCCGATGAACTGAGCGCCAATGAAAATACACTGCTAAAATAAATCAGGGTTTTAGGATTAGATAAATTGGTGAACAGGCCCAGTAAAAAATAGTTTTTCTGTGCAGAGCTCTGTGCCTGCACATCCTCCAGTGCACTAGACTGTTTTAAACTGCGTAGTCCGCCACTGAGCATGGCCCAGCCCATTTTCGCCAGAAACAAACCGCCTATCAGCATCAATACCTGCTGAATCCATGGAAACTGCTCGACCAGAACGGTAAAGCCCAGCAGGGTTAAAACCACCCACAGCACAATGCCCAATGAAATTCCGGCAATAATATGAATGGTATTGCGACGTGTGGTCGATGCCGAGCTTTTGGCAATCAGAATAATATCGGGGCCGGGACTAAGCTGTGCCACAAAATGTAAGGCACAAATGGTCAACAGTAAGGACATAACACAGGGAGAAGCTTAAAAAGTCATTTATTATATCGCCCGTTCAAAAATATACGAGCACTGCAAGCATAAAAAAACCGAATCCTTGCAGATCCGGTTTTTCAAATAAAGATGGCTTAGTGTTTATTCACATCTTTCATTTCAATTTTTTTTGCTTCTGGCGTCACTTCGCGCGCTTCACCATCAATAATAGTCGAGTCGCGGCCCGCCTGCTGGTTTTGCATGTCCTGCATCTGACGCATCAGATCGGCGAACGGATTCTGGCCTTGTGCACCACCACCCATGCCATTCATATCGCCCATCATGCCCCCCATCATCTGGTTCATCATGGCTTGCTGACGTTTCATCATCGCTTTCATCATGGCCGCTTTAAAGGCATTTTGTACGCCCGGAATCATAATCAGCACAGCCAGCACATCGGTGATCAGACCTGGAATCAACAGCAGGAAACCTGCAAAGATTTTAGGCAAGTTATTGCTTAATGCCGGATCTGCACTCATTTGTCCCATCTGCATCTGCTGCATTTGTGGCATGATGCCCGCAGAATACTTACGGATCAGATTCATACCAATAAAGAAGGCGGCAATAAACCAGAAGAACACGTACCACATGCTACCGACCAGGTCACCCACGCCGATCCAGACGAATACTTCCAGAATTAAACCAGCCAGAATAATAAGAAATAATTTCATGAAAATTAATCTAATCTCAACAAAATAAATAGAGTGCAGGCATCAACTGCTTAATCAGCATCAAGCTTTTTTTGACACGCTTATGTAACAATATGGGCATTATTCTATTTTTAAAGTGCAGGCCTGTCATTAATATTTTCAATGACAGACCTGAGCTTTATGCTGTAGCACGATAAAAATAAACATAAGCCGCATACACGAGCAGCAGCCACAGCCCGATAAACACTGCCGCGGCCACTGTACTGCACGGCTTTTGACTGTAGATGTACAGTATAAACCCCGAAACTTAAGCCAAAATGAAGATGCAGCCTTTTTTACCAAGATAACCTATATATTGTCCCTGCTATTTTTAATAGCAGCTCCAGCGAGTTTGAAGCATTGTTGATAGTCTTGAGTATCCGCACCGGTTGCTGCAAATTCCCTCACACAATACCGCTGTAAAATCATATAATTCATTTTGATGTAATTTTTTAAGGCTTGGCATGTCACTGATTATTGGTATCGATCCCGGTTCCCGGCTTACCGGTTACGGCATTATTGAGCGTGATGGCTCAAAATTGCGTTTTGTAGATGCCGGCACCATTCGGACCGAAACCACGGAAATGCCTGAACGCCTGAAACGTATTTTTGGTGGTATTGACCGGATTGTAAAATTTCATGGCCCGACTGAGGCCGCAGTTGAACAGGTTTTTATGGCGCAAAACCCGGACTCGGCACTGAAACTGGGTCAAGCGCGTGGTGCTGCCATTGCCGCACTGACCAATCTGGATTTACAGGTGGCGGAATATACCGCCCGCCAAATCAAGCAGTCTGTGGTCGGCTATGGGGCAGCCGATAAAGAACAGGTGCAGATGATGGTGATGAAGCTGTTAAATTTAAGCATTAAACCGCAAGCTGATGCAGCTGATGCGCTGGCCGCTGCCATCTGCCATGCCCACGCCTCCGGCAGTATGAGCAAAATGGCGGTACTGAATGCCCTGGGTGGTATGGCGCGCGGCCGTAGCCGTTCTAGCAGCAGACGGCGCTAACTGGAAGCCATCTTGATCCCGGTGAGGGGATGTCCAAATCGGGAGTTTCTACTTAACGGATCATCTGGAAATGGGTGTATTCACGTTCTGCCGGATCAAACGGGATGCGCTCAATTTTAGTGACCTGTGCCCGCAATGGTCCAACCAGACTGCGTTTCAGAATTTCCTGAATCTGCATTTCCTCGCCAATAATTTCTGCTTCGACATCACCATTGTCCAGATTTTTGACATAGCCGGTTAGCTGCAGTTCTTGCGCCTGCTGTTCAAACCAGCGGCGATACCCCACGCCCTGCACATTTCCCTGAATAATAATTTTAAGTGCTTGCATCTCTCACCTGTTCACGACCTGATAAATGGCCTGATTCATCTGCTGTGCCTGAAGTCCGCGCATACCGGATTCCGCCAGTACATCTCCAGCTTGCGCATGTAAAGTGACAATCTCATGTAAACTGAGTTCAGTATGATATTGCGCTTTTAAACTGGCGATCATGCCGGACAGGACATCGCCCATGCCACCTGTGCCCATTCCGGCATTGCCGGCAGTACATAGCCAGAGCTGATCTTCCAGAATCAGGCTGCCCGCGCCTTTAAGCACCCACTGGCCGCCATAACGAGCCTGTAATTCCTGAATAGCCTGTAAGCGGTTCTGCTCAACTTCCATTGTCGTTAGGCCTAAAAGTTTCGCCGCCTCACCCGGATGTGGCGTTAAATAACTACCTTCAGGTAACTGCTGCGGATGTGCGGCCAGAAACCATAAGGCATCGGCATCGAGTACCCGTTCCAGTTCAGCCTGTAACAGTTTCGGCAACCATAGTGCATATTGACGGGCAGCCCAGTCATCACGTCCAAGTCCCATACCAAAACAGATGGCATCGACCTGCTGTAGCAGCTGTTCAATGGCATCATCCTGCAGAGTGTTAATATCGCGCAGCATGATATTCGGAGCGCGACTTAAAATAGCGGTATGATGTTTGGCATCACAAACCGCGGTCACTTTGCCACAGCCAGCCGCAAACGCCGCTTCCGCCGCCATTATTACCGCGCCACCCATATCAGCATGACCGCCGACCACTAGCACATGCCCATAACTGCCTTTATGACCAAAAGCCTGTCGTGGTGGCAGCTGAATCTGGGTGGGTACCAATTGGGCGATGGCATGTAATTCGGCATCGGGAGGAATGGCAGCAATCACTTCCACCTGTCCGGCGTAGGCTTTGCCCTTACCGGTAAAGAGTCCAGCTTTTAAACCCAATACGCTATAGGTCAAATCGGCCTGAATTGCACAGGGTAAAGGCTGACCGCAATTGGCATCCAAGCCACTTGGAATATCAATCGCCACTTTCAAGCCGCGCTGCTGATTCATCTGATGAATAATCTGTTGCCACTCAACGCTCAGTTCACGATTCAGGCCAATCCCAAACAGCGCATCAACATAGACCTCATACGACTGCTGAAACTGAAAGCCAGATTGAATATCCAGGCCAGCCGCTCGAGCCTCGTGTTCAGCCTGCTGCAAATCAGGTGAAGAACCCAATTCAGCCGCATAAATATGCACCTGAAAACCGGCCTGCTGTAAATATTTGGCCAGCAGATAGCCATCCCCGGCATTATTGCCCTGCCCGCAACAAACCGCCACTGTCTGATATTTATGTTGCTGTAAAACGGGAATGACGCGCTGGGCAATCGACCAGGCCACCTGCTGCATCAGGCCATAAGACGAGTTTTGCCGAGCAAACCAGCGCTGCTCCCATGCTTGAATATCACGGCTATGATAAACTTGTGGATGCATTGTTTTTCCCTTGTTTTGTCATTATGAACTCATCGCCTGCCATGCAGAATATTCCGGTCAGTCAACTTGATCCCGTCCAGTTAAAAGCATGGATTAAAGCGCAGGCTTTAGCACTGGGCTTTGCTGATTGTGTCATTGCCCGGCCCGATGCTCAAGCAGAATTACCCCGTTTGGAAGCCTATTTAGCACAAGGTTATCAGGCAGATATGCATTTTCTGGGCGAAAATCTGGAGAAACGTGCCAACCCGGCCTTACTGGTGCCGGGCACCAAGAGCATTATTTGTGTGCGCATGAATTATCTGGTCGATCGGCCTACACCACGACACGTGCCAGATGCACCCAATAGCGCCATTATTGCGCGTTATGCCCGCGGCCGCGATTATCATAAAGTCATGCGCGGTCGTCTTAAAACTCTGGCCAGCCTGATTCGGGACAAAGTTGGTGATTTTGAATCGCGCCCTTTTGCCGATTCAGCCCCCATCTTTGAAAAATCGCTGGCCGAAAGTGCCGGCATGGGCTGGACCGGTAAACATACCCTGCTGATTCATAAAAAATCCGGCTCATTCTTTGTATTAGGTGAGCTGTTTAGCTCGCTTGAGTTGCCGTTTGATGAACCGGCCACGGCGCACTGCGGTTCCTGTAGCGCCTGTATCGACATCTGCCCGACCAAAGCCATTGTCGAGCCCTACGTGCTGGATGCTGGTAAATGTATTGCCTATTTAACTATTGAATATAAAGGCATTATTCCTGAAGATTTGCGCCGGCCGATTGGCAACCGGGTTTTTGGCTGTGATGACTGCCAGTTAATTTGCCCCTGGAACAGTTTTGCCCAGCTGACTCCGCTGGATGATTTTGCCCCGCGTAATGGGCTAGACCGGATGAGCCTGCTGGAACTCTGGCAATGGGATGAAGCCACCTTCCTGGCCTGCACCGAAGGCAGTCCACTCAGACGGACCGGTTATCAGAGTTTTAAACGCAATATTGCGATTGGTCTGGGCAATGCGCCTTATTCCGCAGATATTATTGCCCAGCTGCAACAGGCCAAAACGCTGCATGATGAGGTGGTGAATGTGCATATCGACTGGGCCATTCAGGAGCAGTTGACCAAATCTGCATAATTTTTCATTTCTTTACCTGAGCTCACAGATCCCCACACAAGCCCTACAGCGCGTGGTAGTGAATTGTGGCTCAATAGAGGAATCCAACAGAAAAGATGTTGTCATCAGGAGGAATTTATTATGCAAACGCATCATAAAAACCAACAGCAGCAGAAACAACAGCAAAAGCAGGAACTTGAACAGCAGACTGAACATTTAAAACAGCAACAGCAGCAACCCCAAGGGCCTATTGATAGCCCTAAAAACAACCAGCACGAACAGGATGACCGGATGCTGAATAAACAGCATCGCGCCGATCTGCAAAACCAGAACATGCACGGCAATCATCGTGAATAATGCTGAAGTTCATGTTCCCTCGCTCAACAAAGTCCACTTCAGGTGGACTTTGTTTTTGGATTACGTCATATTTTGCTAATGAAGCGCCTGCCGCTTTTGCTTAATATGCAGTATGCAAAATATGGATAATTAGGGACAGACTTATGAGCAGTATGCGTCCGGTACGTAATGATTGGTCTCGTGAAGAAATTGAGGCACTTTATCAGCAACCGTTTTTAGATTTGGTTTTTGAGGCGCAGCGCGTACATCGTGAGCATTTTGCCGCCAATACCATTCAGGTGAGTACCTTACTCTCGATTAAAACCGGTAAATGCCCGGAAGACTGCAAATACTGCTCTCAATCGGCTCATTATGATTCACAGCTGGAAGCTGAAAAACGTATTGCCGTTGAAAAAGTGATTCAGGAAGCCAAGGAAGCGCTGGAATCAGGTTCTTCACGTTTTTGTATGGGCGCAGCGTGGCGCAATCCGCATGAACGCGATATGCCTTATGTGCTGGAAATGGTGCGTGAAGTAAAAGCGCTGGGTCTGGAAACCTGTATGACGCTGGGTATGCTGAACCAGTCTCAGGCAGAACGTCTGAAAGATGCCGGCCTGGATTATTACAACCATAACCTCGATACTTCACGCGAATACTATGCCAACATTATTAGTACCCGCAGCTTCGATGACCGTTTAAATACCTTGGAGCATGTGCGTAATGCCGGCATGAAAGTCTGTAGCGGCGGTATTGTCGGTTTAGGTGAAGACACTCAAGACCGAATTGGCCTGTTACATGAACTGGCCACCTTGCCGATTCATCCGGAATCTGTACCGATTAACATGCTGGTGCCAATTGAAGGGACGCCACTGGCCGATGTAGAAAAACTCGATGTCACCGAATGGATTCGTACTATTGCCGTGGCACGCATTATCATGCCAACCAGTTATATCCGCCTGTCTGCCGGTCGTGAATCTTTATCTGATTCAGATCAGGCCCTGGCCTTTATGGCCGGTGCCAACTCGCTGTTCTCGGGTGAAAAGCTGCTGACCACCCCGAATGCCGGTGAAGGTAAAGACCGTCAACTGTTCCAGAAACTGGGACTGGTGGCGGAAAAAGCCAAACCGACCGTTCAGGAACTGTCGGTAGATGCGATGGCGGTTTAATCCGCATCACACGAAAAAGCCTATCTTCTGGATGGGCTTTTTTTATGAGGTAATCAACAAGCCATAATTGGCATTCAGATACATGCCCGGTTTAATCAGATCGGCACCATTGGCATGATAAACCGTGAGTTCCTGCTTGATGACATCAAAATGAAAGGCATCAAAACAGTCCTGATGCTGACACAGCCAGGCCAAGGTATCGCTGAGCTGATCATCTACAATATAGGTCGGGGCATTAAAATCTTTGGCCATGTGCACATTCAGTTATAGAGAGATGACAGGATTTTAGCCTGAAATGGCAGTAAATAAAGCAGCTTGCAATGAGATTTAGATATTTAAAGGCGGAGATGAGCCTGCGTGAATGTTGATGCAGTGTATAAACAAAAAGAAGTGAGTCTAGCCCACTTCTTTGTTGAATCTGGTTTGATCCCCTCTATGATTTATTGACCCCACACTTACGACACTCAATATGCGCACCAATTTCCTCCATTTGCTCATATTCATAAATATGTAAGCAGAAAAAGTTTTTTAATAATTGAAGCATCCTAACACTCCTATTTTTGATTATTTTTTCATTCAGCTTCTTGCCGCTTATTTCATCCTGAAACAAGCATAACCAAAATTGGTTATACTCATTTTTTAACACATTTTTTAAAAAGATCAAGTGTTATTTCAAGGACTTCTTTTGAACGTCATTCATCATAATTATTGAAGCTTTTACTCTATATTCAAATAGCTAGCGCATTTTTTGGTTTAAGTCTGCACAAAACAGATTTTTTGTAATCCCCTCTTGATTTCATCACGCAAGTGTTTAGGATGAAAAAAACAGCCTTTTTCGGCAATGATGCCTCGGAAAAGTAGTCAAGAAACAAGACATTATTTAAACAACAAAAAAATGGAATAAGGATATCAACATGCTTGGACGTATGATGTATCAACCGTTATTGATTAGCTCGCTGATTGAACATGCAGCACGCTATCATGGCGATACACCCATCATTTCAAAAAATACCGATGGCAGCATGAGCAGCACTGACTGGGCCGCTGTGGCAGAGAATGCCAAACGCTTTGCCAATGCCCTGCAAGCCTTAGGGCTAGAGCAGAGTGACCGTGTGGCGACCATTGCCTGGAACAATCATCGTCACCTGGAAAGCTGGTATGCGATTTCCGGGAGTGGTCTGGTCTGCCACACCATTAACCCGCGTCTGTTTCCTGAACAGCTGATTTTTATTATTAATGATGCTCAAGACCGGGTGGTGATTTTTGATAAAACCTTCCTGCCGCTAATTGTCGGGGTCAAACAGCATTTGCCGCAGGTGGAGCATTTTATCTGTCTGGATGCACCGGATGATGCGGTCCGGGAAAAATTGCCTGAAGTTCAGTTTTATGATGATTTGATTGCCGCCCAGTCCAAGACATTTGACTGGCCAGAACTGGATGAGAATATGGCCAGTTCCCTGTGCTACACCTCAGGCACCACCGGTAATCCAAAAGGCGTGCTCTACAGCCACCGTTCCACCTTGCTGCACAGTTATGGCATCAGCCTGCCCGACTCCCTGAATTTATCGGCCAAAGATGTAATGCTGCCGGTAGTGCCGATGTTCCATGTCAATGCCTGGGGCACGCCATATGCTGCGGCGATGGTTGGCTCAACCCTGGTGTTGCCGGGACCAGGGCTGGATGGTGCCAGTCTGGTACAGCTCATTGATAATTATAAAGTGACGGTGGCCTTGGGTGTGCCGACCATCTGGCAAGGTTTACTGGCCGCAGCCAAACAGGCTGGCAGCACGCTGGAAAGTATGAACCGCAATGTTGTTGGTGGCTCGGCCTGCCCGCCGGCGATGCTGAAAACCTTTAAAGAGCAGTATAACTGCGACACCATTCATGCCTGGGGCATGACTGAAACCAGTCCGCTGGGTTCTGCCAACCAGCTCAAAGCCAAGCATGAACTGCTCAGCCCGGAAGAGAAAACCCAGCTACGCCTATCTCAAGGTCGTCCACCATTTGGGGTAGATTTACGTCTGGCTTCTGCAGAAAAAGGCACCGACTTGCTGCCACGTGATGGCCAGACCACCGGCAATTTACAGATTAAAGGCCACTGGATTATCGAGCGTTACTTTGGCAAAGAGGAATCTGCCCTGACCAGTGATGGCTGGTTCGATACCGGTGATATTGCCAGCCTGAACAGTGATGGTTTCCTGCACATTAGTGACCGTTCTAAAGACCTGATTAAATCGGGTGGTGAATGGATTTCATCGGTAGAACTGGAAAATCTGGCCATGTGCCATCCGGAGATTGCCATGGCCGCAGTGATTGCCGCCAGCCATCCAAAATGGGATGAACGTCCGGTGGTGATTGCCATGAAAGTGCCGGACAGTCAGCTTACCGAAAGCGAATTGCTGGACTACTATGCCGATAAGGTTGCCAAATGGCAGATTCCGGACAAGGTGATTTTTGTTGACAGTATTCCACTCAGCGGGACCGGCAAAATGCTGAAAAAAGATTTACGCGAACAATATGGTCAGGTGCTGATGGAAGCGCCCGTGTAAATATTGGTCTATGTAGAGATAAGATAGAAAAAAGCGCTGATGGATTCAGCGCTTTTTTATGGGATCAACAATGCGATATACCTAAAGATCACAGGTTTTTATATTCAATTAAGCGTTTTTTTAATCACATGCTCGGCGTAAAAATCACGATAGCTACGGCGTGAGGCAGTTTGTTCAGGCAATGGCTCGACCTCGTGCATGCTCTGCAGACAGCGTGCAGTCAGTTCAATATATTGCTGGGTGCCATGACGTTTCCAGGCAATTTCCTTGTCTTCCAGTGGCCGCACCACCTTAGCCGGACTGCCAAGTGCCAGGACATTGGCCGGAATCTGGGCTTTGGCTTTTACGGTACTGTTGGCACCAATAATGGTATTTTCACCAATTTCCGCTTCATCCAGAATCACGCTATTCATGCCAACCAGTACGTTTTTACGAATGATGCAGCCATGCAAAATTGCCCCATGTCCGATATGGCCATATTCTTCTACCAGCGTCACGCTGTCTGGAAAACCATGCACGGTACAGGAATCCTGCACATTGGCATTCTGCTGAATATGGATTCGGCCAAAGTCGGCACGTAAGGCAGCAAATGGGCCAATATAAGCCCCGGCTTCAATAATCACATCACCAATAAGTACAGCAGTTGGATGCACATAAGCCTGCGGATGCACCACAGGAATCACACCATCAATGGAGTAACACGGCATATTTTATTCCTTTAAAATAAGCGGAGTAGATGCTTCCCCACCACGAGGCAAGGAAGCTCTATGAATAAGCTCAAGCCAATGAGCTGGGTTCTTCTATTTTAATACCGCCAAAACGCTTGAAGAATTGCGGATGCGCCGGTGGCATTGAACCTTCCGACGTGCGCGCCAGTTCCATAAAGAATTCTTCTCCGGCACTGACCACACGCTGATACAGGTTGCTACTTAAGTTGCGTGCATTCAGCGATAACCAGTCCGATGGCAGCAGCTCAAACGGCAGGTTCGGATCTTTCAGCAAAATCCGGCGATACTGATGAATCAGCAAAATCCGGATCTGGAAGGCCTGTACCGGGTCCAGTTCATCTTCAGCATCAACCAGATTCAGAAATTCGCGGAAATCACCCATGAATTTTTCATAACGCTGATGCAGTTCCGGCACCGGCCAGTTGGTTGCCACCATGCGTTTAATGGTTGGATACGACTCCTGCCATAACTGCAAGGTTTCAGCTTTAAAGATCACCACCTGATCGGTCATTTGCAGATTCAGTAGCAGATTTTGCAGTTTCAGATGATCACAGCCCGGATAAGCCATCACGTTGGTGGCAATATTGGCAAAACCGAGCCATTCCAGTTCTTTCTTTAAAATGGCTTTATTTTCCAGCTCGACCGAACTGAGCAGTACCAGATCCCATTTCTGATCCCATTCCTTGTGCTGGAAGCTGTAAATTTTCTGGTCCGCCATAATAAAACGCTGGCGGCTGTTTTCGGTAATACGGTAATAACTGGTGCGGCCAATTTTTTCCGACACCAACCAGCCGTTTTGTACCAGACGAAACACAGCGGTACGCACCGAACGTTCGTTCAGGCCAAACACATCCATCAGCTGGATCAGGCTAGCCAGACTGATAATCCCACCGCGATGAAAAATACAGTCACCAAATACGGTCATAATCAGCGATGTGCCACTTAAGGCTTCATGCTGAATAAAATCATCAATACTTTGTTTTAATTTTGGATTCATTGCGATGTATTCACACCCTGTTTGTGAGGGCAATTGACCGCAGTCAATCGCCCACTGAACCTATGCAGACTTTCGGATATCAAATACCCGCTGCGCCTTACCTTCTGAGCGTGGCAGACTACCTTCCGGCAACACATCCACCGTCACGCTAATGCCCACCATGGTTTTAATCTGGGCTTTTAACTGCCCGGCCAACTGGTGCGCCATAACATCATTGGTATCTTTACGCATTTCTGCCTGAATATGCAATGTGTCGAGGTGTCCCTGTTTACAAATATGAATCTGATAATTCGGAATCAGCTGCGGAATATGTAAAATCTGCTCTTCAATTTGTGACGGGAACACGTTCACACCGCGGATAATCATCATATCATCGCTACGTCCAACGATTTTATCCATACGACGCATGGTGCGTGCCGTGCCAGGTAACAGACGGGTCAGGTCACGGGTACGGTAACGGATCACCGGCATGCCTTCTTTGGTGATGGTGGTAAAGACCAGCTCGCCCAGTTCACCATCTGGCAGGACTTCACCAGTTTCCGGATTGATAATTTCCGGATAGAAATGATCTTCCCAGATGGTTGGGCCGTCTTTGCTTTCCAGACATTCCATTGCTACACCCGGCCCCATTACTTCAGACAGGCCGTAAATATCCAGCGCATCAATGCCCAAGCGCTCTTCAATTTCCTTGCGCATTTCATTGGTCCACGGCTCGGCACCAAAAATACCGGTACGGATAGAACAGTCTTTGGCTGTGCCAAATTTCTTTTCCAGCGCTTCAATAATATTCAGGCAGTAAGATGGCGTAACCATTAAAGCGGTAGGCTTAAAGTCATGAATCAGCTGCGCCTGACGCTCGGTTTGGCCGCCCGACATTGGAATAACCGTGGCACCTAAGCGCTCTACACCATAATGCGCACCCAAACCGCCAGTAAACAGACCATAACCATAGGACACCTGAATGGTATCTTTGGCGCTTAAACCGGCTGCACGTAAGGAACGCGCCACCACATCTGACCAGGTCTGAATATCCTGCTGGGTATACCCGACCACGGTCGGCTGGCCGGTGGTGCCTGATGAGGCATGCACACGCACAATCTGTTCCTGTGGCACGGCAAACATGCCAAACGGATAGTTGTCACGTAAATCTTGTTTGGTGGTAAACGGGAATTTGGCCAGATCTTCCAAAGTGTTGAAATCATCAGGATGGACCCCTGCTTCATCAAACTTCTTTTGATACACCGGGCTGTTCTGGTAGGCATGCTGCAGCGTTTTTTTCATGCGTTGCAGCTGGATGCTACGTAACTCATCGATTGAAACAGTTTCGATTTTTTCCATTGCATTGTTATTCATCTTATTACTCCTTTTCAATCATCCTGATTGAGTGCTGTATTTTTTACTTGGATGTGTCCTCATCCACATTTTCGATAATCATGGCCACGCCCTGGCCCACACCGACACACATGGTGCACAGTGCATATTTCCCTTGACGACGTTTTAATTCTTTCATGGCGGTAATCACCAGACGCGTTCCACTCATCCCGAGAGGATGTCCCAAGGCAATCGCGCCGCCATTTGGATTGACCCGGGCATCATCATCCTGCAAGCCCAGTTCACGGGTCACCGCCAGTGCCTGTGCGGCGAAGGCCTCGTTCAGCTCAATGATATCCATCTGATCTAGGGTTAGCCCGGTCAGCGCCAGCACTTTACGTACCGCCGGCACCGGCCCGATGCCCATATATCTGGCTTCAACACCGGCACTGGCCGAAGCCACGACTTTGGCTAAGGGTTTCAGCTGATGTTGATTCACAAAAGCCTGATTGGCCAGCATGACACAGGCAGCGCCATCATTTACCCCGGAAGCATTACCAGCAGTGACTGAACCACCTTCTTTACGAAACGGGGTTTTCAAGCTGCCTAAAGCCTCCAGCGTGGTGTCAGCACGTGGATGCTCATCGGTCTGGAAGATGATGCTGTTTTTCTTACGGTCTTTAATTTCAACCGGCATAATTTCTTCGGCCAGAATTCCGTTTTGCTGGGCCACTGCAGTTTTCTGCTGGCTACGATAGGCAAACAGGTCCTGATCGGCACGATGAATCTGGTATTTTTCTGCAACGTTCTCGGCGGTTTCCGGCATGCTGTCGACACCAAACTGCGCTTTAAATTTCGGGTTAATAAAGCGCCAGCCGATGGTGGTGTCAAAAATTTCCGGGGTACGGCTAAAAGCGGTTTCCGGTTTGGACTGGACAAAAGGCGCACGGCTCATGGACTCGACCCCACCGGCCAGTACAAACCGCGCTTCACCAGCCTTGATCATACGCGCGCCTGTGGCAACCGCATCTAAACCTGAAGCACAAAGACGGTTTAGGGTAATGCCCGCGACATTGTCCGGCATGCCGGCCAGCAAGGCAGCCATACGCGCCACATTACGGTTATCTTCACCAGCCTGATTGGCACAGCCTAAAATCACCTCATCCAGTTCCTGCCAAGGCAGTTCAGGATGCTGGGCTTTTAAATACTGTATTGGCAAGGCAGCCAGGTCATCTGCACGGATGCTGCTGAGCGCACCGGCATAACGGCCAATTGGGGTGCGAATTCCATCGCAAATAAATACCTGTTCCATGTCCTGTGGTTTCCTTAGCCTGCTTGGCGAAATTCTAATTCTTGCTCTGACTGCGTACGTTCCTGTGCAGCCTTCTTGCTTAAATATATACTACAACGGTAGCGCTCTTCAGCATAAATAAGATACATATTTTTCAAAATTTGTAAAATAGTGTTATATCCAATTTTTTCTGCCCACTGGAATGGACCTTGCGGATAATTCACACCATATTTCATTGCTGAATCAATATCTTGTTCGGTTGCTATAGCATGCAGCACTGCTTCACTGGCTTCATTCACCAGCATGGAAATGGTACGCAGCACATACAGACCTGCATGATCTTTAGTCCAGATTGGTATCAGATCAATCGCGGTAAAAAACTGCTCGACTTTGGCGATATCGGCTGCGTTACAGGCCGGTGAGGCCACGATTGGTAACGCCTGTGCCACATTCCAGTCAGCATGCCAGTCCATCAGCACTACTTTGTCCTTGCTATAGTCCAGCTCGACCGATTCACCGCGGCTTAAACGCAGGCGTACATCACCTAGTACAATCTCTTCATCTGCCTGTGGCTGACACTGTACTTTCAGCTGTGAGGCAGCCTGAATCCGTGAGATCAAGCCGCTAGAATGTGACCAGCTCCCATTGACCTCAATCTCAAGTTCACCCGGTGCAACGCTCGGCATGGCCGGCAAACGATAGGCCGGTGAACGTTCAGCCTGACGATAATCATAAAAACCCTGCCCGCTTTTACGGCCGAAACAGCCGGCATCCACCAGTTCTTTCTGGATTAAAGACGGACGATAGCGCGGCTCATAAAAGAATTCCTGATAGACGCTTTGGGTCACGGAAAAATTGATATCCTGCCCGATTAAGTCGGTCAGTTCACACGGCCCCATAGCAAAGCGGCCACATTCACGCATGATAAAATCCAATTGTTCAGGCGTGGTGACATTTTCCTGCAAGGCACGAAAAGCTTCGGCATAATAAGGACGCGCCACCCGGTTGACAATGAAACCCGGCGTTGATTTGGCCGTCACTGGCACTTTGTTCCAACTTTGCATCAGGCTGAACAATGCCTGTGCAATCTGGGCTGAGGTTTTCAGACCACGAATAATTTCTACCAGTTTCATTACCGGTGCCGGATTAAAAAAGTGCAGTCCGACCACACGCTCAGGCTGTGGAATTGTCGCGGCAATGGCAGTAATAGAAATGGATGAGGTGTTGGAGGCAAAAATCGTTTCCGCTGGACACAGTGCCGCCAGTTGCTGAAACAGCGCTTGTTTGACCTCTTTCTTTTCCACAATGGCTTCGACCACCAGTTGTGCATTCGCCAGTGCCTGAAGATCACTAGCAATCGTTAAATTGGCCAGCGTTTGCTGTAACAGCTGCGCTGTCATTTTCCCGGCCGTAACACGTTTTTCCAGCTGTGTTTTCAATTGCGCCAAAGCAGCCTCAGATTTTTGCACATCCACATCAAACAGCTGGGTTGGATGGCCATGCATCGCCGCCAATTGTGCAATACCAATGCCCATGGTGCCGGCGCCAATCACCGCGACACGGGCCTGCTGTAAACAAAGTTGTTCCATGATTAGCATCCTGTATATTGCGGTGTGCGTTTTTGCATAAAGGCTTGGACGCCTTCTTTATAATCATTTGAACGGCCGGCCAGACGCTGCAGGTCACGTTCCAGAATGAGCTGTTCATCCAGATTATTGTCGGCTGCAGCATGAATGGCTTTTTTGATTAAGGACAGACCATAGGTGGGCTGTTTGGCTAAATGCTCGGCCATTTTCTCGGCTTCGGCTTTCAGCTGATCATCTTCTACCACCTGCCAGATCATGCCCAGTTGCAGCGCCTGTTCTGCGCTGACTTTATCACCCAGCATGGCCAGCCCCATGGCTTGGGCACGGCCAACCAGACGCGGCAGGAACCAGGTGCCGCCAGAATCCGGAACCAGACCTAAACGGCAGAAAGCCTGAATAAAAGACGCCGATTTTGCCGCCAGTACAATGTCACAGGCCAAAGCAATATTGGCACCAGCACCGGCCGCAACCCCATTGACTGCGCACAGCACCGGTTTGGGCATATCGGTAATCAGCTTGATTAAAGGGTTGTAATATTTTTCAATTGACAGGCCTAAATCTGGTGCATCGGCATTCGGATCGACCACGCGGTCATTCAAATCCTGTCCGGCACAGAAACCACGACCTTCGGCAGAAATGACCACCGCGCGAATCTTGCTGTCTTTGGCCCAGGCCTTCATAACCTTGGACACTTCCTGATGCATGGTTTCATTAAAACTGTTGAGCTGCTTCGGACGGTTAAAGGTCAAATAACCCACTGCATTTTTTTCTTCGACAATAATTGTTTGGTAATCCATTACACACCTCTAAATTCCGGTTTTCTTTTTTCTAAAAATGCCTGAATGCCTTCCTGACGGTCTTGGGTCGCGGCCAGCCAGACAAAATGTTGACGTTCCAGTTTGAGGCCCTGACTCAAGGTCACTTCATGAATCGACTTTAAGGACTGTTTGATGGCGCGGATGGCCAGTGGCGCCTGCGCTGCAATTTTTGTTGCCAGTTCCAGTGCATATTGCACCGTAAGGCCGCTTGGACAGACCTGACTGCTAATGCCGTGTTGCAACGCGGTATTGGCGGAGACCATCTCCCCGGTCATGGCCCAGCGCATCGCCAGTTGCTGTCCGACCAGACGCGCCAAACGCTGGGTCCCACCGGCGCCTGGTAACATGCCCAAACCAATTTCAGGGAGTGCAAACTGGGCATTTTCACCGGTAATGATCATGTCGCCATGCAAGGCCAGTTCAAAACCTGCCCCCAGTGCATAACCATTGACCGCCATAATCAGTGGCTTGGAAAACTCATCAATGCCTTTCCACAGCAATGGACGCTGATCCTGCTGGATGCTCACCACATCCAGTTGTGCCAGTTCATTTAAATCTGCCCCGGCAGCAAAACACTGCGGATTGCCGGTAATCACCACGGCTTTTACACTGGAATCTGTATCCAGCTGCTGCAGATGACCAGCCAGTTCTTTTAAGGTGGCATTGTTCAAGGCATTACGCTTTTCCGGGCGGTTCAGTTCAATTAACACCACACCCGGCGCGGCCAGACTGCTTTTTAAATAATCCATGGCTTGTCACTCCCTGTCCGCTACTTATTCGTCAAAACTTAAGCGTACATTGGCACTGGTCGGACGTGCCTGACAGCTCAGCACATAGCCTTTGGCCACTTCATCTTCTTCCAGGCTGTAGTTGATGGCCATTTCGACCTCACCTTCCAGCACCTTGCATTTACAGGTCGCACAGACCCCACCTTTACAGGCATAAGGCAAGTCAGCACCGGCACGTAAGGCGGCATCGAGAATGCTGTCATCCTGTTTGGAAACGTCGACAATCAGCTCACGGCCATCGAGAATAATATTGACCTTCTCTTCGCTACGGCTTTCAATTTGTGCCGCGCTGGCTTTCGGTGCAGTGCCGGTATTAAAACGCTCGGTGTGAATTTTGCTGCGCTCGATGCCCAGTTCTGGTAACACTGTTTCCACTGCATTCATCATCTCTTCCGGGCCACAGGCAAAGCAGTGATCGAACTGGGAATGAATTAAACCGGCCTGAAACAGCTGTTGCAGTTTTTCCGCATCAATCCGGCCATTGAGTAACTGGCTGTCATTCAGTTCACGCGAGAAAACATTGACCAGTTGTAGACGCTCTTTATAACGGTCTTTTAAATCCATGATCTGTTCCGAGAACATGGTCTGTTTCCAGGAACGGTTACCATAAACCAAGGTAAAATGCGCACCCGGCTGATGGTTCAGCACCGATTTCACAATCGACAAAATTGGGGTAATGCCGCTACCAGCAGCAAAGCCAAGATAATTCTGGCCGCCAGTTTTGGCTGCTTTTTGAAAAAATACGCCTTGTGGTGGCATCACTTCCAATACATCACCGGCTTTAAGATGTTCATTGGCCCAGGTCGAAAACTGGCCCTGATCAATTTTCTTGATGGCAATGCTCATGTCTTCAGCACGATCACTGCAAATTGAATAACAACGACGGATTTCACCCTGCTCGGTCAAATGACGGATGGTAAGATGCTGGCCTGGCTGATACTGGAATAAATCGGCCTGTTCAGGTGCCAGATCAAAGGCAATACAGATGGCCTGTTCGGTTTGTGGCTGAATTGATTTAATGGTTAAAGGTATAAATTGGCTCATGTGAAAATCCCTCTTGCATGCCGACGATGCTTGTCATACTTATATACATTTGAAATAGTCAAACGGTTCAAGACAGTCCTGACACTTGTATAAGGCTTTGCAGGCTGTGGAACTGAATTCGCTTAATAATTTGGTCTGCTGGCTATGACAGTGTGGACAGCGAATGCCATCACTGAGCGCCACATGCGTGCCACATTGATGTGACTGGCCTTGTGGTGGCGCAATGCCGTACTGCTGCAACTTCTGCTTGCCACTTTCGCTCATCCAGTCGGTGGTCCAGGCTTCCGATAAATCCACCACCACCTGAACCGGGGTTAGACCTTTACTTTGGAACGCCGCGGTGATTTCATCTTTAAGCAGATCGGTGGCCGGACAGCCGCTATAGGTCGGGGTCAGTCGCACCACAATTTCATCTTGCGCGTTGAGTTCAACGCCGCGAATCATGCCCAGATCCAGCACCGACAGCACTGGAATTTCCGGATCAGACACCTGCGCCAGCGCATCCCAGCATTCATCTAGACAATGTCGAATTAAATTCATGCGACTCACTCCCTGTGATCAAGCTGAATTACCAGGCCATATTTGGATAGGAACGCTGCATATATTGCAGTTCGGCCAGAATAAAGCCCAGGTGTTCGGTATGCAGGCCCTGTTTGGCGCCACTACGATACGCACCCGTGTCTGGCAGGCTCAGGCCAAAACGTTGCAGTTCGGTCTGTACCTGTGCCGTCCAGGCGGCTTTTAAAGGTGCAAAGTCTGGTAAAATGCCCTGTGCGACCAGCTGCTGCTCATCTGCGGTCTGTTCAAACAGCTCTGCAGTAAAACGCCATAACTGGTTCAAACCCTGCTGGGTTTTCTCATGCGCTTCGGCAGTGCCCAGACTTAAGCGCTCCATCCAGGTGGTAGAAAAACGCAGATGATATTTGACTTCTTTTAAAGATTTCACCGCAAAAGCAGCGACATCGGCCTGCTGGCTCTCGCTTAAAGCTGTTAACAGCTCCAGGTGATACAGATCCATCAACCATTGGCGTACCATGGTCTGGGCAAAGTCACCATTCGGCTGTTCACATAACAACAGGTTGCGGTATTCACGTTCGGTGCGGAAATAAGCCAGTTTGTCTTCATCACGGCCCAAACCTTCGATCTCACCAGCCAGACTTAAAGCGGTACGTGCTTGACCGAGCAGGTCCAGACCGATATTGGCCAGTGCAATGTCCAGCTCCAGTTCCGGCGCATGGCCACACCACTCGGCCAGACGGTGCGATAAAATCAGCTGGCTGTCGCCCACATGCAGGAGAAATTGCGCTAATACAGTTTGATTCATTGTACTGCTCCTTACATGTGCTCAATGCCATCTGGAATATTGTAAAACGTCGGATGACGATAGACTTTGTCCAGTGGAGGATCAAAAAATTCCGGTTTTTCATCTGGTTGAGATGAAGTAATCAGTTCCGATTTCACCACCCAGATGCTCACCCCTTCATTGCGGCGGGTATAAACGTCACGTGCATTTTGCAGCGCCACTTCATCATCAGATGCACGCAGGCTGCCAACATGACGATGACTTAAACCCTGTTTGCTGCGTACAAACACTTCATATAAAGACCAGTGATTTTTATTGTCCATGAGCGTATTCCTTCTTCATTTCCATATGTGAGCTGTTTAAGCAACTTTCTGTTGTTGTTGCTGGGTCTGTTGTTTCTGGGCATAAACGGCTGCGGTATCACGCACCCATTTGCCGCCTTCCCAGGCTTTACGACGTGCTTCAATGCGTTCGTGGTTACATGGGCCTTTGCCGGCAATCACATCAAAGAATTCGGTCCAGTTAATTTCACCAAACTCGTAATGGCCAGTGTCTTGATTAAAATGTAAATCCGGATCTGGCACGCTCAGGCCAAGCTGCAACACTTGCGGTACGGTGTTATCGACAAACTTCTGACGCAGTTCATCATTACTGAAACGTTTGATTTTCCAGGCCATGCTTTGCGCGCTGTTCGGCGAGTTGTCATCGCTTGGACCAAACATCATCAGCGCCGGCCACCAGAAACGGTTAACCGCATCTTGCGCCATCTGTTTTTGCTCTGGCGTACCGTTGGCCAGTTGCATCATGGCTTCAAAGCCCTGACGCTGATGAAAACTTTCTTCTTTACAGATGCGCACCATGGCACGGGCATACGGACCATAAGAGGTACGGCAAAGCGCGACCTGATTCACAATCGCTGCGCCATCGACCAGCCAGCCAATCGCGGCTACATCGGCCCAGCTCAGGGTTGGATAGTTAAAGATGGATGAATATTTCATGCGACCGGCAATCAGCTTGTCCATCATGTCGTCACGATCGGCGCCCAGAGTTTCTGCCGCGCTGTACAGATACAGCGCATGACCGGCTTCATCCTGCACTTTGGCCAGCAGTACGGCCTTACGTTTTAAGCTAGGTGCACGGGTAATCCAGTTGCCTTCTGGCAACATGCCGACCACTTCAGAGTGCGCATGCTGACCAATCTGGCGAATCAAGGTTTTACGGTAAGCCTCTGGCATCCAGTTTTTAGGTTCAATTGAAATGTCCTTTTCAATTGCCTGCTCAAAGCTGTGAAGTTGATTTGTCATTTTATCCTCACTTATCCCAAGTGTTCTGGTATTAAAATTAAAACGATACATTTTAAAAATCAATATTAATTTTTAAGTATCAAATAAAATAATTCACAAAATTAACTCAATTTATTGTTTTTTAATATTTTTATTTTTTAAAAAATTTTTTATTGCAAAATTTGAGCAGAAATATGATTGACAAAAGCGCGTTAAAGTCAGAAATTATGAAACATCAAAACCAAAATATTACTCAAAACGTATCATAAAAGGAGTTATATCATGCTTGAGTTAGACACCCAGACAGCGCAGACGGAATCACAAGCGACTGATTATTCAAGCGTTCGCCCGGCACTGAAGACCTTAAGCTCACTGGTATGCGGTCAGGAATTTGTCGCCAGTCAGGATTTCCGTCCGGTACAGCATGCCATTACCGGTGAAACCATTTATCAGGTCAGTAGCTTTGGCCTCGACACCCGTGCGGTGGTCGACTATGCCAAACAGCATGGCGCGGCGATTGCTGCCTGGACTTTTCATCAGCGTGCCAATGCGCTAAAACAGGTGGCGCAATATCTGCTGGAACGTAAAGAAGACTTTTATGAACTGGCCAAAGCCACCGGCTGTACCCGTAAAGATGCCTGGATTGATGTCGAAGGTGGTATTGGTACCCTGTTTGCCTACTCCAGTCTGGTGCGCCGCGAACTGAGTGATGAAACCGCCTGGGTGGAAGACAGCTGGATTCCGCTATCCAAGCATGGCGCTTTTGGCGCCAAACACGTCTTAAGCCCGAAAGCGGGTGTGGCGGTGCATATTAATGCCTTTAACTTCCCGATCTGGGGCATGCTGGAAAAAATCGCGCCCACCTTATTGGCCGGTGTACCGTGTATTGTTAAACCGGCGACCGAAGGTGCCGAGCTGACCCATGCGGTGGTTAAAGCCATTCATGCCAGTGGGTATTTACCAGAAGGTGCATTGCAACTGATTTGCGGCCAGACTTATGACCTGTTTGAGCAGCTGACTCCACAAGATACGGTGACTTTCACGGGTTCTGCGGCAACCGGCCAGAAATTACGTGCACATCCGCACCTGAATCAGTACTCGATTCCATTTAGCATGGAAGCCGATTCTGTCAACAGCGCCATTCTGACGGAACAGGCCAGCGATACGGCGATTGACCTGTTTGTGCGTGAAGTCTTCCGTGAAATGACCAGCAAAGCCGGACAGAAATGTACCGCGATTCGTCGTGCTTTTGTGCCACGTGAACTTTTAGCGACCGTGCAGGAACGTTTGATTGCCAAGCTGCAAAAAGTGGTAGTCGGTAATCCGGAGCTGGATCAGGTCACTATGGGCGCACTGGCCAGCCTCAAACAGAAACAGGACGTGGCGGCCAAGGTGGAACAGTTAAGCCAGGAAGCCCAAATTGTCTTTGGTAGCCATTTACGTCAGGACTTTAGTATTCAGGCCGATCAACCCGAACTCGGCGCATTCTATCCACCAACTGTACTGGTCTGTGAACAACCGGAACAGGCCAGCAGCCTGCATCAGATTGAAGCCTTTGGTCCGGTGGTAACGCTGATGGCATATGATCATCTGGCACAACTGGCCGGTCTGGTGGCACGCGGTGAAGGTAGTCTGGTGGCCTCGGTGGTACGTGATTGCGAGCAGAATATTGAACAGCTGATTGCCAAGATTGCCCCGTGGCATGGCCGTGTGCATGTGCTGGATGAGGAAAGCGCCAAAGAAAGTACCGGTCATGGTTCGCCATTGCCGCATCTGGTGCATGGTGGTCCGGGTCGTGCTGGTGGAGGTGAGGAACTGGGCGGCTTGCGCGCGGTAAAACATTATATGCAACGCACCGCAATTCAAGGTTCACCGAATGCCATGACCCAGATTGGGCATAGCTGGACCGCCGGTGCTCAGGTGTTTGAAGATCGGGTTCATCCATTTAAAAAATCGTTTGATGAATTACGTGTTGGTGAACGTCTGCTCACCGCACGCCGTACCGTAACCGAGGCCGATCTGGTGAACTTCGCCTGCTTGAGCGGTGATTATTTCTATGCACATATGGACAAGATTGCCGCGGCAGAATCGCTTTTTGAAGAGCGTGTCGCACATGGCTACTTTGTAGTGTCTGCCGCAGCCGGCCTGTTTGTCGATGCTGCGCCTGGCCCGGTGATTGCCAACTACGGCATGGACAACCTGCGCTTTGTCGAGCCGGTGAAAATTGGCGATACCATTCAGGTCGAGCTGACCTGCAAACAGAAAACCCCGAAACAGCAACGCGACCCAAGCCAGAAGCCACACGGCGTGGTGGTGTGGGATATTAAAGTGAAAAACCAGCGTAATGAACTGGTCGCCACCTACGATATTCTGACACTGGTAGAACGTGGCGAAGCTTAAGCCGAACTATATTGAACCAAGAAAAGGAATCTTTATGATTCCTTTTTTTATTTATACTTAAAAATATGTATCTTTTTATTCAGAACAGATTGACCCGCTGTGCAGAAAGGAATAAATTGAAGATAGACGATACAAAACAAAAATAACAAGGTTTAAAACGTATCATATTATCTTATACGTTCAGCACAGGAAGTTGCACAATGAATGATAAAACTCTAGAGATAGATGCGGTTGAAAGGAATATTCAACCCGAAAGTAAACAGTTTGAAGCGGCTCATCCCATTGACCTGCCGGCCACGCCTAGTTCGCAGGAAAGCAGCAGTACCTATCAGTGGTATGTGGTGATTATCTGTATGGTGGCCTATATCCTGTCTTTTGTAGACCGCCAGATTCTGTCCTTAATGATTGAGCCAATTAAGGCTGATTTAATGCTCAGTGATACCCAGTTCAGCTTATTGCAAGGCCTGGCCTTCTCGCTGTTCTATGCCTTTATGGGCGTACCCATTGCCGCACTGGCCGATAAAAAATCCCGGATTAAAATTATTTCCATCGGCATTGCCTTCTGGAGTCTGGCCACAGCGGCTTGTGGTTTAAGTAAAAACTTCATCCAGATGTTTTTAGCACGTTTAAGTGTCGGTGCCGGTGAAGCGGCCCTGTCACCTGCCTTCTACTCGATTGTGGCTGACCTGTTCCCGAAAGAAAAACTTGGCCGTGCTTTAGGTGTTTATGCGATTGGTGCCTTTATTGGTTCTGGTCTGGCCTTCCTGATTGGCGGCTACGTGATTGGCTTATTAAAAGAAGTCGATTTTGTGGTATTGCCAATAATTGGTGAATTAAAAACCTGGCAACTGACTTTCTTTATTGTCGGTTTACCAGGTGTTTTATTGGCCCTGGTGATGATTCTGACCGTACGTGAACCCAGCCGTAAAGGTGTGAAAGTCGGTCAGGATGGTGAAGTCGTTAAAGCCTCATTTAAGAACTCGGTGGCTTTTATTAAATTGCACAAGAAAACCTTCTTCTGTCATTTTATTGGCTTCTCTTTCTACACCATGATGCTGTATTCGTTATTAGGCTGGGCACCGGCCTATTACATGCGTCATTTTGGTCTCGATGCCAGTCAGACCGGTTATGTCCTGGGCTGTATTATTCTGGTGGCGAATACGGCGGGGGCGCTGTTCTGCGGCTGGCTCATCGACTTTTTCTCCAAACGTGGCTATAGCGATGCGGCTATTCGTGCCGGTGCTTTGGGCTGTGCAGCGCTGATTATTCCAAGTGTGCTGTTTACCCAGGTAGATAATCTGTACTTATCGTTTGCGCTGATTTTTGTGGCCATGTTCTTCTCGACCTTCCCGATTCCAGCCTCGGCTGCCGCGACACAAATGCTGACCCCCAACCAGCTCCGTGCTCAGGTTTCTGCCAAATTCCTGCTGATCTCCAACCTGATTGCCTTGGGTGTGGGTACTACGGCTGTGGCTTTAATTACCGATAACTATTTTGAAAACACACTGATGGTTGGCAACTCGATTTCAATTGTCAATGCAGTGGCCGGTGTGATTGGCGTATTCCTGCTGTATAAAGGTTGTCGCTATTATCGTGACAGTATCCAGCATGAAAAATTGAACTAAGTGCTCCATCCCTGATGAAGAATGAGCCAGCCTCATTCTTCATTTATTTCTGGCAGATCATCCATCCTATCTCATCTTCCCTGTTCAAATTGACTTTTCTATCTCCTGATCTGCGCGTTTTCAGCATCTTCAAAATTCATCTGATTTCTGGTGATGATGCTTATACAGTATTACTACCATCTGCAATCTTTTTGCAGCCGCAACTGTGCTACATTCATGTATGTTGATCATCTGATTCCTTATAACGACAAGCTTTGGGAGCGACTCATGGCGAAAATGAAAAAAGCATCGATGCATATTGATATTGGTATTTCTGAAGATAATCGGGCCAAAATTGTTGAAGGACTTTCCCGACTTCTGGCCGACAGTTATACCCTGTATTTAATGACCCATAATTTCCACTGGAACGTGACCGGGCCGCAGTTTAACAGTCTACACACCATGTTTATGACCCAATATACCGAGCAATGGAATGCGCTGGATGTTATTGCCGAGCGGATTCGTGCGCTGGGTTTTCCGGCGCCGGGAACCTATAAAGAATTTGTAAAACTGGCGTCGATTGAAGAAGTCGAAGGTGTACCAAAAGCCAATGAAATGGTGGAGTTATTGGTTCGTGCCCATGAAACAGTTGCCCGTACCGCACGCAGTATTTTTGATGTGGTGGAAGAAGCCAATGACCAGCCAACTGCGGATGTACTGACCCAACGATTGGAAGTCCATGAAAAAACTGCCTGGATGTTAAGAAGCCTGTTAGAAGAATAAATAGATGAAGAATAAAACCGGGGCGATGCTCCGGTTTTATTTTGGGTGATTTTAGACGCTGCTGATCTAAAGTGAGGATCAACAAACAAGGATCAGCTGCTAAGTTTGGTGTTCAAAAAAACCAAGAAGAAACCGCCCGAAGACGGCTTGTTTTAGAAATGGTATCGAATACCCACTTTATAAGTTACTCCATTTAAATCCAGCTCATCGGCATTACCCGCTACACACTCACCCTCGAAGCACACTTTGGCATCTCGGTTGAACATCCATTGATAGCCAAATGCACCAAACAGATCAACCTGTGGAGATACTTTATACCCTACCTCCAGCGCTGCCGGAATTGTGAAATATTCTAATTCAACGCTTACGCGTCCAAAATCAGGATCGGTTTCGCTTTCATCAAGCCAGCTATAGCCAAGACCTAATGATGCTGCCGAATACAACTTTGCGCTTTCCAGAAATTTGTATTTATAACCGAATGCAAATTGATTGTAGTCAATATCTGAACTTTGGAACATATACTCTGCCCAAAGGCTGGCTTTAGGATGTACCTGATAAGCAGCATTCACAAATAAGCCATCAAAAGATTCGGTTCCGAGAAATTCATCAGAGCCTAACTTTGATCCGGCATAGCCAAGCGCAATAGAAAATGGCTTTGTTGCACAAAGATTTAAAAGACAGCACTCTGCTCATTTGAACAGAACTCAAGTGATCACTTGAGTATGAGGACGACCTAATTCTGTAAATCTGTTCAATACGGCTATGCGTGCATGAATCT
>NZ_VOYR01000003.1:0-340025 GCF_013420185.1 Acinetobacter sp. YH01025 | reverse complement strand
CGTATATTGAACGCTATAATCGGACCATACGTTATAGTTGGCTGAGCAAGCATTTATTTGATACTTTGGATGAAGTACAAGATTATGCAACAAACTGGTTGTGGCATTACAACCATGAAAGACCACACCAAGCAAACAAAGGAAGGCCACCTCTAATGGCTGCTTAACCTCTACTTTTAACTTCGGTTATTTATGGGAGGATTACCACCCCTCATATACTGTAGATAAAGTAGGCATTCCAAATCGTAAGAATATTGCTAAAGCATTAGATACTTACAATGCGTATAGCCCTCAAGTTAAAAAAAACTTACATAGCTATATCCAAACCTTGGGCTTACCTATGGATGCAAATGGTAAATACACGATTACAGACGAAGAGTCCTTAAAGAATTTTGTATATGCCATCTAAGAGCGTTTTTACACAACACAAGCATCTACAGAAAAGCGTTTAGCTCAGGCTTATGTTCCAGTTTAGTATATTTATTTTTCATAGCTTCCGAATTAACACTAAATTTCAGTGAGATAAAAAGTGTAAATTTTTAAGTATTTTTTATTGAATTTTTACAAAATACAATACATAATTCATTAAGTTTTTGAAATATATATATTAATTATAATTTGGTATGTATATGCTTTTTAAGGCCATCATCTAAAGCAGAAAATAAATAAAAACCCTTTGTTTTGACAAAGGGTTTTTTATTGGCTGTGTGAAAAGTAGGATCGATCAATTGAAGAAAACGATAAAAACTTCAATGGAGATAGAATATTTAAATCTATATTTCCGATTATTTTTATAAAAAAGTACTGTTTTACCGATTTATCTCAGTTTTGTATTCTAGTTTCACAAGATAAGCAATCCCCACAACGCACTGAGGAATACAGAATGAGTTTAATCAATACCCAAGTGAAAGCCTTTAACGCTACTGCTTACCAGAATGGTCAATTCATTGAAGTGTCTGAGCAGGACATGATGGGTAAATGGTCGGTGGTGTTTTTCTATCCTGCAGACTTTACCTTTGTCTGTCCAACCGAATTAGGCGATCTGGCTGATCATTATGCTGAATTCCAGAAAATGGGCGTTGAAATTTATGGCGTATCCACTGATACCCACTTCACCCATAAAGCCTGGCACGATACTTCAGACGTGATTGGTAAAATCCAGTATCCGCTGATTGGCGATCCAACCTGGACTCTGGCAAAAAACTTTGAAGTGTTAATTGAGGCTGAAGGTCTGGCTGACCGTGGTACTTTCGTGATTGATCCGGAAGGTACCATCCAGATTGTTGAAATTAACGCTGGCGGTATTGGCCGTGATGCCCAGGAACTGCTACGTAAAGTCAAAGCAGCGCAATATGTCCATGCACACCCAGGTGAAGTTTGCCCGGCAAAATGGAAAGAAGGTGAAGCAACGCTTGCACCCTCAATCGACCTGGTCGGTAAAATCTAATCCAGTTGCATTTATCTTCTGATGAAAATCCAGAACTCCGGTTCTGGATTTTTTTTGTCTGTTGAAAGAGAAACCAAGCAGCATCCGGATGCGCCTGGATGATTCTATTCTTGCAATGCAGTATGCCAGATTTGCGCTAGCTGGCCGCACCGCAAAGGCTTAACATGAAACGATCAATTCTCCTTGCAGGCGCAGGACAGTATGAAAAAAATAATTGGTTTATATCGAAACAAAAACATGCACTGGGTCGGTGATGGTTTTCCGGTACAGAACCTGTTTGCTTATGACCGTTTAGGTCAGGCCATCAGCCCGTTTTTAATGCTCGACTATGCTGCGCCTTATCCGTTTGAGGCAACGACAGCGCAGCGTGGTGTGGGTTCACATCCGCATCGTGGCTTTGAAACCGTGACTCTGGCCTATCAGGGCGCCGTCACCCATCAAGATTCGGCCGGTGGCGGGGGCACCATTCAGACGGGTGATGTGCAGTGGATGACAGCCGGTGCCGGCGTGGTGCATGAAGAATTTCATTCTGCCGATTTTGCCGAAGCCGGTGGACTGTTTGAAATGGTCCAGCTCTGGGTCAATTTGCCAGCCAAAGACAAAATGACCACGCCGCGTTATCAGGCCATTGCCGCTGCCGATATTCCCCGAATTGAACTGGACGATGCCGCCGGGCACCTCCGGGTGATTGCCGGGAACTATTTAGGTCACACCGGGCCGGCACAGACCTTTAGCCCGGTCAATGTCTGGGATGGCAGCTTGCACAAAGATGCACAAACCTTTGTGCATGTCCCGGTGACTCACAATGTCCTGCTGGTGGTGCTAAAAGGCGAGCTGCTGGTGAATGGCAATCAACAGGTGCAGGACAGTTCTATCGTGATGTTTGCCCGCGATGCCGAGCCGACCATTCAGTTGCAGGCGCAGCAGGAAACACAGTTTTTAATTCTGACCGGTGAGCCATTAAATGAGCCAATTCAAGGCCATGGTCCTTTTGTGATGAACAGCAAACAGGAAATTATTCAGGCCTTTGAGGACTTTCATTCTGGTAAGTTTGGCCAAATTCCGCTGCAAAGCTAAGCATTCAGCGATCCTGCTGCGAAAAGAAAAAAGCCTCTGATAAAAATCAAAGGCTTTCTTGTTATTGCGCTGTTAAGTTTCTTGTTTTATCTCATTTGTATCATTATCTGTAATGATTTTATGTGATGTGGTTGTCATTCTTGTGTGGAGCGTATACTAGCGGAAAGCACGCACTTTGTAAAACAACTATTCTAAAACTGGTTAATTTATACCTATTGTTTTTAAATGATTTTTAAAAATTAATAAATAAAATTTCAGGTATTTCTTATATTTACACGGGGCTTGAAAATACGTTAAAAAATGTAACAGAAGTGGCATTTTAGAACTTTATTACACTTTGTAAAAAGGGTGAATCTGGTAGTTTTTAATAGCTCATTTTGGCAAGGCATGGTTCATAATTTCGGTCAATGTTTTCATTAACGGATAAGACGTTTTGGATATTGCAGTCATCGGTAGTGGCATGGCTGGGCTAGCTACCGCAAGAATTCTTAAAGATGCAGGGCATAACATTACAATTTTTGAAGCTCTGCCTGGACGTGGAATGGACAGCCACAGTACTGAGTTTGAAGGCGGTTTAATTGACGCACCGCTGCGGGTCATGAATCCGCATTTGTGGAAAAACACACTCAGTTTAGCCACCTATCTGGGTATTCCGACCTTCCCGGTACGGACCTATATGGCCTGTAGCTGGTTATTTGAAGACCG
This sequence comes from Acinetobacter sp. YH01025, assembly GCF_013420185.1. Classification (NCBI taxonomy): domain Bacteria; kingdom Pseudomonadati; phylum Pseudomonadota; class Gammaproteobacteria; order Moraxellales; family Moraxellaceae; genus Acinetobacter; species Acinetobacter sp. YH01025. The sequence goes on along the minus strand of NZ_VOYR01000003.1, from coordinate 336,796 downwards.
GACCGAAACCTGGTTAACCACCTCGCGTACGCGTATCGGGAATTTCCCGATTATCAATAACCGTAAAGGCTTGCAGCAATACGGCTGGCGTCTGGTTAAAGGCATGTTGCAGTTAAAAACGGCAATTGCCAAATTCTTCCGGTCGAAGAATCAGGACATTACCCTGGCTGAGTTCATCAACCAGAATGAAATTGAAGAAGTGTTCTGGCATGGCGCGGTAATGCCGGTGTTGTACACCATCTGTACCTGTAACCCGAAAACCATTGGCGAATGGCCAGCGAAGCCGCTGTTGACCTTCTTGCGTCAATTGACCGATGGTGATGCGCTGTTGCGTATTCAGGGTGGCACTCCGGCGCTGGTGAATAAGCTGATTGAAGGTATTCATATCAAGAGTGGTTCACCCATCACCCATATTAGCCAGCAAGATGATCAGGTCTATGTTAAAAATGCCGAAGGCGAAACTGCGGTATTTGACCGTGTGGTGGTGGCCACCCCAACCACCAATATCGAGAACTTCCTCGATCGTGAACAGTTTGCCGAAGATATTGCCTTGTTAAAGCAGTTCAAGTTTGAACAGGGCGAACTGGTGATTCATACCGATAGCACAGTGATGCCGCCAAAACGCAAAGACTGGTCGGTACTGAGCTATATGATGGACCGCAAGTTTACCCGTCAGCAATTTACTGTCTGGCTAAACTCGATTGAGCCATCGCTGGTCGGTAAAACGCCGGTGTTCCAGACCTGGCGTCCGGTCACGCCTATTGATCCGAAGAAAGTTATTTCTTCTGTCACCCTGACCCGTGCGGTGGTGGATTCAAAAACCGTGGCATTGAACAAAGAATTGCAACAGCGTCATAAAGTGGCTGATCGCAAGGTGTTCTTCTGTGGTTCATGGTCATGTGACGGCTTGCCAATTTTAGAATCAGCCGTGACTTCAGCCATGCATATTGCAGAAATTTTTGGTGCACCGTTGCCGTTTGTGGGCTTAAAACCTAAAGTAGAGGTTGCTCCCCAACTCGGCTACTAATCTATGCGCTGGCTTCAGGCAATTTTTCGACAGGCTCCTTCCCATAAATATGCAATCAATGCAGCGCTTTTGGGAGATCCTGCCGAGTTGCCCTGGAGCAATCTGGGCTATTGGCACTCATCTGCACAGGACTATCCGGCGGCGTGCCAGCAGATGGCCGATCATTTGGCCGAAGCCGTTCAGTTGCAATCCACAGATCGTCTGCTCGATTTAGGCTGTGGACAGGGCGCCAGCCTGTTGCACTGGCAACAGCATTATCAACTTTCAAATATCACTGCTGTTGAACTGCAAACGACCTGTGTCGAGCAGATTCAAGCGCGCTGGCCAGCACTGCCCATTTATGCGCAGTCTTTTTTAAATTTAAAAAATCTCATGCCTCTGGCACCGTTTGATGTGGTGCTGTGTATTGATGCGGCCTATCATCATGCTTTGAATTCATTTCTGGATGCCGTGCAACCGGTTTTAAATTCAAAAGGCCGTCTGGGTTTCCATACCCTGATATTGTCACCGCAGTTTTTAAATTCAAATACCTTACAACAGCACGCTTATCGTGCTTTATTAAAGGCGGCGGATGTGTCGTTGCCGGAACTGAAAACCGTAGTACAACTGGAGCAGTGTTTGCAGGAACGCGGTTTTACCCAGATTCAGATTGAAGATTTATCTGCACCAGTGTTAAACGGATTTGCCGAATATATCCAGCAGCTGCACTGGCTGCAGCACAGTCCAGGTCTGGACCGGATCAAGATTGCCATGACCGCAAAGCTGTGCCGACGTTTATATAAAGATGGCTGGGTGAGATATGTGCAAGTAACCGCACGCAATAAAGCAGAAAAAATAGCGTCATAAAAACAACAAAGGCCCACTAAAATAGCGAGCCTAAGAAAATGGTGCCGGCACACGGATTCGAACTGTGGACCTACTGATTACAAGTCAGTTGCTCTACCAACTGAGCTATGCCGGCATTGTGGAGTTGCATTTTACAGATTTTTAATTCGGGCGCAAGCGAAAAAATAAGCAATTAAAAGTAGGCGACAGGCGCTGTTTTATTTTTATCCAGCTCTTGTTTTCGCGCTTAAACATCGTGGAAGAGGCAAGTTTCTGCTCAAGACAACAATAGCTCACGTTCAGGGCGAGCTATTGTTTTGAATTTAAAATAAAGGGGGGTTAAGTGCCGCAGAGACGTGCTACTTGCTCCTTAAAATACGGTCTAAATCTTGTGCACATTCTTCAAGGGTAAAAGCCATATCGAGTTGCATTTGTGGTTTGAGTTCGTTGGCGAGAGATCTCCACTGCTCAATAAGTTTAAGGGCTTTTTGAATTTTATGTCGGTTGAGGTCTTTGGCGATGGTGGGGGTATAACCACCACGTTTGGCATTTTTAATTTGTTTGACATAATTTGCGCTGTTATTCATGCTCGCTCCCGAATAGCAGTTTTTTGACTGATTGGCTTTAAACATCTTTTTTGGCACGATTAAATGAAGAATATTTTTTAAGTTAAATAGTTTTAAACAGTTGTTTATTTTGCCTATTGTTCTCCTTGTTCTGTTTAGGTCTGTGTTTAACATAGCACAATGTTTGCTGCTGTAAAGCTTGCGAATTCTATGCCACTTTTTATTGTTGTAGCATGAGATGATGACTTTTTGTTGACATCTGTGGTTTAAAAACAGGTTGGAACTGTGGCAGGCTGTAACTTTCACATATATGCGGCAGGATGGCATAACCCGAAGATCATGCTTAACAACCCAAGAGATGAACGGGAAGTCAGAAAAATTGATGCTATTTTCAGCAAAGCTAGAGATGGTGCTGAAAAAATAAGCGCTTCAAGTCAATGAATTTATCAATATAGTTTTGAATTTAATAGAAAAAGTCTATCTCAGGTTTCCTGTTTTATCTGTGTTAAAAACTTGACCATCCATTTAAATTTTAGGGAAGCAGATGCGATAGAGGCTCTGCTTTTTCAATTGTAAATTTAAATTCAAAAGCCGATGAATTTAAAACTTAGCGGATGTATTCAGGCTCAAGTTTTTAAATTCAAAAAAATAAAAGTACTGTTGTTATTTTAAAATCTAATCCAGAAACAATCAGATAATTTCACTGTCTGGAACTGAATAATTTTGAAAAAGCAGAAAAGTCGAAGCATAAAAAAAGACCCAAATTTTACAATTTGAGTCTTTTTAAACATTCTGGCGGTGAGAGAGGGATTCGAACCCTCGATACGCGTCAACGTATACACACTTTCCAGGCGTGCTCCTTCAGCCACTCGGACACCTCACCATAGGCCGTGGATAATACCCAAAAAAAGTCACTCTGCCAAGCTGAAACAATTGATTTGCGGAAAAACTTTTGGGCTGGTGCTATTATGCGCAAAAATACGGTCTATCCATGAAGACATTCTATGCAAAGTACTGCAAAAAAAGCCGCCCTGCCTGTGATTACCCTCGCGGCACTGGGCGTAGTTTTTGGTGACATTGGAACGAGTCCACTCTATGCCTTGCGTCAATGTTTCCTGACCGCACATCTGGCCATTTCTGAAGGCAGTGTTCTGGGGATTTTATCGCTGATCTTCTGGTGCATGATGCTGACCATCAGCTTTAAATACGTCACCATCATCATGCGCGCAGACAACAACGGTGAAGGCGGAATCATGTCGCTGCTGGCCTTAAACCTGCGTACCACCCGTATTTCTGAACAGAAGAAAATCTACCTGATTGCACTGGGCTTTATTGGTGCATCGCTGTTTTTTGGTGATGGGATTATTACCCCGGCCATTTCGGTGCTGTCGGCGATTGAAGGGCTGAGTATTGCCACCCCGATGTTTAACCAGTGGCTGATTCCCTTATCTATCGGGATTCTGGCTGGACTGTTTCTGGTACAGCGTCATGGCACTGGCATCATGGGCACCTTCTTTGGGCCGTTGACCCTGCTCTGGTTCCTGTCGATTGGCGGGGTAGGGCTGTGGAGCATTATCCAGACGCCGTATGTGCTGGCGATGGTTAGTCCGCACTGGGCCATTAACTTTGTGCTGGAACAGCCTTATGTGGCCTTTTTAACCATGGGCGCGGTGATTCTGACCATGACCGGTGGTGAAGCGATTTATGCCGATATGGGCCATTTTGGCCGCTTGCCAATCCGGATGGCCTGGTTTGTGATTGTGCTGCCATGTCTGTTATTGAATTACGCTGGACAGGGTGCCTTGTTGCTGCGTGATCCGGATGCGATTACCAATCCTTTCTATCTGCTGGTGCCGGACTGGGGTCTGTATCCGATGATTGCGCTGGCCACGGCTGCGGCGGTGATTGCCTCACAGGCGGTGATTACTGGCGTATTTTCGATGGTCAATCAGGCTATTCAGCTGCGTTATTTGCCGCGTTTATCGGTCAAACATACCTCAGAAGTGGAACAGGGCCAGATTTATCTGCCGTTCATTAACTGGGTACTGTTTGTATCGGTGGTGATTCTGATTCTGCTGTTTGAAAACAGTGCCAATCTGGCCAGTGCCTATGGCGTAGCGGTGACCATGACCATGCTCTGCGGCACCATTTTAATTTCCATTCTGGCCTATGGTTTCTGGCGCTGGCCGGTGTGGAAAGTGCTGCTGTTTGCACTGCCTTTTTTAATTCTGGATCTGATTTTTGTCGGTTCAACCTCACTGAAAATTGTCGCCGGTGGCTGGGTACCAATTTTAATTGGTGCCATTGTATTTACCCTCCTGATGACCTGGAAAGATGGCCGTGCCTTGCTGATTCATCATCTGGAAAAAGATGCCTTGCCGATTGAGCTGTTTATTAAAAGTATCAGCATGGGCAATGACACCAAATTTGTGCCGGGCGAAGCGGTATTCTTGACTGGTACGCCGAATATCGTGCCACATGCGATGCTGCATAACATCAAGCACAATAAGGTGTTGCATGAGCGCAATATTATGGTGACGGTGGTGACGCGCGATATTCCGTATGTGCCGCAAGAAGAGCGGGTGCAGATTGAACGGCTAGATGAACGTTTTTACCGGATTTTTATCTATTACGGTTTTAAAGATCAGCCGAATATTCCGCGCGCGTTAAAGCAGGCCTATGATGAATTGGGCTTTGAATTCGACATGATGCAAATGAGCTTCTTTATTTCACGTGAACGCATTATCAGCACAGTCGGCGAAGGCATGGCACCGTGGCGGGAAAAGCTGTTTATTTCGATGCAGCGCAATACCAGTCCGGTCAGTGACTTCTACCAGATTCCGACCAACCGGGTTGTGGAGCTGGGCAGTCAAATCCAGATCTGATGCAACGGCGTGGTCTCAACGCAACTGCAATAAAAAAACCAGAGCATAGCTCTGGTTTTTTTGGAGGATAAAAGCCTAAAACAGGTCTTTAATTGGCTTCATTCAGGCTTGGGGCTTCAGGTAAGGCTTGAACAGGCGCTTGCATTTGCTCGGCGCCAGCTTCAGGTGCGGCCTGAATAGCAGGGTCTGCCATTGGTGCTGCTTCTGGTGCAGCGGCTAAGGCTTCCTGGGTAACATCGGTTTCGGCTTCTATACCATTCACCGGCGCTTCAGCTGAGGAGTCCATCATGGGCGCTGCATTTTGGGCGGCTTCCGCTGCAGGTGCAGTCAACTCTGCTGCGGGTGGTTCAGTAATAGGCTGTGCGCCCTGGGCCAACGGATCAGTTGACTGGCCAGCCGGTACCGGTTGTGAGGTCAGCGCTGATGCATCGGGTGCAACCGCTTGTGCCGGGGCATCATGGCCTGGCGCCTGGGCGGGTGCATCTGCCGGAATCACATCCAGCTGCGGATTGGTCGGCATCGGCTGAACCACTTGCGGATTGGCTTCAGAGACAATGCGCACCTGACCGCTGGCCACGATATCCTGCAATGAACCCGGCTGACCATTAACCGTGGTCACCACTTTGGCTTTCGATAAGCTTTCCAGGGTATCACCCGGTTGAATGGGAGGTTCGGCAAAGGCAGTTGCACTCATTAAACCGGTAATCAGGCCGGCACCCAGTAATTTGGAATACATAGATTCCTCCATCAAATTTTTATCACACGATTTTTTCGTGAACTACCTTGGCATATAACACTGGCCTGACGCAACGCAGCACACTGAAAGCCATCCAGACTTATCATAAACTGTGTTAAAACTCTGACAGACTGTTACACAGTCACCGCCTGTACAGCGGTTTATTGTCTAATTGTTAAGCGAACAACAGCCAGAACATATACAAGCTGCAGACCCCTTGTTAAGCTCGGCCAATATGTGATTCTTATAGTTTTTAGCAGTGTAATGGCCAGAAAAAAGCGCAGTACAAATCCGCCTCTCTTTCCCTTTTTTCATCAAGGAAGTTTAAAAGTTGTTTTAGGTGTGGTGGCCGCTGGCAGTTTTGCGATTGCCTTTGGACAGGAAAAAATCAGCCAGTGGATGTCCTTGACACCAAGCACTTCGAATAGTGCCTGTCTGGAACAGTTTTACCGCGATGTGCCGCCGTATTTAATTAAAGACAGCCTGCGCAAAGACAGTTATCCGCTGTGTTTTAATGGTTTTAATGTGATGTATTCCGGCGTGTCCAAAACTCCGCTGTGGGTGGCAGAAAGTCTGACCCCGGCGCGTTTAAGCCAGAAAATTCCACGTGAAGACAGTTTTCATGAAGAAGAGCGGGTGAGAGAGCAGCACCGCGCGACCTTAGCGGATTATCGCGGTTCAGGCTATGACCGCGGACATATGGCGCCAAATGCCGATATGTCCAATAAAGCGGCACAATACGACAGCTTCTCGCTGGCCAATATGGTGCCACAAGCGCCGAAGAATAATCAGCAGGTCTGGCGTGAACTGGAAGAAGCCACCCGTGCGCTGGTGACCAAGCATAAACAGGATGTGTATGTCATCACCGGGCCGACTTTTAGTGGCAAAAAACTGAAAGCGATTGGTAATGGGGTGATTGTTCCGACCTCGGTGTATAAAGCCATTTACTTACCTAAAACCGGCGCAATTGGCGCCTACTACGCACCGAATGACAATTCCCTGCAGGTCAAGGTGGTCAGCGTCTGTTATTTAGAAGAACAGTTAGGCATTAACCTGTTTCCGCAGCTGACCGAAGAGCAAAAACGCAATACCTATAAATTGCCGCTGACCGCCAACGCAGTAAAAGCCAATAAACCACTGGAATATTCGCATTGGGATGCAGAAAGTCAGTGTGCTGAAGATGTTGCCCCGGAGCAGCTACAGGCCTTACAGCGTCAGTTTAAATCTGGCGGTAGCACGGCCACTGCCAGTGGTACAACCCTGGATGCTGAAACTCAGGATGCCATCATTAAGCAGTTGATTGAGGCCTTGTTGCACTATATCTTACAGTTAATGAATAAAAGCTGATCAGCACATATAAACGGCAGGATGAGCAATTGATCCTGCCACAACAACCAGCATTACGGCCGAGGTGGGTATGTTTAAACCGTTTCAACATGGGACAGAATCTCATGCCATTCATGATCTGACTGTCGAGAATGATCTGGACTGCGTGAATGTCTATGGCAATTTACAGCTCACCAAGGACCAGGCGGGTCTGGCTGCGGCTAAAGCCTTGCAGGCACTGCTGAATGAGGTGGTTGCGGCTCTGGAAAAAGAGCCAAATCTGCCTGAAAAAGTCCAGCGTACCGAAGTACGGGAAATCGAAAATCCTTTTCTTTGACATTCTTCCTGTCTTAGAGGACAGGGTTTTTACGCTCTAACTAATAAACTGTTCATTTAAAATATAAAAAAGCCCACCGAAGTGAGCTTGTAGGACGTGCAGCAAGATTAGTCCTTCTTGCCAACCACTTTATAAATCACCGCGCCAATTACCGCACCAATCATTGGTGCAACCCAGAATAACCAGAGCTGGCTTAAGGCTGCAGTTTCTGCAAAGAACGCTACACCGGTACTACGGGCCGGGTTGACTGAGGTGTTGGTGACCGGAATACTGATTAAGTGAATCAGGGTTAAGGCCAGACCAATTGCAATTGGCGCAAAACCGGCCGGCGCACGCTGATCGGTAGCGCCTAAAATAATAATCAGGAAAAAGGCGGTTAAGACAATTTCAATGATCAGTGCTGAAACGAGTGAATATTGCCCCGGGGATAATTCACCAAAACCATTGCTGGCAAAACCACCGGTGCCGCTAAAACCGGCCTGACCCTGGACAATCAGGTATAAAATCCAGGCCGCGACGACAGCACCCAATACCTGGGCAACGATATACGGGAGCAGTTCTTTGGCTTCAAAACGGCCGCCGGCCCATAAGCCCAGACTCACCGCCGGGTTAAAGTGACCGCCTGAAATATGCCCCAGGGCATAGGCCGCGGTTAAAACGGTTAAACCAAAGGCAATCGATACGCCAACAAAGCCAATGCCTAGTTCAGGGAAGGCTGCAGCCAGCACGGCACTACCACAGCCGCCGAATACCAGCCAGAAGGTCCCCAGAAATTCTGCACAATATTTATTCATTTTCATGTCTTCAGAATTTTATTTATGTGATGAAAATTATAAAGTGTGAAATATATCACACTATTTTTGTAAAATACTCTTTTTTTATACGCTTCAAATTAAACTAAAAAGATGAAAGATTGATTAAGTTGTTCTGACGCCATTGCTGTGGAGTGTGTTGGGTCCATTGTTTAAAGGCACGCTGAAAGGCACTCTGTTCCGAATAGCCGAGCAGCAGGGCAATTTCCTGTAGGCTTAAATGTGGATCTTTTAAATATTGTTCGGCCAGTAAGCAGCGTACTTCCTGAATCCGTTGTTGATAGGTGGTGCCTTGCTGCTGTAAATGCCGTTGTAACTGCCGTACTGACAAATTCAGCTGCTGGGCAATATGTTCAATCTGGTACATATTGCGTTGTAAACCGGTCAGAATCGCCTGCTGTAAACGGTGGTCAATCTGGGTGGAATTTGGCAGTTTTTCCAGCAGAGCCTTGGCCTGTTGAAGCAATAAATGCTGTAAGGTCTGATCCCCCTGATAAAAGGGTTTCGACAGTTCCTGCAATGGCATCAGCACCTGGGTTTTTTCCTGGGAAAAACGTACCTTGCAATGAAAATACTGCTCATACAGCGCCACATGCCGTGGCGCCGGATTCTGGAAATGTACTTCATGCAGGCAAATATCCTGAAATTCCATAAAATGTTTCAGGAATTCCACCATCAGCGCAATGGCAATTTCATTGGTCAGTTGCGTGGTCATGGTCGGCGGCAGGTCAGCCCAGCGAATGGAGAGATAATTGCCTTGCACTTCCACCTGTAACGGACTGCCGTCATACACCAGCCGGTGAAAGTCATGATAGCGTTGCAACGCTTCACCCAGATTGTCACAGGACAGGGCAATATAGGCAATAATGCCCAGATGTTTGGGCTGCACCAGCGCGGCAATTTCTAGTCCCAACGCCGGACGCTGTAGCTGCTGTTCCAGTTCGGTCAGCAAGTCGCGCCAGAGAATATAATCAAAACGTTCCTGATGTTGAACCTGCTGTAATTTTTCTGGAACCGGCAGCTGTTGTGCTTGATAAAAGTCGTACAGCAACTGGGCCAAGCCGCCATAAATCGAGCCGGTATAATCCTTTATCCGTTGCATAGCTTGTCATTTTATTCTTGTCGTGATTTGTCAATCATATTCAATTTTTCCGTCAATATCTAGCCTGTGCCGACGCTTATAGTGAAGGAAAAGCACAGGAGGACTGGAGCATGTTAAAAGGATTTATTGCAGGTTTATTGGTGGCCAATGCCTTTGAATGGGTGGCACATAAATATGTATTACATGGTACCCATCGGCCGGGGCAGCCGCGTCACAGTCCGGTGCCACGCAGTATGCGTTCGCATTGGGAGCATCATCGTGAGGTGCGGAAAAATCAGTTTAATGATGAAAGCTATGTGATTGGCTGGTCGCACTGGCGCAATAAAAACGAGATTATTTCGCTGGCCGCCGCCGCGGGTGTGTTTGGGCTGGTCTTTTTCCCGATTTCCAAAGGCATGCTGGCCGGCAGCATGTATAGCGCCCTGAATTATTACTATATTCACCGCCGTGCCCATTTGGAGCCAGAGTGGGCCAGAACAAAAATTCCCTGGCACTATGACCATCATATGAACAGCAATCAGGATGCCAATTGGTGTGTGACCAAGCCCTGGTTTGACTATATTCTGGGCACCCGGGTTATATCTTCACCCGATTTGCAGGAGCAGAATCCGCTCGGGATTGCCTTGCCACAGCCGCTGTCAGCACTGTTAAACCGCGGCGCGGAAAAATTCTTCCCGGCCAAATGGGTCGACCGGAATGAAAAGCCATCCCCAGATCTTGAGCCACTGCCTAAAGCCAGTTAATGAGAGGGTTGTTTATCTGCTGAGCAAATTCATCGTTGATTGGCCCAAAGTCAGTATATTCGCGGAACAATAATACTGGATCAATTATGTGATAGAGATCAAATAAAACTGATTGAAAACAACTGCTTTGTAAGCTGTTGTCGTGAATTGTCAATAAAATTGGCGTTGATGGTCAATATCTGTTCAGGGAAGTTTTCTATAGTAAAGAAGCTGAAGATAGCGGCAGAACTTCTGCCTACATCGAAGGTGATTCTGTTGAAATATGTACGTTTTAATGCCAAGCGCTGTAGCAATTCTTGGTTTATAGGGAGTCTTCAGGACTCCTTTTTTTTATCTTCATTTTTTATTTGTTTTGCTTTGCCGTATAAAAAAAGAGTGTATGACTACACTCTTTTTCAGTTCTGAAATTTTTGAGCCAGCGGGCTTAAAGGCGCATTTCAATACCTTGTGCCGCCAAGTATTGCTTGGCTTCCGGAATGGTGTGCTGACCAAAGTGGAAAATTGAGGCCGCCAGAACTGCATCGGCGCCGCCTTGTAAAATTCCGTCTGCCAGATGCTGTAAATTGCCAACACCGCCAGAAGCAATGGTTGGAATATTGACGTGGTCATTAATGGTTCGCATTAGTGCCAGGTCATAACCGGCTTTGGTACCATCGGCATCCATAGAGGTAATTAGCAGTTCACCCGCGCCGTAATCAGCCATTTTCACGGCCCATTCAATAGCATCAATCCCGGTCGGTTTGCGGCCACCGTGGGTGAAAATTTCCCATTTGTTGTCGCCGGTTTTTTTGGCATCAATCGCCACCACAATACATTGTGCGCCAAAACGTTGTGAGGCTTCCTGCACAAATTCCGGATTAAACACCGCAGCCGAGTTAATGCTGACCTTGTCGGCACCGGCATTCAGTAATAAACGGATATCTTCGACCTTACGCACGCCGCCGCCCACAGTCAGTGGAACAAACACGGTTTCTGCCATACGCTCAACGGTACGGTAGGTGGTGTCACGGCCATGATGGGTAGCGGTAATATCTAAAAAGGTGATTTCATCAGCGCCCTGTTCGTTATAACGACGCGCCACTTCAACCGGATCACCTGCATCACGAATATCCAGAAATTGCACACCTTTCACCACGCGGCCGTTATCTACGTCTAGGCAAGGAATAATACGTTTAGCAAGCATAATTTTTTCCAGTCATTTCAGCTGATTATGAAACTCACCCACACAAGCGCTACACCTTGGCAGATGGACACGCTATTCTATCAAACTTATGTAAGATTTTTCGCAGGTTTTCTATGTCGGTTTATACGCCTTTGACTTTAAAGGAAGTTCAGGATTTTGCAGCCCCTTATGGACTTGAGGTGGTCGATCTGATTCCGATTCAAGGCGGTATTCAAAATACCAATTACTTTTTGGTGGCTCAGGACGGTACACACTATGTGTTGACCGTGTTTGAAGACATGGATGAACAGGCAGCCGGTGAACTGGTGCCGGTACTGGAACATTTGGGTCAGGCAGGTCTGGCTGTGGCGGTGCCGCTCAGTTATGCTGGCAAGGCCATCCACTCGATTAAACAGAAACCGGCCCAGATTGCGCCGCGTTTAATCGGCGAGCATCCAATGCCGGCCAGCATCGCTCAGGTGGAAGCCATTGCCGTGGCACAGGCCAAAATGCATGTGGCCTTAAAAGATTTTCCTTTAAAACGCGCTTTTGTCCGCGATCATGCGTACTGGCTGGCGGTATCCCAGGAAATTAAACCCAGCTTGAGCGAGGCAGATAAAGTCCTGCTCAGCAAATTGCTGGGACTGTATGAAGCGCTTACCGCGATTTATCCGGACCGTCCAAAAGGGTTTATCCATTCCGATTTATTCCGCGACAATACCCTGTTTGAAGGCGATCAGCTGCAGGGCATTCTGGATTTTTATGAGCTGAATCAGGATGAATGGCTGTTTGATATTGCCATTACCTTAAATGACTTCTGTACCGAGTATCCGCAGGTCAGCCTGAATGAAGACAAAGCCATGGCCTTTTTAAAAGCCTATGACCGCATTCGTCCTTTAACCGAAGATGAAAAAGCCTGTCTGGAGCTGTATCTGGCAATGGCTGCTGGCCGTTTCTGGATGATGCGTTTACAGGTGGCACAAAAAAATGCTTTGCAAGGACGCAGCGGTGACGCAATTTTGCAGAAAAATCCGCTCGAGATGCGTAATATGTTGATTGAACGCTTAAAGTTCGTCACAGCTTAAACATAAAGGGTAGGGAAATGCGCGATCAGGGCCGGTTAATTGAATGGTTTGATGACAAGGGCTATGGCTTTATTCAGCCCAATGATCCGGACAAAGACCGCGTATTTTTGCATATCAAGGATTTTGCCCGTCCGGGGCCGCGCCCAATTGTCGGTTGTGCACTGGATTATCAGGTCATTCTAGATGAACGCGGCCGCTATCGGGCCCAGCAGGTGGTGTATTTAAAAGCCTCGCAGGTCAAGCCGCGTGCTGATGTGGTGAGCAAGCCGCGGCAGCGTCCTGCGGCCAAACGTCCGGCCATGCAAATCCTGTGTGTGGCCTATATTCTCGTGCTGGCGGTACTGACCCTGACCGGTTTATTGCACGGCCTGCTGCTGTTATTGATCAGCCTGATGAATGCACTCAGCTATTGGCTGTATGCACAAGACAAGGAAGCGGCCCAACTCGGTCACCGCCGGATTCCGGAACAGAGCCTGCATCTGGTTTCGGCTCTGGGGGGCTGGCCGGCGGCCTGGCTGGCACAGGAAAAAATGCGACATAAAACACAAAAACAACCTTTTCGTAAAATTTATTTTTGTACAATCGGCTTAAACATTCTTTTGATTTTATGGTTTATTTCTCCTTTTAATCTGTTGACGCTCTGAGCATAGCGGGGCGGGGAGTGCAGGACAACAATATGAATACTTCCATTGACCGTGACCCGAATCGTAGTCTGACCTTTATTCTGTACCTTCTGTATATCGTGGCGATTTTTAGTGCCGGCTTGCTGGCAATCGTCGCGCTAATCATCAATTATGTAAAACGCGGTGCGGTACGCGGTTCAATTTTTGAAAGTCACTTTACTTGGCAAATTCGCAGCTTCTGGTGGTATCTGTTCTGGAATATTGTGGCCTTTGTGCCGTTCTTTTTTATTTTCTTTATTGATGAAGACCCGACCCGCTTTGCTCAAGTGATTTTTGGTGCTTCGGCCTTCTGTCTGGCGGTGATTGGTCTGTCCTGGCTGTGGATTGTCTATCGGGCCATTCGCGGTATTATGCGCCTGAATGACAATGAGCCGATGTATTCTTAATTGCTTAAATGATCAGACCGATCTTCCTAAAATTTAGTCCGGAAGATCGCTCGCTGATGGCGTGTGCTGCTGTTTCTGACGCAGAAATTTCGGTTTCCATTCACTGATGATCACGCCCAGCACCACCAGAAAACCACCGACCAAAGCCATAAACGGTAAACGCTCGCCGGCCAGACGGCCAAACAGCGAAGCCCATACCGGTTCTCCGGCATAAATAATTGCCGCCTGTGCCGGGCTGACTGCGCGCTGCGCCCAGTTCATCACCAGCTGAACCAAGGCACTGGCCAGCCCCAAACCGCCAGCCAAGAGTAGCAACATCCAGGAAAATTGCGGCAGTTGCTGCTCACCGACCAGTGGCATGGCAAGAAAGGCAAACAGGGAGGCGAACAGCAGTTGAATCACCGTGACCCGTTGCAGATTAACCCGTCCGGCAAAATGGCTGATCAGGATAATTTCCAGTGCAATCGCAATGGCGCCGAGCAGGGTAATCAGCTGACCAAAACTCAGCTGTAGCTGCCCCAAACCATTGCCGGTCAGTAAAACCAGCCCGATAAAGGCACAGCTTGCGCCCAGCCAGATCATGATGTGCAGCCGTTTCCGGAACAGCAGCCACAGCAAGATCGGCACCAGCGGCACATATAACGCGGTTAAAAATGCTGATTCGCTACTGCTGATGGTCTGCAGCCCCACGGTTTGCGTACCATAACCGACAGTCAGGCTGACCCCAATTAATGCACCGGCCCAGAGTTCTTTGGCTTGCACAGCGCGTAAATGCGGCAGCGAAATCAGTGCGACTGCCAGTGCAGCGGCGGCAAAACGGCAGCCGACAAAAAACATCGGGCTGGCATAATTCAGCGCCAGCTTGACTGCCACAAAGGTACCGCCCCAGAGCATGGTAATCATGATCAGGGCCAGTTGTGGCGCTTTGCTGTTAAGTGTGGTTTTAAGGTTCACAGGGGCATCAGACATGGCAGATCAGCGAGTATTCGAAAAAAGACATCAACCCGGTGAGGGCATAAAAAAAGAGGCCCGAAGACCTCTTTCTGACAGCAGCACTTAGAGGGCTTGCTCATCCAGCAGCAATTGCGCTTCACGCAAATTCAGGCTGCCTTCATAAATGGCACGACCGGTAATCGCCCCTAAAATGCCCGGTTGGCCTTTTAAGTTACGGACATCATCCAGATTGGTCACGCCGCCTGAAGCAATCACTGGTAAACCTGAATATTGCGCCAGATTGACAGTCTGCTCGACGTTTACGCCTTGCATCATGCCGTCACGGGCAATGTCGGTATACACAATGCTGGAGACACCGGCATCGGCAAAACGTTTGGCCAGATCGGTGGCTTTCACTTCAGTCACGTTGGCCCAGCCATCGGTCGCGACCATGCCATTCATGGCATCAATGCCGACAATGATATGCCCGGCGAATTTTTTGCAGGCTTGTTCGACAAATTCTGGCTCTTGAACGGCTTTGGTGCCAATAATCACAAAAGATACGCCTGCATCGAGGTAGTGTTCAATGGTTTCAAATGAGCGAATACCGCCACCAATCTGAATTGGCAGGTCTGGCTGTGCCTTGGCAATGGCCTCGACCACCGGTTTATGGATTGGGGTACCTGCAAAAGCGCCATTTAAGTCGACCAGATGCAAGCGACGCGCACCTTCATTGACCCAATGCTGTGCAGTGGCCACCGGATCATCAGAAAATACGGTATCGTCTTCCATACGACCTTGTTTTAAACGGACACATTTTCCATCTTTCAGGTCAATTGCAGGGATGATCAGCATGCTTTCGCTCCTTGCTTCATCGGTTAAATTTCTTGCCGCCCATCTTAGCAATAAACGAAAATTTTCTAAATGCCATATTTGCATGCAAAAATAAAAACAGCCTGTGCTGTGTCAGGCGGTCAACAAAGGTTCGATGAAGAAAATCCGGCTGTCTGTGCAGCTTGATCTTCAAAGCGGTTTAGGGCGGGGTTTTAGATGGCCGGATTCTGAGTTTGAGCGAGGTATTGGGAATCTGTTTCGGCAACAGGCCCAAACGCAACAATTCTTCAAAAACCAGTACCGGGGCATAAGCATCGGCGGCGGCATATTCCATTTGTGCTGTGCTTAATACCGGATTGGCCCAGTTCGAGGTGCTGAGCCGTTTGCTTTTGGGAAAATAGACCTGAAACAGCAGCGCCATGGCATGTTTTAATCCGACCGGGTTTTTAAAGCCAAAGCTGTGAAAGCATTTGGACAGTTCCAGCACACTGTTCAGTTCTACGCCTTTTTTGCGAAACAGATGGGCATCATTTTTCAGGCCAAAGCCGACTTTAATCTGGTCACGGTTGGCGAAGATTGGCTTAAGAAAGTTCCAGATTTCCTCATTCATCTGAAATAGATAGGCCCGATCTAGTGTGGCCAGCTGAATCAGGTGCGGGCCATCCGACACTTCGCCACTTTTAAAAATCGGTTTGGATTCCGAATCAAAGCCGAGTACCGCTGCAATATTCAGTTCATGCGCATAGTGCTGACATTCGGCCAGCGTTTGAATCAGATGAATTTTAGAGGGTGGCAGACTTTGAAAGCGCGGCAGCTGTTCCAGCTGGCTGGAAGAGGGCATATGGGGTGATGTTGAAGATAAGCTCATGCCATCTTTTCCTTGGGCTGGCGATAAAAATAAGGCCTGAATTGTCAGGCCTTATTTTAAGCAAGCGGGACCTTTTAGGCCAGTACTGCACCAAAAATGGCAAAAGCAAATAGCAGTACCAACAGAATAATATAAATCCAGGCCAGCGCCGCTTCCCAGCCAGCCGTAGCACGTGGTGGACCATAGCTGTTAACACGTTGATCACCCGGGGCGAAAAACAGATACAGCATCAGCAACAGGTTGGCCACTGGAACCAGCATCAGTAACGACAGCCAGCCGGTATGGTTACGGTCATGCAGACGGCGGATGGTGAAAATAAACATCAGATATAACACCCCCAGATAAATCAGTGCGCCCAGCACCAGCGGGGTGAGCGGAATGCCGCCAGCAGGGTCAATATTCATCAGCCCGGGAAAGAGCAGGGTCAAAACCAGAAAAACCGGAATCATTAACAGTGCAATCAGGCAGTTCCAGGCCAGATAGGAGAAACGTCCAAAACGCCCCGCCGCGCTGAGTGCCGAATCTTGTGTCGTGATGTGTTGGGTATGAGTGGTGCTATGCATTTTTGAATTACCTGTTTTATTTTTTATTGAGTTGTATAAAAAGCAGTCAAATATTACTAAAAATTGCTTAAAAAAGAAAGAAATAAAAAATAGGTGAAAACAAAGCCGGGACGAACCCGGCTTTATACATCTTGCGCAACAGAGGAAGGGTGTTAAATCTTCCAGTCGACAAAGTTCTTTAACAGTTGCAGACCAGCAGTATGGCTTTTTTCCGGGTGGAACTGGGTCGCGAACAGGTTGTCTTTGTGCAGGGCGGTACAGAATTGCAGCCCATAGTCACAGGTCGCTGCCACAATTGTGCTGTCTTTCGGCTCGACATAGAAGCTGTGCACGAAATAGAAACGTGCATCCTGTTCAATGTTGTTCCACATTGGATGGCTCGGGTCAACCTGATGCACCTGGTTCCAGCCCATGTGTGGCACTTTTAGACCTTCAACCTCCGGGAAGCGTTTTACCACCCCTTCAAAAATACCCAGTGCATCGGCACCGCCATTTTCTTCGGAATGTTGCATCAGCGCCTGCATACCCACACAAATGGCCAGTACCGGTTTATTAAACACCGCCTGACGCACGACCTCATCGATCCCGGCTTCATGCATGCCTTGCATACAGTCACGCATGGCACCGACACCCGGAAACACGATTTTATCGGCCTGGGCAATCAGTTTCGGGTCATTGGTGACATCCACCGTAGCACCGACGTGTTCCAAGGCTTTGGCGGCAGAGTGCAAATTCCCCATGCCATAATCAAGAAGGGCAATACGGGTCATTACAGGGTACCTTTGGTCGATGCCACAGTATTGGCAGCACGTGGATCAATTTCACAGGCCATACGCAGTGCGCGCGCAAATGCTTTAAACACACTTTCAATCTGGTGGTGGCTGTTTTTGCCTTTCAGGTTGTCGATGTGTACGGTCATTAGCGAGTGGTTCACAAAGCCCTGGAAGAATTCAGAGAATAAATCGACATCAAAACGGCCAATGGTGGCGCGGGTAAATGGTACATCCATAAACAGGCCCGGACGACCAGATAAATCCACCACGGCACGGCTTAAAGATTCATCGAGTGGGGCATAGAAGTGACCATAACGCTTTAAGCCTTTTTTATCGCCCAGTGCCTGTGCAAAGGCCTGACCCAGGGTAATACCACAGTCTTCTACGGTATGGTGGTCATCAATTTCCAGATCGCCATCACAATGAATATCAATATCAAACAAACCGTGTCGCTTGATTTGATCAATCATATGGTCTAAAAATGGAATACCAGTGTTGAGTGTGCCTTGACCGGTACCGTCGAGGTTTAAACGAACTCGAATTTTGGTTTCGTTAGTGTTTCTTACCACTTCACTGATACGCTCTGTCATGGACACGTTCCTCAAAAAACGTTAAAAATGATGGATGTAAAAATGTTTCGCTGCGACGAAGTCCCAGCATATTAGATTGCTCAGGAGGGTTAATCAATGCCTATTACCGTACATGCTTATACTTCACTGGAAAATGATGAAGTGCGCAGCCAGCTTGAGCGACTGTATGACACCAGTCCAGAGTTTGGTGATGGCCAGGATGCGGTAGAGCAACTCCAGCAACATCTGAACCAGTATACCCTACTTTATACCGCAGAATTTAATACAAAATTAATTGGTGCAATTTGGTGTACCGGGCAGGGCGAAAGCAGGACCCTGGAATATATTGTGGTGCATCCGGCCAATCGTGGTCGTGGTGTGGCCGAGCGTCTGGTCAGTGAAGTCTGCCGTATGGAAGAAGCCAAAGGCGTGAATCAGTTTGAACCGGGCTGTGGCGCAATTCACCGCTGTCTGGCACATTTGGACAAGCTCTAAACAATTTAAAATGAAATTCAAGAGAGGCTAATCGCCTCTCTTTTTTTATCTGCTGGCCTGCAAATGACTGGAATCATGGGCGTTTCACTTAAAAAATAAGCAGACAGCGTACAAAATGCTGTAAAAGTAAACAAATGCTTGAATTTATGCAAAAGCTGCTTGACGGCACCGGGCGGAGATTGTTTAATACGCGTCATCGGCGTGATAGCTCAGTTGGTAGAGCAACGGATTGAAAATCCGTGTGTCCCCAGTTCGATCCTGGGTCTCGCCACCATATTCAAACGTTTAAACGTTTTCAATCCCTGATCCCATCAGGGATTTTTTTTGGGTAAAAAATACTCGATTAAATAAAAATGTCATGATTTATATTGACTAATTTCCCCAGATGCGGCTTAATACACGGCATCGGCGTGATAGCTCAGTTGGTAGAGCAACGGATTGAAAATCCGTGTGTCCCCAGTTCGATCCTGGGTCTCGCCACCATATTCAAAAAAGCCCCTGCATTGCAGGGGCTTTTTTTATGTCATTTAAAAACTGTGCGATGATCTTTCATCTTTCATCTTTCATCTTTCATCTTTCATCTTTCATCTTTCATCTTTCATCTTTCATCTTTCAGATTGTTGACTATCAAATCAGGAGCAGTGTTACGCTAATAACAGCTCAATAACACGAATCCTGCTGAATAAGGTTGCATTCTGGTGCTTAATAGAGAGACATGTTTCATTACTGTTCAGGAGGCCGTGTATGACGCGCTTTCAGATGTTCTCCTCGACTGTAATGATTATGCTGGGAATCGGCTCAACGTCGGTCTGGGCGCAACCCGAGCGTCTAGCAATGCTTCAGGTCATGGCAGAACCTGAACTACGTCAGGAAGTGGGCTTTATTCCGTATCAGGAAGATCGTGCAAAGCGTAAGGCATTACAGCACCGGATCATGCAAATTCAGCAGGACACTCAAAACCGGGTCATTGACCCGGACCCGCCTGTTCTCATTACCATGCCGGCCAAAGAACCGGTCAATATGGATCACCTTTCTCCGGCGTTGCAGCAGCATATTCTGGCGATTGCCGCCGGTTTGCAGTCGGATAACCCGCTACGTGGCCTGGAAACCCTGCTGGCGCCATTTCGTGGCCCGGATGGACAGATCCAGCTTGATTTACCCAATATCTCTTTAGGCGTGGTCGATTATGAGATGAATCTGGGCAATAGCTTGTTCCCCGATATCAGCTCACAGTTACGCAACCCGACCCGATAATAGATGACGTGATAGGGGAAACTATCCAACCATAAAAAAACGCTCCAGAGGAGCGTTTTTTTAGATCTGATTCAGGCCGAGATTAAGCCGTTTTTACCGCTGCTTCTTGGGCCAGCATGTGACCGTTTTCTTCGAAGTTGCTGTGCCAAGCCAACGCTTCACGTAACAGGTGAGGCGTGTGGCCGCCTTTTGCACATGCGCGGTCGAAGTAGTCATTTAATGCATCACGGTACATTGGGTGTGCACAGTTGTCGATAATCGCACGAGCGCGCTCACGCGGTGCCAGACCACGAAGATCGGCAAGACCCTGTTCAGTCACCAGAATGTCAACGTCGTGTTCTGCATGGTCAATGTGTGATGCAAATGGAACAACAGATGAAATGTCGCCGCCTTTGGCAATAGACTTGGTCACGAAAATGGCCAGGTGAGCGTTACGCGCGAAGTCACCTGAACCACCAATACCGTTCATCATTTTGGTACCGCATACGTGAGTGGAGTTCACGTTACCGTAGATATCGAACTCAAGCGCAGTGTTGATGCCGATAATACCTAAACGACGTACCAGTTCAGGGTGGTTTGAAATTTCTTGTGGACGCAGAACCAGTTTATCTTTGTACTGTTCCAGGTTGTTAAATACTTTCTCGCCGTATTTCGCAGACAGGGTAATAGATGAACCTGAAGCGAACTTCATTTTACCGGCATCAATCAGTTCGAAAGTACAGTCTTGCAGTACTTCTGAGTACATGATCAGGTCTTCGAAGTTTGATTCTTTCAAGCCGGTCAATACTGCGTTGGCAATTGAACCAATACCTGCTTGTAAAGGACCGAGGTTTTTCGGTAAACGGTCTTCAGCTACTTCTTTTTCAAAGAACGCGATCAAGTGGTTGGCAATCGATTGAGTCTCGTCATCTGGTGCAGTGACAGTCGATGGAGAGTCATGTAATTCGCTGTTAAATACGATACCAACGATTTTTGCAGGATCGATGTTAATTGCTTGAGTACCGATACGCTCGTCAACTTTGGTCAATGGAATTGGTTGACGGGTTGGACGATAGGTCGGGATATAAATGTCGTGTAAGCCTTCAAATGCCGGGCTTAAGTTGGTGTTAATTTCAACAATGACTTTTTCAGCAAAAATTGCAAAGCTTGCAGAGTTACCTACAGAAGTGGTTGGCACGATGCCACCATCTTCAGTAATTGCAACGGCTTCAATTACCGCTACATCTGGCTTTTTCAGCTGCTGGTTACGCATTTGCTCAACTGTTTCAGACAAGTGCTGATCGATGAACATGACTTCGCCTTTGTTGATGGCTTTACGTAAAGTGTTATCCACTTGGAAAGGCAGACGACGTGCCAGTACACCGGCTTCAGTCAGTTGTTTGTCGAGATCGTTCCCTAAGCTCGCACCAGTAATTAATGTAATTTTTAGAGGATTCGCTTGTGCTTGTTTCACTAAAGCCAAAGGAACAGCTTTCGCTTCACCGGCACGTGTAAAGCCACTCATACCAACAGTCATACCGTCTTGGATGAATTGAGCAGCTTGCTCCGCACTCATAACCTTGTCATGTAGGGAAGCTAAACGGATGCGATCTAGGGACATGGTTTACTCTCGTTTGAAAAATCAGAACTGATGGCGATTGTACCCATCAAAAAAGCCATTTTGCATACCTGTTAGGCTAAGGTCTAATTTTTTCAAAAAATGCAGGTATAAATATATTTGATGCTTTTTATCTTGTTGAAAATTCAATAATAAAAATTAAAA
This sequence comes from Acinetobacter sp. YH01025, assembly GCF_013420185.1. Classification (NCBI taxonomy): domain Bacteria; kingdom Pseudomonadati; phylum Pseudomonadota; class Gammaproteobacteria; order Moraxellales; family Moraxellaceae; genus Acinetobacter; species Acinetobacter sp. YH01025. The sequence goes on along the minus strand of NZ_VOYR01000003.1, from coordinate 315,070 downwards.
GCCAAATCTTCACCAAGAACTGATTGATCAATGTTTAAGCATGATTTAGAAATGTTCTGTAATACTTTGCTTAATTTTTTCTAGGGTGCTGCTGTTGTTTTTTTCATCATCTGGCTGTTCGGGCAGCGGTAAAGAGATGATGACTTCCAGTCCACCGTGCTCGCGATTGCGAATAATCAGCTCGCCTTGGTGAATATCGACAATCCGTTTCACAATGGCCAGACCTAAACCGCTACCTTGGACGGTACGTGCGGCATTCCCACGCACAAAAGGCTGCATTAAAGATTCAATCTGATCTTCAGGAATGCCTTCACCATGATCGGCCACACTAATGCAGATAAATTGTTCCTGCACTTTGGCAGACAGCTCAATCGGTTCAGTGCCATAACGCTTGGCATTGTTAATCAGGTTGCCAATCAAGCGTTTCAGCGACAGGCTGCGTGCCTGCAAAATCGGTAATTCTTCCGGGCTAAAGCGAATGTCCAGCGGTTTAAACTGGATCACCAGTTCCTGTAACAAGGCATTTAAATCGGTATCTTGCAGTTCTTCATCCGAGCCATCGCGCATATAGGAAATGAACTGGTCCAAAATGGCGTCCATATCTTCGACATCGTAAATCAGGCCTTCTTTTAAAAAGTCTTCATCCGGCATCATTTCTGCACTCAGGCGAATCCGGGTCAGAGGCGTGCGCAGGTCATGCGAAATTCCGGCCAGCATAATCCGGCGGTCACGCTCGGTCTGTTCCAGGGTAAAAATCATCTGGTTAAAGGCCTGGTTCACCTGACGGATTTCTAGCGGCCCGTGGTTGGTTTCCAGATAAGGCGCTTTACCGGTTTGACTATAGGTATTGGCGGCTTCCTGCAAACGGCGTAATGGCCGGTTTAGCTGACGCACTAGGGTCAGAATAATAATGGCAGACAGCAGTGGAATGCCGAGCAGCCAGCCAAACACCAGTTCCGGACTGTAGTTGGCATAGGTTTTTAATGGTTCACGGACCCAGTGGCCGTTCATTTCCGGCGTTTGAATCCAGATGCGTGGGCTGGGCTTGAACTGGAAATACACGGTTACATCATCGGCTTTGAGTTCATTGGCCAGTTTTTTCTCAATTTGTCGGGTAAAGAACTCGGCAATAACCTTGTCGCGGACATTTGGATATTCCTTGGGATCGGTAATGTATTCAATCCCGACCCGGTTTTTTAGCCAGGCATCGACATCGACTTCGGCATCATTATGGAAAATCCGTAATTCCGGATTGTTCAGAATTTCCAGTTCAACCGCCAGATAACGGGCATGTTGCTGGATTTCCGGCAGATACAGGGTGCGCCAAAAGAACCACAGGGACATAAACAGACTGAAAATCACCACAAACAACACCAGCACGGTGGTCCGCATGGCAGCCGAGCGCGGTTTGATTTTATCCAGAAAGCGTTCCCACGGCGTGCGTTTGCGTTCTGAATAGGTTTCAAAGTCGGTAAAGTCTTGTGGATCGATGGGGTCGAGTTTCACAATGAGTCCTTTTTAAAAAGGGAAAGTTCTCCCCCAAAATTGGATACGCGTTAGGTCATCCGCAACTGTTTGAGGCAGGACTCAAGTAAATTACTTATGTTTCTGCGAAATATTGGTTGAAATGACGGAATTTGCCGAGTTTTGCGGATGACAATGGTTTTGCTTACTTTTGCCGAAACAAAAGTAAGGCGAACCGCAGGTTGTATCCCATCAGTGGGGAGTAGACCGTAAGACTCCGTCATAGATTCGATGAGTGAGCTTTATTCCGCACCATCTGGAACAAAGACATAACCCACACCCCACACCGTTTGAATATAACGCGCACGTGCCGGGTTTTCTTCAATCAGGCGACGTAAACGAGACACTTGCACATCAATCGAACGTTCCATTGCACCCCATTCACGGCCACGCGCCAGATTCATCAGCTTGTCGCGGGTCAGCGGTTCACGAGGATGTTGTACCAGCGCTTTTAACACTGCGAACTCGCCTGTAGTTAAAGTCACGACTTGACCTTCACGGGTCAGGGTACGGGTCGAAAGATCTAGCGCCCACGGTCCAAAGCTGACCACTTCCATCTGCTGGCTTGGTGCGCCTGGGACTTCACGTACCTGACGGCGTAATACGGCACGAATACGCGCTAACAGTTCGTTCGGGTTAAACGGTTTTGGCAGATAGTCATCGGCACCTGCTTCAAGGCCGGCAATACGGTCTGAGTCGCTGCCGCGTGCGGTCAGCATGATAATTGGCGTATCAATACTGGACTGGCGTAAACGGCGGCAAATGCTCAGGCCATCTTCAACCGGCAGCATGAAATCGAGCACGATCAGGGAAAACAGCTCGCGTTGTAACAGGCGATCCATTTGCGTAGCATCATGGGCAGTTTTGACCACGAAACCTTTATCTTCCAGAAAACGCTGTAACAGCGTACGCAAACGCACATCATCATCGACAACGAGAATGCGTTCAACGCGGTCAGTTTCGGTATGTACGGCATCTGTATTTTCAGCAGGTACAACTAAACTCATGATGTGCTCCTTTATTCTTTATTGTGGTCGTATGCAAAGCTTTCACTGACTTTGAGTATACGATTCATCTGTATGCCTTGACTATGCTCTAAAGCAACAAATATTGCAGTTAAAATCAAGACATAGATACCAAATATATACATCTATGATAGAAGATAAATCCCACAATTTGGGGAAGAAAAGGCCCTGAAATGATGAATTTACCGCAAAAATGTGAAATATCTGCGAATTGGCAAGAATCGCCATCTGTAAATTTCATAAAACAATTGTGGATTTTATGGGCCTGGTCTTTATAATCATGCCATTTAGTACTTATCCTTGTGGGATCAAACACGATGACTGACTTAGTTCAGCAGTTGGCAAAAGAACTTGCCGTACGTCCAAATCAGGTAGAAGCTGCCATCAAACTCATTGATGAAGGTGCCAGTGTTCCTTTTATTGCACGTTACCGTAAAGAAGTAACGCAGGGCTTAGACGATACGCAACTTCGCCAGCTCGATACACGTTTAGCGTATTTGCGTGATTTGTTTGAACGCCGTGAAAAAGTGATTGAATCACTAAAAGAACAAAATAAATTATCTGATGATTTATTGGTACGTGTGAATGCGGCTGAAACTAAAAATGCCTTAGAAGAAATTTACGCGCCGTACCGTCCAAAACGTACCAGCAAATCTTTTAAAGCCAAAGAAGCCGGCTTGGGTCCAATCGCAGAGAAAATCTTTGCAGAAGCGATTGATCCAGCAGAAGCGCTTGCAGGCTTTAGCCATGAAGATTATCCAGACCTGGAAAGCCAGCTCGATGCCATTCAGCATATTTTAATTGATGACTGGGCGCAAAATATTGCACTCACCACAGAACTGAAAGCAACCTTCGCCAAAACCGCCGTGCTGAAAAGTCTGGTGGCCAGTGATGAGAAAAAAGAAGTTGGTAAAAAATTCCGTGATTACTTCGATTTCTCTGAAAGCCTGAACAAAGTACCATCGCACCGTTTACTGGCCATGCTGCGTGGCCGTCAGGAAAACGTGCTGGGCTTAAAAGTTGATGGTGAAGATGAAGCGCCACTGGCACGTATTGAAACCGAATACAACTTAGATGCCGTGCAGCCACAAGCGCGTCAGGACTATTTAAAGCAGACCGCAAAACTGTTCTGGCTCGGTAAAGTTCGCCCGACCATTGAGCATTCATTGCTGACTGAAAAACGTCTGGCGGCTGAAGCAGAAGCGATGCAGGTGTTTGCTGAAAACTTACGTCATCTGCTGCTGTCTGCACCTGCTGGTGCACGTACGACGCTGGGCGTTGACCCGGGCATCCGTACCGGTGTGAAACTGGCGGTAGTCAATGAATCAGGCGATGTATTGGCACACAGCACTATTTATCCATTTGCACCAAAAGATGATAAAGCCGGTTCATTAACGGAACTGGCGCGTCTTTGCCGTGAATTTAACGTCGATTTAATCGCGATTGGTAACGGTACCGCAAGCCGTGAAACTGAAGCGCTAGTGGCTGAAATGATGGCCGCGAATTCTGACCTGAAACTGACCCGTGTTTCGGTGTCTGAAGCAGGTGCTTCGGTTTATTCAGCTTCTGAACTGGCTTCACAAGAACTTCCAGAACTGGATGTGTCGATTCGTGGTGCAGTATCCATTGCCCGTCGTTTACAAGATCCATTGGCAGAGCTGGTGAAAATTGATCCGAAATCAATTGGTGTGGGTCAGTACCAGCACGACGTAAACCAGACCGGTTTGGCCAAAACCCTGGAAGCAGTGGTGGAAGACTGTGTGAACTCGGTGGGTGTGGATGTGAATACGGCATCTGCAGCAATTCTGGGTTATATCGCTGGTCTGAACAAATCAATTGCCCAGCAAATCGTGGACTTCCGTAAGGAAAATGGCCGTTTTGATAATCGTCAGGCCCTGAAAAAAGTGCCACGTTTAGGTGAGCGTACTTTTGAACAGGCGGCAGGTTTCTTGCGTATTCAAAATGGTTCTGAGCCTTTAGATGCCTCTGCGGTGCACCCGGAGTCGTATGCGCTGGTGTCTAAAATTGTCGAAGCCAAAGCGACCACAGTCAAAGATATTATTGGCAATACTGAAATTATCCGTCAGGTCAATGCAGAAGAATTTGTAGATGACCAGTTTGGTTTACCAACCATTCAGGACGTGCTGAGCGAACTTGAAAAGCCGGGCCGTGACCCGCGTCCGGAATTCCGTACCGCTAAATTCCGTGATGATATTACTGAAGTATCACAATTGTCTGAAGGCATGCAGCTAGAAGGTGTGGTCACCAATGTCACCAACTTCGGTGCCTTTGTAGATGTCGGTGTACATCAGGACGGTTTAGTCCATATTTCTGAACTGGCCAATGAATTCGTGTCTGATCCGCATAAAGTGGTGAAACCGGGTCAAATTGTTCAGGTGCGTGTTTTAACGGTAGATGTTGAGCGTAACCGTGTGAACCTGTCGATGCGTCCGGAAGGTGCTGCTGCAGCGAAAGCGCCACGTCAGCCACGCCGTGACCAAAATGAACAGCGTACTGAACGTAAGCCGCAGGGTAAACGTCCGCAACAGGCGCGTCCGCAGGGTGATCGTCCTCAGGGCAAAAAGTCGCAAGCGGCAAAACCACAAGACAATAAGATTGGTGGTTTAGGTGCATTGTTATTGCAAGCCGGGATTAAAGGTTCAAAGTAATCTTTAGCTCTGAAAAAACCTCCCAATTGGGAGGTTTTTTTATTGCCCTATTTAATTGACCATCGGCACAATCCAGCTACATAAAATCAGCATAATGCCCAAATGCCCCAGCTTGCGGGTAAAACTCACCAGTGGCGTAGGCGGCTGTTCCAGCTGTTTGGCATATTCCTGCAAACTCAGCTTATTGGCAGCTTTACTGGAAAATAAAAACACACCTAAATCAATACAGATCAGAATCGTGCCCACATCGGCAATCAATTCCATCAGCTCATAATCCTGATGATACAGCGCCATCGCCACCTGATAGCCCAGAAATAGGGCAAAGGCAAAACACCCATATTGCAGAATAAGGGAAAAGGTCCGCATAGTCTTACTTTAACTGTTCAAAATGAGGGGTTTTATAACATAAAAAGACCTGTCATTAGACAGGTCTTTAAAAGGATTGTTTTACCAGTGTTCACCCGGGAACAAACGGGCATACGCTTTTTGTACCCAGTTCAGCTTTTGTGGCTGACCCACCGAAGCCGATGAACTTGGGAACAGGTTATAACCAATCGACATCAGCTTGTTGTTAATATCCGGTGCAATCGCATAAGTAATTGAAGCCAAACGGCCTAAATGCGTGGCAATTTTTTTCGGACGTTTAACAATGGCATAGCAGATTAAATCGGCAGCCTGTTCTGGTGAAAGGGTAGGGACATATTTATACATCTTGGTCGGTGCGATCATTGGAGTGCGCACCAGCGGCATATAAATGGAGGTAATTGCAATATTGTGTGAATGTACTTCGGCCGATAGACAGCGGCTAAAAGCATCCAATGCGGCTTTAGAGGCAACATAAGCCGAGAAACGGGTCGCGTTGGCCAATACGCCAATCGAGCTGATGTTAATAATCTGGCCGCTACGACGTACCATCATTTGTGGCAGGATATTCATCACCAGACGCACGGCACCAAAATAATTCAGCTGCATGGTGCGTTCAAAATCGTGGAAACGGTCTAAAGATTCATGCACGGCACGACGGATTGAACGTCCGGCATTGTTAACTAAAATATCAATATGATCGACAGACGCTAAAATATCTTTTGAAGTCTGGTCAATGGCTTCCCAATCGTTTAAATCACACGGGAAAATAGATGCTTTGCCACCTTTGGCTTCAATCTCTGCTTTGACCTGCTCCAGGGTTTCCTGGGTACGTGCCACCAGCAGTACATGCGCTCCCGCCTCTGCCAGACGATAAGCGGTGGTCAGTCCGATACCACTGGATGCACCGGTAATCAGTACGGTTTTTCCATTTACTTTTTTCTTGAAAAGTTTCTCTAGTTTTGCCTTCACACTCGTATCCCTGCTTGATTAAAAGATCAGACTCAATGGTCTTTGTTATTTGAATTTTTGCGCCCAATCTCATTGGTTCGGGCTGTTATGATGGGCATTATAATAACCGAAGTTTAAAAAAAAGCTATAAAATAAGTGCTTGAAATTGAAAGTTATTTTAGAGTAATTGCTCTAATGGGGTGTTTTGGTGGATTGGTAAATTCTGCTTAAAATTTTTCGACAAAGCAAGTCCTTGTTTCTATGTTTAAAAAGCAAAAAGTCTGCCATTGCAGCGCAAAAGCAGACCGTTTGTCGTGAAATTGCAATAATTAGACGCTAGCCAGTGCCTGCTCCAGATCGGCAATCAAATCATCAATATGTTCAATGCCAATCGACAGGCGCACCATATCTTCACTTACCCCCGCCGCTTTCAGCTCTTCATCATTTAATTGTCGATGCGTTGTTGTAGCCGGGTGGCAGGCCAGACTCTTGGCATCGCCAATATTGACTAAACGGGTAAACAGTTGCAGCGCATCAATAAAGCGGGTGCCGCCTTCACGGCCATCTTGCACACCAAAGGATAGAATCGCAGACGGTTTGCCTTTAACATATTTTTGCGCCAGCGCATGTTGTGGATGATCTTTTAAGCCGGCGTAATTGACCCATTTCACTTTAGGGTGCTGCTGCAAATATTCCGCCACTTTTTGGGCATTTTCGGTATGACGTTCCATGCGCAGGCTTAAGGTTTCCAGTCCTTGTAGAATCAGGAAAACATTATGCGGGCTAATCGCTGCACCGGTATTGCGTAGCGGCACCACGCGGGCGCGGGCAATAAAGGCCGCTTCGCCCAAGGCTTCGACATAATTCACCCCGTGATAGCTTGGGTCAGGGGTATTTAGAGATTTAAAACGTTCAGGATATTTGCCCCACGGGAATTTACCGCTATCGACAATAATTCCACCAATCGAAGTGCCATGGCCGCCAATATATTTGGTCAGTGAATGCACCACAATATCGGCACCAAAATCAAAGGATTTTTGCAGCACCGGTGTGGCCACCGTGTTATCCACCACCACCGGAATGCCATATTCATGCGCAATTTGGGAGATGGCTTCTAAATCAATAATATTGCCGAGCGGATTACCAATGGATTCCACAAAAACCAGTTTGGTTTTGTCATCAATTAGTTCGCGTAAGGCTTCCGGGTTCTGATAATCAAAGAAACGGACTTCGACGCCCTGTTTGGGCAACGTATGTGCGAACAGGTTGTAGGTACCGCCATACAGGGTTGAAACCGATGCAATATTATCGCCGGCTTCGGCCAGAGTCTGAATGGTATAGGTAATTGCCGCCATCCCCGATGCGAGTGCCAGCGCACCAATCCCGCCTTCGAGCGCTGCCACGCGTTGTTCCAGCACTGCCGTGGTCGGGTTCATGATACGGGTATAAATATTGCCTTGTACTTTTAAATCGAACAGATCGGCACCGTGCTGGGTATTGTCAAAGGCATAAGAGGTGGTCTGGTAAATGGGTACTGCCACAGCTTTGGTGGTCGGTTCAGGGGTGTAGCCAGCATGAATGGCCAAAGTTTCAGCTTTATACGTCATTTTTCGTTCATCTTGCGTGAGTTATATTTTGATCAAGTGTAGCAGGTCTATTTATGAAATAAAGAGGGAAATATCTGCAATAATTATCTTTAAATTTCATAAAGACGCCCTCATTTTAAAATTTCAACGGCGGATAAGGCTGCAATGTATGCCTGAATTTTGGGCACTTTAAAGAGTTGTAACAAAGCGTGGAAGATGAGGCCGATCCCTTATCTTTTTCTGGCTTTCAGGTATAATAGCCGATTATTTTTTCGCTCATTTGAGTAGGGGTGGCGGTTTTGCCCCCGAAATTGGTTTTTCTATTGAGGAGTCCTACGTGGCCCAATATATTTATACGATGAACCGAGTGTCGAAGATGGTTCCGCCGAAGCGCGAAATCTTAAAAGACATCTCTTTATCATTTTTCCCAGGCGCAAAAATTGGTGTGCTTGGTCTAAACGGTGCAGGTAAATCGACCTTGCTTCGTATTATGGCGGGCGTAGATAAAGATTTCTCTGGTGAAGCACGTGCACAGCCAGGAATTAAAATCGGCTACCTTGAGCAAGAACCACCGCTCGATCCAACCAAAGACGTTCGTGGTAACGTGGAAGATGGCGTACGTGAAGCGCTTGATGCATTGGCGCGTCTGGACGAAGTATTCGCTGAATATGCAGCTGAAGATGCAGACTTTGATGCGCTTGCAAAAGAGCAGGAAAAGCTGGAAGCCATTATTCAGACTTGGGATGCGCACAACCTGAATAACCAGCTGGAGCAAGCCGCAGCGGCATTAAACCTGCCAGCATGGGATGCAGATGTGACTAAGCTTTCAGGTGGTGAGCGCCGTCGTGTGGCACTGTGCCGTTTGCTATTGTCTAAACCAGACATGCTGCTGCTGGACGAACCGACGAACCATTTAGATGCTTCATCTGTAGCCTGGTTAGAACGTTTCTTAAAAGACTTCCCGGGCACCATCGTGGCGATTACGCACGACCGTTACTTCCTTGATAACGTTGCCGAGTGGATTCTGGAGCTTGACCGCGGACATGGTATTCCATATCAAGGCAACTATTCGTCTTGGTTAGAGCAAAAGAACGCGCGTTTAGAGCAAGAGCAGAAGCAGGAAGAATCTTTTGCGAAGGCATTGAAAAAAGAACTTGAATGGGTTCGTTCAAATGCTAAAGGTCAGCAAAAGAAAAACAAAGCGCGTATGGAGCGTTTTGAAGAGCTGAACTCACGCGAATTCCAGCAGCGTAACGAAACTTCTGAAATCTACATTCCACCTGGTCCACGTTTGGGTAACAAGGTCGTTGAGGTTGAAGGCATCAGCAAGTCATTTGGTGATCGTACCCTGTATAAAGATTTAACCTTCACTGTACCACCTGCAGCAATTGTCGGTATTGTGGGTGAGAACGGTGCAGGTAAAACCACACTGTTCCGTATGATGACCGGTGAAGAGCAACCAGATACCGGTACGGTAACACTGGGTGAATCGGTTAAAGTCGCTTACGTGGGTCAGATTCGTGACACGCTAGATGACAACAAAACCGTGTGGGAAGAAGTGTCTGGCGGTTTAGACATCTTACGTATTGGTGAATACGAAATTGCGTCACGTGCTTATATTGGTCGCTTTAACTTTAAAGGCCAAGATCAGCAAAAACGTGTTGGTCAATTGTCAGGTGGTGAGCGTAACCGTTTACAACTGGCAAAAATCCTGCAAATGGGCGCTAACGTCATCCTGCTCGATGAACCGTCAAACGACCTGGACATCGAAACTTTACGTGCGCTTGAAGATGCAATTCTGGTCTTCCCGGGTACCGTGATGGTGATCTCGCATGACCGTTGGTTCCTGGACCGTATTGCAACGCACATCTTGTCATTCGAAGGTGAAACCCCTGAATTCTTCACTGGTAACTATGCGGAGTTCGAAGAATACCGTCGTAAACGTGATGGTGATGACCTGATTACCAAGCGTCAGAAATATCGCAAAATTGGTGGTTAATCCCATCTAAATAAAAAACCAGCCTTCGGGCTGGTTTTTTTATGTAGTTTGAATAGAGAGCTATAAAGAGATGGGTATTATCCTGGTCGCGCTATATAGATATAGAAGGAAGGCGTGTAGCGATCGCAGGAAGTGTGCAATACTTTTAGCACTTCATTGAAGGAGATGATTTTTTACCTTTTTATAATCATGGGCTGGCGTTGGGAGCTATCCTGATCAACGCCAGATGCAGCTTTGTTTGAATCAATGAGAAAAATCAGATTTCCCACTCATGGTTGCATTCGCGGCATTTCCATTTCTTCTGGTTTTGCATAAAAGCCTGCATTGAAATTTTAAAATCTGGCAAATCACGATAGAACATGAAGCCAGCAATTAAACAGATCACAAAGACAATTACGGTTGCTGTTTGCAGGGTAGTGCCCGCACCATCACCAAAAATCCACATGGCAATACTAATCAGCACCAGCAGCAATAAAATAAAAATGGCTGGAATCAGAAATACCAGGCTTTTTGGCACCACCGGACGTGGAGCTGCTTGGCCTGCTTGCGCAACAGGCATGATTTTCGGGCTTTGACACTTCGGGCAACGGTATTGCATTACAACTCCAAAATTCTAATCTGTGGTTTATTTTAATCGGAATACATCAGAAAGCAAAAAAGCACAGCAAAATAAAACAACAGGCAATAAAAAACCCAAGTCATAATGCTTGGGTTTTTTATCAGATCACTTTAAAAGTGAGCTTAAATATGGCGTCCCTACGGGGATTCGAACCCCGGTTACCGCCGTGAAAGGGCGATGTCCTAGGCCTCTAGACGATAGGGACTTATTGAGGCAACACAATTATGAAACCATGGTGGAGCCAAGCGGGATCGAACCGCTGACCTCTACAATGCCATTGTAGCGCTCTACCAACTGAGCTATGGCCCCAGTCTGTGTGAGCGCTATATTATGAAGATAATGCTCACACGTCAACAAAAAACTGCATTAACTTGCATCAACTGCATCATTTTTCGGCAATTTTAAGCTTTCATTGAGTTTTTCCCAAGCTTTTAGCTCTTTTTTGCTTGGTCCGCCCACAATTTCCAGCGCATGGCGCAGGCGGGCAAAAGTTAAATCCGGACCAATAGTGACCATGGTCTGCATCACTGGCGTAGAGGCAGTTGAACCGGCAATGGCAATAAAGAATGCCGGCATAAAGTCGCGCAGTTTAATTTCCATTTGTGCGGCCAGGTCCATTAAGGTCTGGCTCACGGTGTCATTGTTCCAGGTGAACAGACTTTCCAGACGCCAGATGGCAAACTGCAAGCTTTGACGAACCTGTTCTTCAGACAGTTTTTTATTTTCAAACTGTTCTTTTGAAAGTGTCGGGAAATGGTTGAAGTAGTGCGCAGACCAGTTCACGGCTTCAGATAATAAGTTGATACGTGGCTGAATCGCGGCAGCAATTTCTTCCAGTTTGGCACGATCAGCTTTCCAGGCTAACAAGGTATCCAGCAGTTCAGCCGGAGAAAGGGCTTTAATCCACTGACCGTTGAGCCAGTTCAGTTTTTCCACATCAAAGATTGGACCGCCCAAAGACACACGGTTGATGTCAAAGTGTTCAATCATTTCTGCCAGGGTGAATTTTTCACGCTCGTCTGGCATTGACCAGCCCATGCGGCCCAAATAGTTCAGCAAGGCTTCTGGCAGTACGCCAATGTCTTTATAGTAGTTGATTGAAGTCGGGTTCTTGCGTTTTGACAGTTTGGATTTGTCCGGGTTACGCAGCAGCGGCATGTGGCACAGTACTGGCATATCCCAGCCAAAGTATTGATACAGCAACTGATGTTTTGGTGCTGATGGAATCCATTCTTCACCACGAATGACGTGGGTGATTTGCATTAAATGGTCATCGACCACGTTGGCTAAATGATAGGTTGGCAGGCCATCAGTTTTCAGCAGAATCTGCATGTCGACTTGCGCCCAAGGAATTTCCACTTCACCGCGCAGCATGTCGTTAAATTTGCAGATGCCTTCGGTTGGAATTTTCATGCGGATTACATGTGGTTCGCCTGCCGCCAGACGACGCTGAACTTCTTCGGCAGAAAGCTGTAAACCGCGACCGTCATAACGTGGAGATTCGCCACGTGCTTGCTGTTCAGCACGCATCTGGTCCAGTTCTTCTGCAGTCGCGAAGCAGTAGAAGGCATGACCTTTTTCAACCAGTTCCAGGGCATACTGTTTATAGATGTCCATACGCTCCGATTGACGGTATGGCGCATGTGGGCCACCCACATCTGGACCTTCTGACCAGTTCAGGCCTAACCAGCGCAAAGAATCAAGAATCATTTGTTCAGATTCAGGGGTCGAGCGCAGCTGGTCGGTATCTTCAATACGCAAAATAAACTCGCCGCCATGCTGTTTGGCAAAGCACAGGTTAAACAAGGCAATATATGCAGTGCCTACATGCGGAAAACCGGTAGGAGAAGGAGCAATACGGGTACGAACAGTCATAATCAGTAATGAGTCAGAATGTAAATTGGAATCTATTATAACGAAAAAGCCTGATCACTTAATGCTTTATTCTGCATTCGATGATCAGGCTGCAACAGCACGCGGCTTGAGGGGGAATCAGTCGCGCGCAGGTTCAGTTCAATCCGGTCAATTAAGACTGGTTCGAGCTGAAGAAGGATTGTACAAAACGGCTAAAACGCTGGTTTTGTGAAGCAAAGAAATTCTGGGTTGGCGCTGCTTTAATTGACGTCATCATTTTCAGGTCATTATCGGCTTGCAGCTTGTCTGTTTTGGTGGTGCCTAACTGTTCTTTTTGCTGCAACAGGGCTTTTTCAATGAGGGAAGGTTTTGCTGGCGTCATTTTCACCGCAGTATGGGTATTTTTAACCACTGCCGTATGGCTGGTTTGCGCCATCAGGCCCAATCCTAAACTTAAATACAGTACATAGACTGACTGTTTCATCCTGATACTCCCCCAAACTGGTTTTGGATTTAATTTTTTTACGTTGTGGCTACTATATAACCACAGATAAAATGTAAAAAGTAAGAACTGCATCACACTTTTTACAAAAATATAAAAAATGTCAGGCTGCTGGTTACTTCTATTCACATTTCGCTGTTGAGTACATGTTTTAGCAAATAACTGTGAAGAGAAAGTGAAGATCAGCAACAAAACTTATCTTATATCATATTTTTTTATATATAATTATGCAAGTTTCGCATTTTATTGATATGTAACTGGGTATTTAGGTGAATGGATCAAGCGCGGGCTATCTCATCTTAATCTTGCTTTAAATCAGCACGGTTTGCCAAGCGTCTGAAAGCCGGGTTTATTCATATTTTTGAATATCTATTCCATAAAAAGCTATAACCTGATTTTGGCCCATCGGTTATGCTGCTTTTTAAAAGAAAAACAAATGATTAAAAGAAAAAATTGCCCATCTTAAAACGAAAGTAAAAATTTTTCTGAATTGCGATTTATGATTTTATTTCATATAGTTAGCATTAATGTAGATAACCTATTTGTGCTGTCATGAAATCTCAAATTAAAGCTTTATTTTCAGCGGCTTTGCTGGCAACCGGCCTTGCGGCAACAGTCAATTCTGCCCAGGCAGCAGATCGTCAATTTTTAAACGTGTCTTATGATGCGACACGCGAATTCTATGATGAATTTAATGCCTCGTTTGGTGATTACTGGAAAAAGCGCACCGGTTTAAGCGTGAATTTCAAGCAGTCTCATGGCGGTTCAGGCAAACAGGCGCGTTCAGTGGTCGATGGCCTGAAAGGTGATGTGGTGACTTTGGCACTGGCCAACGATATTGAAGAAATCGTCAGATCGGGTCAAATCCAGCCGGGTTGGCAAAAAGAGTTCCCGCATAACTCGGCACCATATACCTCAACCATCGTATTTATGGTGCGTAAGGGCAATCCAAAGCACATCAAAGACTGGACCGATTTAACCAAACCGGGCGTACAGATTATTACCCCAAACCCGAAAACCGGTGGTCTGCCACGTTGGGTATACCTGTCTGCATGGGGCTATGCATTGAAACAGCCGGGTGGCAATGAAGCCAAAGCCAAAGATTTTGTCAGCAAGATGTATCACAACGTTAAAGTGATGGACTCTGCAGCACGTGCCTCAATGACCACTTTCGCAGAACGTGGTATTGGCGATGTACTGCTGACCTGGGAAAACGAAGCGCTGGTGACCCTGAAAACCTTGGGTAAAGACAAGTTCGATATTGTTTATCCATCGATGTCGATTTTAACCGAGCCTTCAGTGGCAATTGTTGACCGTACCGTAGAGCGTAATGGCAACAAGTGGCTGGCAACTGGTTATATCAACTATTTATATTCACCGTTGGGTCAGGAAATGGCAGCCAAACATTTCTATCGTCCACGCAATGAAAAGGTACTGGCCAAGTATGCGCATCAGTTCCCGAAATTGAAAACCTTCACCATTGATGAAGTATTTGGTGGCTGGGCCAAAGCACAGCAAACCCACTTTGCGAACGGCGCCATCTTCGACCAGATTTATAGCAGCAAGCGTTAATCATCTGCGGACTGGTTAAAAAATAAATTCAAACAGCCTCCTTGTGAGGCTTTTTGAATATTTGGCAAAATCACAAAACGGTTTTCTCTATGAAAAGTAATATTTCTGTACAAAAAGTCGTTTGGAGCTTTGTCAAAACAAGGTAATAATGTGCAGTTAAATTTTGGCTGTATTGATTGAATCCCTATGTCGCATATTTCTGTATTACTCCACGAAACTGTTGATGCCTTGCTGGCAGAACGCAATACAGGAATTTATGTCGATGGCACCTTTGGCCGCGGCGGGCATACCCGTTTATTGCTGTCCAAATTAGATGAACATGCGCGTGTGTATGCCTTTGATAAAGACCCACAAGCCTTAGCGGTTGCAGCAGAACTGGAACAGCAAGATCCGCGGTTTAAAATTATTCATGCCAGCTTTGCCGATTTAAAGCAGGAACTGGCCGCACGTGGTATTGAACAGGTCGATGGCGTGATGGCCGACCTGGGCGTATCGTCTCCGCAGCTGGATCAGGCTGAACGCGGTTTTAGCTTTATGCAGGATGGCCCGCTGGATATGCGTATGGACAACTCGCAAGGTGAAACCGCGGCAGAGTGGCTGCTGCAGATTGAAGAAGAAGCACTGGCCAATATTATTTTTAAATATGGCGAAGAACGTTATAGCCGCCGTATAGCTAAAGCCATTAAAAACGCCGGTTTGATTGAAACCACCGGCCAGCTGGCCGAAATTGTAAAAACTGCCCATCCAAAATGGGAAAAGCATAAACATCCGGCAACGCGAACATTTCAGGCCATTCGTATTGCTATTAATAAAGAATTAGAAGATATTGATATTTTCTTGCCTCAGGCCGTGGAAGTGCTGAAGCCTGAAGGCCGTCTGGCGGTCATTAGCTTCCACTCTTTAGAGGACCGTTTGATTAAACAGTTTATTCAAAAAGAATCAAGCTTGGCAGAAGATACCGGTTGGGGGCTGCCGCAAGTACAACAAGATACCCGCCGTTTAAAAAAGATTGCTCGTATCCGTGCGAGTGAAGAGGAAGTCAAAGCCAATCCGCGTTCACGCAGTGCGTGGCTGCGTGTGGCTGAAAAGTTAGCTTGAACAGGCGAAGAATGAAAACCAAAGCAGTTGAAAACAATACAGAACAGTCACGACTGAAAAAAATGGTCGTCTATTTGATTTTGTTGGCCCTGGTGTTTATCAGTGCGCTCATGGTGGTCTTTCAGGTGTTTGAATATCGACATGATTATCGTCAGCTCAGTTCTTTTATGCGTGAGCGCGATGATCTCAATGCCGAGTGGGGCCGTCTGCTGATTGAACAGCAGACCTTTGGTGCCACCGCCCAGATCGGGACACGTGCCGTAACCCAGTTACGCATGTATTCACCACCCACCGCACAAACTGTGGTGATTTCATTGCCGACGACTTCAGAACAGAAACAATAGGGCTGGCTGTACATGGTAAATTCGCGTAAGAAGCAAACAGGTAAAAAACAGCAGTCTGTTACCCAAAAAAGCAGTTTAAATGTCGATATGTGGCGCTTCTACCTGATGTGGGGAACGGTGCTGCTGGTCTTTGTGGCGCTGGTCTGCCGGGCCTTTTATGTGCAGATTATCAATCATGATTTTCTGCAGAATAAGGCCAATGCCAATATTCTAAGAACTGAAAAACTCAAAGCCATGCGCGGCGTGATTTACGACCGGCATGGCGTGCCTTTGGCGATTAGTACCCCCATCATGAAAGTGGTGATTGATCCGCGTGATTATTTTGAGGCCAAAGAGCTGTATGACGACACCATGGCCGAGCTGGCCAAAGACCCGAATAACCGCAAACTCAAGCGTCAACTGCCCAATAAAAACCTGAATCTGGATGAACTGGCCGATGCGGTGGGCATGGACCGTCAGGAATTGCATCAGAAAATGCATGAGCGTCCGCGTTCGCGTTATCTGGTGCTGCAAAAAGAAGTACCGCCACAGCAGGCGGAGCTGATCCTGAAGCGCAACTTCCAGGGTGTCTATACCGAGAAAAACTATAAGCGTTATTATCCGCAGCCACAGCCGAATGCCCAGATTATTGGCCTGACCAATAGTGAAGGCACCGGGATTGAAGGTCTGGAAATGCAGCTGAACAGCCGTCTGGCTGGGGTCGATGGCGAACAGCAAATTATCCGTGATAAACGTGGTAACCGGGTTAAAGATCCGGAAGTGATTAAAGAAGTCGAGCACGGTGAAAATATCACTTTAAGTATCGACTCGCGCCTGCAATACATCATGTATCGTGAACTGACCGCTGCCGGCGTGGCCAATAATGCCCGTTCTGCCACAGCCATTGCAGTCGATGTGAAAACCGGTGAAATTCTAGCCATGACCAGCTGGCCATCGTATAACCCGAATGACAAAAAGGGCCTGGAGAACAAAGATGCCATGCGTAACCGCGGGGCAGTCGATTCCTTTGAGCCGGGCTCGACCATGAAGCCATTTACCGTGGCCATGGCGCTGGAAAGTGGTAAATATTCGGCCAATACTGTGGTCAATTTAGGGGGTGGTTCGATGCGTGTTGGTAACCATACCATCCGTGATACCCGCAATTATGGCAATTTGACCCTGGCTGGCATTATCCAGAAATCGTCTAACGTCGGCGTGGCGAAAATTGCCCTGTCTTTGCCCTATTCAACCTTGCCCACCTTCTATAAACGCTTGGGCTTTGGCCAGCGTTCGGCTGTGAAATTCCCGGGTGAAAGTGCCGGCCTGATTTTACCGCCAAGCAAGTGGAATGTCTCTGAAGTGGCAACCATGTCCTATGGTTATGGTCTGAATGCGACCGTGCTGCAACTGGTCGATGCCTATGCCATGATTGCCAATCAGGGCAAAAAACTGCCGCTGAGTCTGTATAAGTTGGAAGGCGAAGTGCAGGGCGAGCAGATTCTTGACCCGAAAATTGCCGAGCAGGTTCTGCTGATGATGGAAGCGGTGACTTTACCGGGCGGTACGGCGCGTCAGGCCAATATTCCGGGTTATCGTGTTGCCGGTAAAACCGGTACCGCACATAAATTGCGTGCCGACCGCAAAGGCTATTCGCAAAATGAATACCGCGCCCTGTTTGCCGGAATTGCACCGGTCAGTGACCCGCGTCTGGCCATGTTTGTGGTGGTAGAAAACCCGACCGGTCAATACTATGGCGGTCTGGTCGCTGCGCCAGTGTTTGCACGGGTGATGCAGGAATCCTTACGTTTAATGAATGTACCTTTAGATAAACCTTTAGATACAGCACAAATCCAGTAAATAGGTGATGAATGTCCATTACATTTCAAGATCTTTACACCGTTGAGCATGTTGCTGGATGGAGGTCACAACCCTTTGCAGGCTTCAGCTTAGACAGCCGCAAAGTTACAGCAGGGCAAATTTTTATTGCCCTGACCAGTTTTTCGCAGCCTGAAAAAACCGTCCAGTTTGCCGAAGCAGCGTTGGCACGTGGCGCGTTGGCCATTATTGCAGAAACCGATTTGGGTCTGCCGAATCAGCTGATCGTACCGGAGGTACGTCACTTAATGGGGCAGTGGCAAAAACAGTATCTGCATGCCACGCAGCCGCTGCAGGCTGCACGTATTCTGGCGGTTACCGGTACCAATGGCAAAACCACCATCGCCCGTCTGATGGCAGAACTGCTGATGTTACAGCGCAAACCGTGTGCGGTGATGGGCACCACCGGCAATGGCATTTTGCCGAATCTGGAAGCCTCTTCGCATACCACGCTAGATGCCTTACAGCTCCAGCAGGCCCTGCACAGCTATGCCCAGCAAGGCGCTGAATTTGCGGCAATTGAAGCCAGTTCACACGGACTGGAACAGGGTCGTTTAAATGGCTGTAGCATTGAAATTGCCGTGTACAGCAACTTAAGCCGTGACCATCTGGATTATCATGGTACGCTGGAGGCCTATGCTGAAGCCAAAGCCGCGCTGTTCCGTTTTGCCAGCTTAAAAGTGGCGGTCATTAACCTGGATGATGCCTTTGCTGAAGTTATGCTGACCGCCGCGCGTCAGAATCCGGCACAACCAAAAATCCTGACTTATTCCACCACGCAAGCGGCGGATTATCAGGTGCAGAATATCGAATACAGTCTGGCTGGTGCGCAGTTTGAACTGATCAGCGCCCAGCAGCGTTATCGTGTACACAGTCCGTTACTGGGCCATTTTAATGTGGAAAATCTGGTGGCCAGTCTGATTGCCGTTGAGCAGGCCGGATTTGACTTGTCGGATTTAATTGCCAGCGCACCACAGCTGCAAGGTGCACCGGGACGGATGCAGGTGATTCGTGATGGCGAACGTCTGTTTGTGGTCGATTATGCGCATACACCAGATGCCTTGAAACAGGTGTTAATTACCCTGAAACGGCATGTATCGCAGCAGCTCTGGGCTGTCTTTGGCTGTGGCGGCGATCGTGACCGCGGCAAACGTCCGTTAATGACCCAAGCCGCGCTAGAGCAGGCCGATATCGCCTTGCTCACTTCGGACAATCCACGGACTGAATCGCCTGACCAGATTTTTGCTGACATGCAGCAGGGCATTGATTTTAGCGGCCACAGCTATCATGAAATCCGTGATCGTCGTGAAGCGATCAAGTTTGCGGTGAAGCAGGCCCAGCCGGGCGATATCGTGGTGATTGCCGGTAAAGGTCACGAAAATTATCAGGAAATTGATGGGGTGCGACACTGGTTTGATGATGTCGTTGAAGTTCAGGCTGCAATTGATGCCCAGCATCATGCTACCAGCTCTGCCTATCCCGCCTAATCAGGAATTTTTATGCATACTTCAACCACCAGTACTGCGGTCCTAACGCCGTGGAGCGCAGCGCAGTTACAACAGGCTACCCAGGGTTATTGGCTGAATGGTCGTACGCCAAGCACTGAAATTAAACGTATTTTAACCGACTCCCGTCATGCCGAAGCCGGCGATGCTTTTCTAGCACTGAAAGGTGAGCGTTTTGATGCCCACGATTTTGTGGCGCAAGTGGCGGCCAGCGGCTGTCAGGTGGCGATTGTCAGCCAGCCGGTCGATGCCGATATTTTCCAGTTGGTGGTGCCGGATACCCGCTTGGCACTGGGTCATTTGGGTGCTTATCGTCGTGCTCAATATCCCGATCTGAAAGTAATTGCCTTGACCGGTAGCAGTGGTAAGACCACCACCAAGGAAATGCTGGGCAGTATTTTATCGCGTCTGGCGCCGACCTTAATTACCCGCGGTAACCTGAATAATGATTTAGGCGTACCGATGATGTTGCTGGAGCTGCGTCCGGAACATCAATATGCGGTGATGGAGCTTGGGGCCAGCCATCAGGGTGAAATTGATTATACCTCACAGCTGGTACAGCCACAGGTAGCCGGGATCATTAATATCGGCACCGCACATCTGGGCGAGTTTGGTGGTCGTGAGGGTATTTGCCGGGCCAAATCTGAAATTTATGCGCATATTGTGGCAGATGGATGTTCGATTGTACCGGCCGCAGATGATTTTGCTGACTCGATCCGTCAGGCGGTTCGCACTGAACAGTGCCTCAGCTTTGGTAATGGCGGTGATGTGTTTGCCACCGACATTCAACTCCAACCCCAATCGGCCCGTTTCCAGTTGCATACCCCGCAAGGCGTGCGTGCAGTCGATTTACCGTTTGCTGGTGAACATAATATCCAGAATGCTACAGCCGCAGCGGCGTTTGCGCTGGCGATTGGCATTGGTCTGGATGATATTGTTGTCGGACTGGAACAGGCCCAAGGTGCCAAAGGTCGTCTGAATTTTATTCAGCACGGTGCGCATCTGTTGATTGATGATACCTATAATGCCAACCCGACCTCAATGCGGGCGGCCGGTGAAGTGCTGGCGCAGCAGGAGGGGATTCGGGTCATGGTCATCGGTGATATTGGCGAGCTGGGTGCATCGGCGGCAATTGAGCATTATAAGCTCGGCCGCGATCTGGTGTCGCTCAAAGGCCTGAACTTTGTGGTGGCGGTGGGCGAGTTTGCTCCGGCCAGCCAGGAAGGGGCACGCAGTACCCAATACGGCAAAAAACTCCAGGCCTTTTTGAATCAGGAACAGGCCTTGCCATTTTTAATTAGTCTAGTCGAAACACATCAACCTCAGTCCATGAGTTTCCTGTTCAAAGGTTCTCGTTATACCCATATGGAAACGTTGATGACTGCATTGATGGAGAAACTTTAAATGCTGTTATGGTTGTTTGAACAGCTTGCGGGCTATCACAGCTCGTTTCAGGTGGTTCGTTATTTAACATTACGTTCATTGCTGAGTGTCCTGACAGCGCTCGGGATTGGTCTTTTGCTTGGACCAGTGATGATTCGTAAGTTACAGGCATTAAAATACGGTCAGGCAGTCAGCTCGTTTGCGCCAGAAGGGCATGCTAAAAAAATGGGTACCCCGACCATGGGCGGTGTGCTAATTTTACTGTCGATTGGGATTTCGACCCTGCTCTGGGCCGATCTTTCCAACCCCTATGTCTGGATTGTGCTGGCGGTTATGGTGATCTTCGGTGCAGTCGGCTGGGCCGATGACTGGATTAAAATCCGCTATAAAGACAATGCCGGACTACCGGCACGCAAGAAGTTCTTCTGGACTTCGGTGGCCTCTTTGGGCGCAGGTATTGCGCTGTACTATATTGCCACACAGCAGCCGAACCCGGCGCAAACCGCCGATATGCTGGATGTCTTAATTCCGTTCTTTAAAGATTTCAGCATTCCGTTATCCATGATTCCACTGGGTATTGGCTTTATTATTTTCACCTATCTGGTGATTAATGGTGCTTCCAATGCGGTGAACCTGACTGATGGTCTGGATGGTCTGGCGATCATGCCAATTGTACTGGTTGCGGCCGGTTTAGGTGTATTTGCCTATCTGGCCGGTGATGTGCGCTTTGCCGATTATCTGCATATTCCTTATGTCAAATACGCCTCTGAACTGGTGGTGATCTGTGCCGCCATGATTGGTGCCGGTCTGGCCTTCCTCTGGTACAACGCGCATCCGGCGCAAGTCTTTATGGGTGATGTCGGCGCTTTATCGTTAGGCGCGATGCTCGGCACAATTGCGGTGATGGTGCGTCAGGAAATCGTCTTTGCGATTATGGGTGGCGTGTTTGTGGTTGAGGCGATATCGGTCTTCCTGCAAATCGGCTCACTGCGGATGCGTAATAAACGCGTGTTCTTAATGGCGCCGCTGCATCATCACTATGAAAAGAAAGGCTGGCGTGAAACCCAGGTGGTGATTCGTTTCTGGATTATTACAATTATGCTGGTGGTTTTAGGCTTAATGACCTTAAAATTGCGCTAAGCAAATTGAACTGAAAAGTCGGCGCTTGCCGGCTTTTTTTATGGCAGCAAGCTTGGGAGAAAAACATGAACCTGCTGATGTGTCCTGTCTGTCGTCAGCCCTTAAGCCTGACCGACCGAACATGGCGCTGTGACAACAAGCACAGTTATGATGTGGCCAAACAGGGCTATGTCAATTTGCATGTGGTGCAACATAAGCACAGTAAAAATCCGGGCGATACCCCGGAGTCTGTACAGGCGCGCCGGGCATTTTTAAGTGCAGGACACTATGCGCCGCTGCAGCAGGCGGTGGTAGAGAAAATTCGCAGCCTGCGTATTGAAAACCTGCTCGATATTGGCTGTGGGGAAGGCTATTACACCAACGCCATGCAGGCTGAAGTGCTGCAATGTGTGGGCGTCGACATTGCCAAAAATGCAGTACAGGTGGCGGCCAAGCTGAATAAAGGCGTGACCTGGGTGGTGGGAACCGGTGCGACTTTGCCGGTTTTGGATAAATCAATTGATCTGTGTACCAGTCTATTTAGCCCAATTCCGAAAGAGGAAATTCTGCGGGTGTTGAAACCGGAAGCTTATCTGATGGTGGTAACCCCGGGACCGCAGCATCTGTTTGCGATGCGCGAAGCCTTGTTTGAAGAAGTTAAAGCGCATGAGCCGCAGAAGTTTGTGGAACAGCTAAAAGATGCGTTTGACTTGGTCAGTGAAGATGTGGTTGATGCAGCAATGTGCTTAAATCAGAGCGATTTAAAACATCTGATTGCGATGACGCCATATGCCTATAAGGCCAAACCGGAACGCCGTCAGGCGCTGGAGCAGCAAGATCAGTTCCCGCTGAATGCGCAATACCAGATGTATCTGTTTCAGAAAAAGTAAGTGTTTAGTCCTAAAAAAAGCCCTCAGTTGAGGGCTTTTTGTTGTGCGTTTATAAGACT
The DNA here is from genome assembly GCF_013420185.1 of Acinetobacter sp. YH01025. Taxonomy (NCBI): domain Bacteria; kingdom Pseudomonadati; phylum Pseudomonadota; class Gammaproteobacteria; order Moraxellales; family Moraxellaceae; genus Acinetobacter; species Acinetobacter sp. YH01025. The sequence goes on along the minus strand of NZ_VOYR01000003.1, from coordinate 292,154 downwards.
TCATCAATCAGGTTTTCAATCGCATCAGGGCGAGAATTCTGCTGCTGATTTTGCGCTGGTTGTTGCGGCTGTGCCGGTTGCTGTGGCTGAGGCTGCATTGGTGGTGGAGTCGCCTCATCCGGAATCAGGATTTCCTCACCCGGCAAATCATCAAAATCATGCTGTGGCGCAGGCGCGACCGGTGCCGGCGCAGGACGATACAGCGGACGGGCCAATGGCGGTGATGAACGATAGCGCTGCTGCAACTCCTGCTCCATGCTGTCATTGCTGGCACTATCGCGGCTTAGCTGGTTGCCTTTACGGTCCAGACTGACCCAGGCTTCCGGTGTACCTTGCAGGGCTTTACCCATAAACTCGGTCCAGATCGGCAGGGCTGCGACACCGCCATATTCACGACGACCCAAAGTCGTTGGCTGGTCAAAACCGACCCAGGAAATGGTCACCAGTTTACCATTAAAGCCGGCGAACCAGGCATCTTTGGCATCGTTGGTGGTTCCGGTTTTTCCACCAATATCATTACGGCCAATACGCAGGGCAGCGCGTCCGGTACCGTACTGAATCACATCACGTAGAATATTGGCCATATCATAGGCCGAGCTGGATTTTAAAATACGCTGTGCCTGACGATACTGGCTGCGTTCAATCTTGTTGGCTGGCGCTGCATCTGCAGTTTGGATTGACTGATTGGTGACTTCAATCACTTCATCATCTGGCGTTTTTACTTCAGCTGTTTCAGGATTTTTTTCATCTTCACTGATACAGGCAATGCAGGCATATTCAGGATTGGCCTGATAGATGGTTTTGCCATACGCATCTTCAATACGCTGAATAAAATGCGGTTGTACCCGATAACCGCCATTGGCAAAGGTGGCATAGCCGGTGGCCATTTGCACCGGCAGCACCTGTGGCGTACCTAAGGCGATGGTGTAGTTACGCGGAATCTGGTCTTCCTGCAAGCCAAAATCCATAAATAGTTGGCGGGTACGGTCCAGACCGACGGTTTGAAGTAAGCGGACTGAAACGGTATTTCGAGATAAATACAGCGCACGGCGTAAAGGAATCATGCCCAGATAACGGCCATCCGAGTTACGTGGTGACCATTTGCCAATGGTAATTGGGCTGTCATTGAGCATGGTATGCGGAGTCATGCCGCGTTCCAGCGCCATCGCATAAACAAAGGGTTTGATAATTGAGCCTGGCTGGCGCCAGCCTTGCAAGGCACGGTTAAAGGTCGATTGATAAAAGTTATAACCGCCGACAATGGCTTCAATCGCGCCATTGTTTGGGTTAATTGCAATCAGCTGCCCCTGAACTTTGGGAACTTGCACCAGTGACCAGGAACTTTTGTTCTGGTTGGGGCGTAAACGGACAATATCGTTAACTTTGACAATTTGAGCTGCCCGGTTTGGTGCTGCGCCAACACTATTGGCATTGCGATAGGGACGCGCCCAGGACATGCCAGACCACGGGACAGTGACGGTAGAACCATCCTGCATCAGAGCTTCAAAAGAATTGTTCAGGACTTTGGTGACTTGTGCGGGATAGGTGTTGGCAAAGGCACGAAAGTCACTCAGTGGCTGGTCATGCGCTTCGGCACCGCGCCAGCCATGACGGCGGTCATATGCTTCTAGACCATTTTGCACCGCCTGTTCGGCATAAGCCTGACGTTTACTGTCAATGGTGGTGTAAACCTTATAACCAGAATCAACCGCCTGCTTGCCGAATTTTTTGACCAGTTCAGCTCGGACCATTTCCCCAACATAGGGGTGAATATTACTGATACTGCGATCCGGCATATCCAGGTTAATTGGCTCGGCAATCCCAGCCTGATATTCATTCTGGTTGATATAACCGAGTTGCAGCATCCGGCCCAGAATCCAGTTGCGACGTTCTAAGGCACGTTCCGGATTGACCACTGGATTGTAACGTGATGGCGCTTTTGGCAGACCAGCAATCATCGCCATTTGCGCAATACTCAGTTCTTCCAAGCTTTTGTTATAGTAAATTTTGGCTGCTGCCGCGATCCCGTAAGCATTTTTACCGAGAAAGATTTTATTGACATACAGGGTCAGAATTTCTTCTTTGGACAGGTTCTGTTCAATTTTTCGGGCTAGAAAAATTTCAGTCAGTTTGCGTCTTAAAGTGCGTTCCGGGCTTAAATAATAGTTCTTGGCCACCTGCATGGTAATGGTCGAGCCACCGGTTTGCACATTAGAACCGGTCACCGCTTCACTCACCGCACGGCCTAGGCCTTTAAAGCTGATGCCGCTATGTTCGAAAAAGGCCGAATCTTCAGCCGCTAAAAAGGCATAGATAAACTTTTCGGGAATCTGGTTGTACTCGACAGGTACAGAAAGTTTGCCACCATACTCTGCAATTAACTGATTATCCGTGCTATAAACTTGTAAAGGCTTCAAAAGAGGCGCTTTTTTTAGAGTGGTCATTTCCGGCAAAGATGGGGCAATATAGAGATACATGCCATAAAAACCCATCGGAATGGAAACTAACACAATAATTATGAGCAAAAAAAATGGATGAACACGGCCCGAACAAGATAGCTTTTTCATAACAAGTAAGTTTTAATAAGAGCTAATGGCAAACTAATTGCTGGTCAGTATAGCCTTTACCCATACGGATTGTTAGATGAGTTATTGTATCCGTACAAAAATATAGACCACAAAGCAACTTAGTGAATGGCATTTTTTTTGGGGATAAAAAAATAATAGGAAAAACTTATTGTGCGCAGGTTATATCGTAAACCGAGTAAGGGGTTAATAGGTGTAGATATTAGTTCTACTTCTGTTAAGTTATTGGAGCTCTCTGTAAAGAATGATCGTTACTGGGTGGAAAGTTACGCCTTGGTACCGCTCTCAGAGGGCAGTGTGGTTGAGAAAAATATTCTGAATCCTGAAGCTGTAGGGGATGCGCTCGAGCGTGCCTTTAATTTGGCCAATACACCGACAACAGCTGCCGCTTTAGCGATTCCAACCTCAATGGTAATTAGCAAGACCATTGAGATGGATGCCGATATGACGGATGACGAACGTGAAGTTCAAATCCGGATGGATGCAGAGCAATATATTCCTTTCCCATTAGATGAAGTTAGCCTGGACTTTGAGGTGCTGCCTGATCGTCTGGCCAATCCAAACCGGGTCAATGTTTTGCTGGTGGCGACACGACTGGAAAATGTCGAGAGTCGCTGTGAAGCGATTGAACTGGCCGGTTTAACCCCAAAAGTGGCAGATGTTGAAAGCTTTGCCATTGAAAATGCCTTTAAAGTCTTCGCCGATACCTTGCCGATGGGGGTAAATACCATTGGTGTGTTAGACATTGGTCATACTATGACCACGCTGTCGGTACTCAAAGACAATAAAATTATCTATACTCGCGAGCAGGTCTTTGGTGGCAAGCAGCTGACCCAGGAAATCCAGAACCGTTATGGTCTGTCCTTTGAAGAAGCCGGCCGCGCCAAGAAAAGCCGTACCTTGCCAGATGATTATGATGTTGAAGTGTTGGAGCCATTCCTTGAGGCGGTGGTGCAGCAGGCGGCACGTTCGCTGCAGTTCTTCTTCTCCTCATCGCAGTTTAATGAAATTGACCATATTCTGCTGGCCGGTGGGAATGCCAATATTCCAGGCCTGGCCAAGCTACTACAGCAAAAACTGGGTTACCGCGTCACCATTGCCAATCCGTTTTTACAGATGGGTTTCTCCTCCAAAATTGATATTAAAAGAATTGAAAGCGATGCCTCTTCATTGATGGTGGCATGTGGCTTGGCATTGAGGAGTTTTGATTAATGGCAAAAATTAACTTACTCCCTTGGCGTGATGAGCTAAGAGAAAAACGAAAAAAAGAATTTATTGCGGTTTGTATTGGGGCTGCATTAATTGGGGTGCTGGCCGTCACGCTGGCATGGTTCTATTACAATCATAAACTGCAGGATCAGGAACAGGCCAATCAGCTGGTGGTCAGTACCAACCAGAATCTGGATGTACAGTTAAAGTCGCTGGAAGGCCTGCAAGAGCAGCGTAATGCCATTGTCGAGCGTATGAAGCTGATTCAGGGTCTGCAAAGTCAGCGTCCGGTCGCGGTACGTTTGGTCGATGAGCTGGTCCGCGTTACCCCAAGTAGCATGTATTTGACCAAAGTGGCCCGTATTGGCAATAAATTTACCTTTGAAGGCAAGGCCGAAAGTCCAAACACGGTAGCAGAGTTCCTGCGTAATCTGGAAGCATCGCCATGGTATCGTAACGCCTTCATGAATTCTTTCTTGGCCGTTGAAGAAAATAAAAACAAGGCACCAAGTTCGGTTGTTCCACGGGTAGAAGAAAGCTATGGCAGCTTCGTGGTAACGGCAGATTTGGATGAAATTGCACTTCCAGGCACAGCACCTGCGTCTGGTACTCAAGCAACAGCGGGGGCAGTACAATGAGTCTCGATCAATATGAAGAAATGAATCAGGATCCTGTTGCTGCGCCAAAGAAAAAAATGACGCTGGATAAATTCCTGCAGCAATGGAATACCTTAGATCCGAATAACTATGGCAGCTGGCCGTTTTCCGTCAAGCTGACCATCTGGATCTTTATTATTATTTTAATTGCCATCCTGGGTTATTTCCTGGCCATCAAGCCGAAGCTGGATGCAATTTCCAATGCGCGTGCACAAGAGCAGAATCTGCTGAATGAGTTTCGTGAAAAAGATTCCAAACTGCGTAATTTGCAGCAATATCAGGCGCAGTTACAGGAAATGGAAGCCAACTTTAACCAGCAGCTACAACAGTTGCCAAAAGAAACCGAAATTCCAGGTCTGGTTGAAGATGTCAACGTTACGGGCGTGAATTCAGGCTTAAGATTTAAAAATATCCGTCTGGAAAATGAAATCAAGCAAGAGTTCTTTATCGAGCAGCCAATTTCGATTGAAGCCACCGGTGATTATCATGCTTTTGGTTCTTTTGTGAGCGGTACAGCCGCTTTACCGCGAATTGTGACCATGCATGATTTCACTATTACTGCCGGTGAAAACAAGGAAAAGAAAACCGATATTCCACAAATTACCTATGTCGCGAAAGCCAAGACCTATCGCTATGTCGGGAATACCGATGCACAGGCCGGTAATAGTACGACTCCAGCCACAGGAGCAGCACAATGATGAAATTTGAAAAACTTTCGTTGGTTCTGGTGTTGGGCCTACTGGCTGCAGGCTGTGATTCACGTATTGATGCCGTGAATGCACAAATGGCAGAAATCCGTAATCAGCCGCCGTTGCCGATTGAGCCGGCACCGACTTTTGAGCCAGCACCTGTATTTAACTATGCAGCACATCAGCTGAAAAGCCCGTTTATGCCAAGTTCTCTGGCGGCCGAGCTAAAGATTATGGCGGGTAAACGGGTTTATCCAAACCTGTCGCGCCAGTTGCAGCCTTTAGAAAGCTATGCACTGGAAACTTTAAGTATGAAAGGTAGCATGCGCGGGCAACGCGGCGAGATTCTGGCCCTGATTCAAACTCCAGATGGGGAAATTGAACGGATTCAGCGCGGCAGCTATATGGGCTTGAATCATGGTCGGGTCATCAATATTACGCCGACACAAATTGACTTAATTGAGATTATTCCAGATGGTCGCGAAGGGTATGTTGAACGTCCAAGAAGTCTAGTACTGATTGGGCCGGCGCCATAAATTAAAGGAATAAAAATGAATAATACTGTGAAAGATTTTATTTTTGGGGATGGCATTACAATGAACAATTTGTTCCGTCAGTTTTCAATGGGCGCTGTTGCGATGGCCGTCATGCAAGTGGCCAATGCGCAGGTCAGCATTACCAATATTGTACCAATGCAAATTCCAGGACAAGGTACTGAAATTCGTGTCATGTTCAATGGCTTGCCACCTCAGCCTGCAGCCTATCAGCTTGAGCAGCCATCACGTTTGGTGCTGGATTTTGATAAAGCCCAGCAGAGCTTAAAACAGGCCAGCATTCCGGTTGCGACCCGGGAAGCCAGCTCGGTTGATGTCAGTTCCGATGCCCAGCGTGCACGTTTAACGGTTAATCTGGCTGAAGCGGGTGCTTTTACTACCCGTGTCGAAGGTAATACTTTTATTCTTAAAATTAACAGCACTCAGGCAGCCGCAACACCAGTAGCTGTACAGCAGACGGCTCAAGGCATATCGAATATCGGCTTTCAGCGTGGTGCAGAAGGGGAAGGTCAGGTAGTAATTGACCTGGCAGGCAGCAATACCCCGGTCGATGTACAACAGCAAGGCAGTAAAATTATTGTCCGTACCTTGGGTAATAAAATTCCTGCACATCTGGCACGCCGTTTAAATGTCAATGATTTTGCCACGCCGGTATCTACCATTGATGCGCAAAATGATGGTGGTAATGGGGTGATTACCATTCAGTCTGCCGGAAGCTATGAATATATGGCGTATCAGGCGGAAAATAAACTGACCATTAGCCTGAAACGCCCGGTAGATAAGAACCCGTTTAAACCACGTGCAGCACAAAGCTATACTGGCAAAAAGATTTCTTTAGATTTCCAGGATATTGAAGTGCGTCGTGTGCTGCAGTTACTGGCGGATTTTACTGGAATTAACATGGTTGCCGCCGATACGGTACAAGGCAATATCACCTTACGTCTCAAAGATGTGCCGTGGGATCAGGCACTAGATATTATTTTAAAAACCAAAAATCTGGATAAACGCCGTAATGGCAATGTGATCTGGATTGCACCCGTCGCAGAGCTGATCAAGGCCGAAGAAGAAGAAGCCAAAGCGATTGCACAAAGCGTCAAGCTGGCGCCGCTGCAAACCGAATATATTCAGTTAAATTATGCCAAGGCTGCTGATATTGAAAAACTGATTACCGAAGGTAAAAATGCGTCTAATTCCCGTAGTGGCACAAGTAACAGTACAGCCAATACTGATCCACTCGGTGATAGTGTCGGTAGTCTGCTCAGTCCACGTGGTACGGTGTCAGTCGATCCACGAACCAATACCCTGATTATTAATGATACCGCGCAAAAGATTGACCAGATTCGCAGCATGATTGACTTGCTGGATGTGTCGGTGAAACAGGTGATGATTGAAGCGCGTATTGTGCGTGCCACCACCGACTTTACTAAAGAGATGGGGGTCAAGTGGGGCATCCTGTCACAGGGTATCATGAATAATAACCATCTTCTGGTCGGTGGTAGTGATACCACACTGTGGAATTTACGTGAGCCGGAATTTGATGACGAGCGTGGTGGTTATACCTATGAAATTGAACGTCCACAAAACTTGAATGTCGATTTGGGGGTCACCAGCCCAGGTGCGAGCCGGATTGCTTTTGGTCTCATCAGCCTGTCTGACTTTATGCTGGATTTAGAACTGTCTGCCCTACAAGCTGATGGTTATGGTGAAGTGATTTCGACACCGAAAGTACTGACTGCTGATAAGCAACAGGCCAAAGTGGCTTCAGGTACGCAGATTCCATATCAGTCTGCTGAAGGTGGTGGTGTCAATGCGGTGTCCACCACCGAGTTTATTGATGCTACGCTCAGTCTGGACGTAACGCCAAGCATTACCCCGGATGGTAAAGTGCAGATGAACCTGAATATCACCAGTGATAGTCCGGGAGCACCAACGCCGACCGGTCAGCTGACGATTAACAAAAACTCGATCAATACCAATGTACTGGTCGATAATGGTGAAACCGTCGTACTCGGTGGTATTTTTGAGCAGCAGACAGCCAATCAGCAAACCAAAGTGCCATTCCTGGGGGATATTCCGTATTTAGGCCGTTTATTCCGTAAAGATATTAAATCGGACAATAAACGTGAGTTGCTGATTTTTGTGACACCACGAATTGTTAATGACAGTGTTTCAAGAAATCATTAATATATTTTCAATTTAACAAAATAAATAGGTGACTCCTTGCCAAGCAAAGAGTTTAACGCCCTGCCAAATATCTATTTGGTGGGGCCGATGGGGGCCGGAAAAACCACGGTAGGGCGACATTTGGCAGAGCTGCTCGGACGCGAGTTCTTGGACAGCGATCATGAAATTGAGCGTCGTACCGGGGCCACCATTCCCTGGATTTTTGAAAAAGAAGGGGAAAGTGGTTTCCGTCACCGTGAAACCACCGTCATTGACGAGCTGACCTCTCGTACTCAACTGGTTCTTGCCACCGGCGGTGGTGCAGTCACCCAGGCCCCGAATCGTGAATTCCTCAAACAGCGTGGTATTGTGGTGTATCTGTATACCCCGGTGGAAATCCAGCTGCAACGTACCTACCGCGATAAAAACCGTCCTCTCCTTCAAGTTGAAAATCCTGAACAGAAACTGAAAGATTTGCTTGCAGTACGCGATCCATTATATCGTGAGGTGGCGCATCATATTATTGAAACCAATCAGGGTGCAGCCCGTGATCTGGCACAAAAAATCCTGAATGTGATCGTGGCGAAAAAATCAATTTAATTGAGTACAGTGTTTTAAAACCATGCAAACCTTATATGTTGAACTCGGCGATCGCCGTTACCCGATTTTTATTGGCAGTGATTTAAATCCGCAGACGTTACTGGAACCTTATATTCAAGGCAAGCAAGTCATGATTGTGAGCAACAGTACTGTGGCGCCTTTGTATTTAAGGCACTATCAAACTGCCATAGAAGCACTGGGTAAACAGGTGGCAACATGTATTTTGCCCGATGGTGAAAAATACAAGGATATTCAGCATCTCAATCTGATTTTTGATGCGCTGCTAGAGGCCGGTTTTAACCGCGACTGTACCGTGCTGGCCCTCGGTGGTGGTGTGATTGGTGATATGGCCGGGTTTGCCTCGGCCTGTTTCCAGCGCGGCGTGTATTTTATTCAGGTGCCGACCACCTTGCTGTCTCAGGTCGACTCCAGTGTGGGTGGGAAAACCGGGATTAACCATCCGCTAGGTAAAAACATGATTGGTGCCTTCCAGCAACCGCAAGTGGTGCTGGCCGATATGTCACAGCTAAAAACCTTGCCCGATCGTGAACTGTCTGCCGGTCTGGCCGAAGTGATTAAATATGCACTGCTGGGTGATATTGAGTTTCTGGACTGGCTAGAACAGCATATGGATGCCTTGGTGGCACGTGATCCGGTCTTGTTGGCGGAAGCGGTGTACCGTTCTTGCGCGCACAAAGCCCGGATTGTCGCCAATGATGAAAAAGAGCAGGGCGAGCGCGCATTGCTGAATTTGGGTCATACCTTTGGCCATGCCATCGAGTCTTATCTCGGTTATGGCGAATGGCTGCATGGCGAAGCGGTTGCGACCGGTATGGTGATGGCCGCCGATTTATCGCATCGGATGGGCTGGATTTCCGCAGACGATGTTGAGCGTACAAAAAGAATCATTTCTCGTGCCCAATTGCCGATAGTATGTCCTAAAATTCCGTTGGATGATTTTCTCGGTTTTATGGCCCATGACAAGAAAGTGCTGAATGGCCAGTTGCGACTGGTATTAATGCAGTGTCTGGGGCAGGCCATCATTACCCGGGAATTTGATCCGGAATTGATGAAACAGTCTATTCTTGCGCATCAGGCAGCATAAATAAGGGATCCCATGGCAGCAGCATCACAAAGCGTCAAACAACGTGTTCAGAATTCCATCTGGTTGGTGTGTGGTGCGCTGTGTCTGCTGCTGGCGATCATCTTCTGGGCCATTACCGATCGTGATGAGCTGGTTGAAGTCGAAAAAGCCCCGGAATCAGAAGTTGAATTACAGATTCAGCCGGCAAAAGTCGCGGCAACCGCGCATTTGGGTGCCTTGATTGATGAGGTCAAACCGCTGGAACAAACCAAGCGTTTAACCGCTTCCGGTTTGCATGAGCCTGAATTTCGCGGCACCAAATTTATCTCCGAGCAGCGTAAAAACCAGACCATTGAGCTGTTTCGCGTGAGCGAAGAAGATATTATCAAGGGCTTTCTGAAAAAACAGGCCGATCGCCAGAATTTTCTTTATATTCGCTTGAGTGGTGAAAACCGCGCCGAGCAATATGTATTACTGTATGGCAATTATAAAAATACCAGTCAGGCACAAAGCGCTTTAGAACAGCTGGCGCTGCAATTGCCTGCATCGATCAAACCGGTGGTGACCAGCTTTATGGACTATCTGCCGTTTGTGAATGACCTGGGTGCAGAGGAAGTGAGCCTGAACAATAAACTTTATGAAGTGGCTTTAAAGCCGGCCGCGCTGCCGAAAATTGATGAAAGTCTGCTGGCTGCACCAAAACAGAGCGCAACCAGTCCGCAACGCTCCACCACAACCACCACCGTAACCCGCCGTGATCAGGACGGAAACGTAGTGGATGTGCAAAAATCACAAAGCGGTGTCGCTCCACCTGCACCAGCATCGAATAACACCACCACAGAACAAGAAATTAGCGATCCTTTCAATTAAACTGCCGTTCTAAAATAGCGCAGGCTGGTGTATAAAAATAAAGATATGCACAAAAACAGTGCGTATAAAATAAGCGAAACTTCCCTGAAAGCGCACTGCTCTCACTGAAACTTGCTCAAATTAAGTCATTTAAAAATAGCACAATAAAGTTGGCATCATTTTTGCATTATTGGTGCATCAATTGAGTTAATGTCCCTATTTTGGAGCAAGAAAGATTCAATGATTGTGCGAAATCGTCAAATGTTTATGCTTGATTTAAGTGCGTAAAGGCAGTCACGGTTTTCCTCAGCTTGTCATCTTGATCACTCAAGATCAAAGCCAGGAGAAATGAACTTGCTCAACATGGATCTTAAGCTAAGTCAGTCGGACCAGGTCGCAAAAGAAAGTAGATTGTTAATGCCCAGCAAGGGCGCGTTGAAAGAAGGGTACGCTATGCACATGCCATCGCCTAATACTGTAGCTCCCGCTCAAGGTTTATACCAACCGGATGAGTTTAAAGATAACTGTGGTTTCGGTTTAATCGCCCATATGCAGGGTGATGCAAGCCATGATCTCGTCAAGACCGCCATTCATAGTTTGAGTTGTATGACCCACCGTGGTGGTATTGCCGCAGATGGCAAGACGGGCGATGGTTGCGGTCTATTGCTTGCCATGCCAAAGCAGTTCTTCCGTGAAGAAGCCAAACGCTTAAGTGACATTACCTTAAGTGAAGTGTTTGCTGTAGGCACCATTTTCCTGAGCCTCGATCCGGCCTTAGCTGCGCATGCCAAACAGACGTTAACCAAAGAAATTGAAGCAGAAGGCTGTAAAGTCATTGCCTGGCGTGTAGTGCCAACCAATAACGATGCTTTAGGTTCAATTGCCATGCAGTCTTTGCCTGCATTTGAACAGGTCATCGTGAACTGCCCGATTGGCGTGACTGAAGTTGAATTTAACCGTAAATTATTTTTGGCGCGTCGCCGTGCCGAACAGCAACTCAGCAATGATCCGTATTTCTATGTGACCACGTTATGCTCAACTGTGATCAGCTATAAAGGTCTGATGATGCCAGCTGCGATTGCTGACTTCTATACCGACCTGGCTGATGAGCGTTTAGCGTCACATATCGTGGTGTTCCACCAGCGTTTCTCGACCAATACCTTGCCACGCTGGCCGCTGGCGCAGCCGTTCCGTTATCTGGCACACAATGGTGAAATCAACACCATTACTGCAAACCGTAACTGGGCGCTGGCACGTACCCCTAAATTTGAAAACCCGTTGTTGCCGGGTTTAACCGAGCTGAATCCAATTGTGAACCGTACCGGTTCAGATTCATCCAGCCTGGACAATATGCTGGAAATCCTGGTCGGTGGCGGTATGGATCTGTTCCGTGCGCTGCGTATGCTGGTACCACCAGCCTGGCAGAACGTGGAAACCCTGGATGCAGACCTGCGTGCCTTCTATGAATTTAACTCGAAACACATGGAAGCCTGGGATGGTCCGGCAGGTCTGGTGATTCAGGATGGTCGTCATGCCATCTGTATGTTGGACCGTAACGGTTTACGTCCGGCACGCTGGGTCATCACCAAAAATGGTTACATCACCTTGGCTTCTGAAATTGGAGTTTGGGGTTATGAACCGGAAGATGTGGTGTCGAAAGGCCGTGTCGGTCCGGGTCAGATTCTGGTGGTGGATACCATGACTGGCAAAGTGCTGGACACCAGTGATGTAAACCAGCACCTGAAAAAAATGCGTCCTTACCGTGAATGGTTACGTGAAAATTCAATTCGCGTTCAAGGCAGCCCGGAATTAGAAGAATATTTATGTGATCAGGGCTTAAAAGGCGATGGCCTGAAAGCGGCACAAAAAATGTTTATGGTCACTTTTGAAGAACGTGACCAGTTACTGCGTCCAATTGCAGAAAGCGGTCAGGAAGCCGTTGGCTCGATGGGCGATGATACCCCAATGGCCGTGTTGTCGCGTCAGGTGCGTCATGTATCGGATTATTTCCGTCAGCAGTTTGCACAGGTCACCAACCCGCCAATCGACCCGTTACGTGAATCAATTGTGATGTCGCTGGAAACCTGTCTGGGCCGTGAGCAAAATGTGTTTGAACAGGGACCGGAACATGCTGATCGTCTGATCATTTCCAGCCCGGTACTGTCAAACTCGAAAATGCACCAGATTCGTACTTTAGGACGTAAAGGCTATGAAATTGCCGATATCGACCTGAACTATGCTGAAACTGAAGGTCTGGAAGCGGCAATCACACGTATTTGCGAGCAGTCTGCGCAAGCGATTCGTGATGGCAAAACCTTGCTGGTACTTTCCGATAAGAAAATCCGTGAAGGCTATCTGCCGGCCAATGCGGTAATGGTGACGGGTGCGGTGCATCACCACCTGATCAATACCGGTTTGCGTACCGATGCCAACCTGATTGTGGAAACCGGTTTTGCCCGCGATCCGCATCAATTTGCAGTGTTACTCGGTTTTGGTGCCACCGCCATCTATCCATATCTGGCCTATGATGTGATCAATGATTTGGTCGCTAAAGGTGAATTGCTCGGTGATCCGGTCTATGCACAATCGAACTTCCGTAAAGGGATTGAAAAAGGCCTGCTGAAAGTCCTGTCAAAAATGGGTATTTCAACCGTTGCTTCGTATCGTGGCGGTCAGCTGTTTGAAGCGGTCGGTTTATCTGTCGAAGTAGTGAATACCTGCTTTAGCGGTGTGCCAAGCCGTATTCAGGGTGCGACTTTTGTCGATCTGGAAAATGACCAGAAAAAACTGGCCGATACCGCGTGGAAAGCGCGTAAGCCAATTGATCAGGGTGGGTTGCTGAAATTCGTTTTCGGCAAGGAATATCATGCTTTTAATCCGGATGTGATCAATTCCTTACACAAGGCGGTGCGTTCAGGCAATTATGCCGATTTCAAAGAATACGCCGAGATTGTGAATAACCGTCCAATCGCGACCATTCGTGATTTATTCAAACTGAAAACAGACAATTCGATTCCACTGGAACAGGTGGAATCGGTTGAAGAGATTTTACCGCGCTTCGACTCTGCCGGGATGTCTTTGGGGGCGTTATCGCCTGAAGCGCACGAAGCGATTGCAATTGCCATGAATACGATTGGTGGTCGTTCAAACTCGGGTGAGGGCGGTGAAGATCCAGCGCGTTACGGCACCATCCGTAACTCGAAAATCAAACAAATTGCATCGGGCCGTTTTGGTGTGACGCCTGCGTATTTAACCTCTGCAGAAGTCCTCCAGATTAAAGTCGCGCAAGGTGCAAAACCAGGTGAAGGTGGCCAGTTGCCGGGCGGTAAAGTCAACGGACTCATTGCGCGTTTACGTTACTCTGTACCGGGCGTAACCTTAATTTCGCCGCCGCCGCATCACGATATTTACTCGATTGAAGATTTATCACAGTTGATCTTCGATTTAAAACAGGTTAACCCACAGGCGATGGTGTCGGTGAAACTTGTTTCTGAGCCAGGTGTCGGTACGATTGCGGCCGGCGTTGCGAAAGCGTATGCCGATTTCATTACCATTTCTGGTTATGATGGCGGTACAGCGGCTTCGCCACTTTCTTCTATTCACCATGCAGGTTCTCCGTGGGAGCTCGGTCTAAGTGAAGCGCATCAGGCACTGCGTGTGAACGACTTGCGTGGTAAAGTTCGCGTGCAAACCGATGGTGGTTTAAAAACCGGTCTGGACGTGGTGAAAGCGGCCATCCTCGGTGCAGAAAGCTTCGGTTTTGGTTCTACCCCAATGATCGCTTTAGGTTGTAAATACCTGCGTATCTGTCACCTGAACAACTGTGCGACCGGTGTGGCGACGCAGCAGGATCACTTGCGTCAGGAACACTATATCGGTGAGCCGCAAATGCTGATCAACTTCTTCACCTTTATTGCTGAAGAAACCCGTGAATGGCTGGCGGCGCTGGGTGTATCCAGTCTGAAAGACCTGATTGGTCGTACAGACTTGCTGGAAATCCTGCCGGGTGAAACCGACAAGCATGCACATCTGGATTTAAGTGCCTTGCTGGAATCACATCCTGCGGCGGAAGGGAAGGCGCAGTACTGTGAAGTACAAGGCAATGAGCCGTTCGATAAAGGAGTATTGGCTGAGCAGATGGTTAGCGAGATGCTGCCAGCCATTGAAGCCGGTACCGGTGGTGAATTTAATTACACCATTGGCAACTGTGACCGTTCAATCGGTGCGCGTATTTCCGGTGAAATTGCCCGCCGTTATGGCAACCTCGGTATGGAAGCCCATCCGGTGAAAATGAACCTGACCGGTACTGCAGGTCAATCGCTGGGTGTCTGGAATGCTGGTGGTTTACACATCAAGCTGGAAGGCGATGCTAACGATTACGTCGGTAAAGGTATGGCCGGTGGTCGTCTGTCGATCTTCCCGCCAAAAGGTTCGCCATTCCAGACCCAGAATACCGCGATTATTGGGAACACCTGTCTGTACGGTGCCACTGGCGGTAAACTGTTTGCAGCCGGAACTGCAGGTGAGCGTTTCGCGGTGCGTAACTCGGGTGCCTTTGCTGTGATTGAAGGCGCAGGCGATCACTGCTGTGAATATATGACCGGTGGTATCGTAACGGTACTGGGTAAAGTCGGACACAACTTTGGTGCCGGGATGACAGGTGGTTTTGCTTATGTACTTGATTTGGACAACGACTTCGTTGACCATTACAACCATGAGCTGATCGAGTTAAACCGTATTTCTACAGAGTCGATGGAAGAACACAAAGAGTTCTTGTCACGTATCTTAGATGAGCATATTCAAGAAACGGGTAGTGCCTGGGCGTACAAGATCCGCCATGAGTTTGATTACTACAGCCGCAAGTTCTGGCTGGTAAAACCAAAAGCAGCCAACTTGCTGACTTTGTTAAAGACAACTCAAGCTGATCCTCAATAATTCCACGACTGCAGAAATGAAGCCAGATGCAAGGCAACTGTGAATCCCTTGCATCTAGCCACGGAGTAAAGACATGGCAGAACGCCTAAGTAATGACTTTCAATTCCTGGATGTTGCACGCCAAGACCCAGAGAAAAAAGAGATTGACGTCCGCAAATCTGAGTTTGTGGAAATTTATAAGCCATTTACCGCAGAAGTGGCGACCAACCAGACCCATCGCTGTTTAGGCTGTGGTAACCCGTATTGTGAATGGAAATGTCCGGTACATAACTACATTCCAAACTGGTTAAAACTGGTTTCAGAAGGCCGTATTTTCCAGGCAGCAGAACTGTGCCATCAGACCAATACCTTGCCAGAAGTCTGTGGCCGCGTTTGTCCGCAAGACCGTTTGTGTGAAGGTGCCTGTACCTTAAATGATGGCTTTGGTGCCGTGACCATCGGCAATGCAGAAAAATACATCAATGACACTGCATTTGCGCTGGGCTGGCGTCCAGACATGTCGCATGTCAAATGGACCGATAAAAAAGTCGCGATTATTGGTGCGGGCCCGGCAGGTCTGGGTTGTGCTGATATTCTGGTGCGTAACGGTGTAAAACCGGTGGTGTTTGATAAACGTCCGGAAATTGGTGGTCTGCTGACTTTTGGTATTCCAGAATTCAAGATGGAAAAAGACGTAATGAAACGCCGCCGTGAAATTTTTACCGGTATGGGCGTAGAATTCCGTTTAAATACCGAAATTGGTACAGATGTCACCATTGACCAGTTACTGGCAGATTACGATGCCGTATTCATGGGCATGGGTACTTATACCTATATGAAAGGTGGTTTTGCCGGTGAAGACTTAGATGGTGTGTATGATGCACTGGATTTCCTGATTGCCAACGTGAATCGTTGTCAGGGCTGGGAAAAAGATCCATCAGAATACATCTCTGTGGAAGGCAAAAAAGTGATTGTCCTGGGTGGTGGTGATACCGCGATGGACTGTAACCGTACTTCAATCCGTCAGGGTGCAGAGTCGGTGACCTGTGCCTATCGCCGTGATGAAGCCAACATGCCGGGTTCACGTCGTGAAGTAACCAATGCGCGTGAAGAAGGCGTGGAATTCCAGTTTAACCGTCAGCCAATTGAAATTGTGGGTGAAGATGGCAAAGTTACTGGAGTAAAAGTAGTCACTACGCAACTGGGTGAACCGGACAGTCGTGGCCGTCGTAGTCCAGAGCCAATTCCGGGTTCAGAAGAAATTCTGCCGGCAGATGCAGTGCTGTTGGCCTTTGGTTTCCGTACCAGCCCAGCCGACTGGTTTGCCGATGTGAACATCAACCTGGATGGTTCAGGTCGTGTGGTGGCTGCAGAACAGCAGGAATTTAAATTCCAGACTTCAAACCCGAAAATTTTCGCCGGCGGTGATATGGTGCGTGGCTCTGATTTAGTCGTGACTGCAATCTGGGAAGGTCGTCAGGCAGCAGAAGGCATTCTGGACTATCTGAATGTCTGATTCACGCTGAATTCATTCAAGAAACCCGTTTTTAGAGCGGGTTTTTTTAATCACTTTGGTTTTAGAATCGGTAGGTGAAGATGAAAAAGAGACAGGGGCTGCTAGCAAATTCGCTGTAAACACACTTTATGCAACAGGTCATTTTGAAGTTTTTTGCAAATTGAATCGGTCTTTTTGCCATAGGGGAAAAGTGATTTTGTTCACATACTGAGCGTCTCCAAAACAAGAAAGGTCAGTAACCATGACGCAAGTGACGGCAGAAAAATCCTATCTTCATCGTCCGAAAGCTATTGGGATCACGGTTCGCCGGCTCAAATTTAATCCTCATGCTATCCGCCGGCATTATTTTGCCAATTCGCCGGTGATGTCGCATCTGCTGACCGCCTTATCTTCCACTTTTCCCATTGGTGAGCAGTTTTTTGTGCATAGCGTGCGCAATGTACGCGATCAGGTTCAGGATCCGCAGTTACAGGCACAAATTGCTGCGTTTATTGGGCAAGAGGCAATGCATTCCAAGGCGCATCGTGAATTTAACAACGCCTGGCGCCGTGATGATTATCAGCTCGATCGTTTTCAGGCCTGGCTGGCGCGTAAAGATCATCATGTCAAAAGTCTGCCACCCAAAGTGCAACTGGCGATTACCTGTGCCTTTGAACATTTTACTGCGCTACTGGGCGGCTATATTCTGCGTCATCCGGAAGTGCTGAGTACGCTGGATGATGATGCGGCCAAACTGTGGATCTGGCATGCGATTGAAGAAATTGAACATCGGGCGGTGGCGTTTGAGGTATATCAGCATGTGTATGCCGATCATCGTCTGCGCCGTATGATTATGCGCAGTGTGACTGCCGGTTTTGCCAGTCTGACCTTTTATAGCACCTCACAGCTGTTTTTGCAGGACAAGAAAAACAGTATGCCGAAAATCGGCGGTAATCTGTTTGGCCTGTATTTGCTGGCGAAAATGCTGCTGCAGTTATTGCCGGAATATCTGTCTTATTACCGGAAAGATTTTCATCCGGCCAAAATCAATTACAGTCGCAGTCTTAGATACTGGAAGCAGCGCATGGCAACGCAGTATCAGGTTGAAGGTTTCCAGCAGGAACAGCCACAACTACTCAGTTAATTCAAACAGATGTTAAACCGCTAATCAAAACCGGGCCGATTACGCGTCCGGTTTTTTCATGCGCATGTTTGCCAAGTGATAAATAAAATTAACAAAACTGGGCTAAAATACCGTTAGAATCAAATTATTGAACAAATACAAATAAATAATTAGAGGATAAGGCATGAACTTGATGAAAAAAACACTGCTGATGCTGGCACTCAGCAGCAGCTTGACCCTGAGTGGCTGTGGCTATAACACTTTGCAGGTTAAAGATGAAGCCGTAACGGCGGCCTGGTCGGAAGTACAAAACCAGTATCAGCGCCGTGCCGATCTGGTGCCGAACCTGGTCAATGTGGTGAAAGGCTATGCCGCACATGAAGAGCAGGTGTTGACTGAAGTTACCCAGGCGCGTGCCAATGTAGCCGGCTTAAAAGTCGATCAGGCGGTGCTGGAAGACCCAGCCCTGTTCCAGCGTTATCAGGAAGCGCAAGCGCAAATGACCGGGGCGTTATCGCGTTTAATTGCGGTATCAGAAAATTATCCGGACTTAAAAGCCAATCAGCAGTTCCGGGATTTACAGGTACAGCTTGAAGGCACCGAAAACCGTATTGCGGTAGCGCGTAACCGTTATATCACCACGGTGCAGGACTTTAATGCCTATTCACGCCAGTTCCCGCAGGTCATGACTGCAAAAGTAATTGGTATGGACACCAAGCCAAACTTTAGTGCCGATCAAAACGCACAAACCGCACCGACCGTGTCGTTTGAATAATCCCACGCCCAAGGAGCCGCGGATCATGCCTGATTCAATTACTGCTCTCATCCGGTGGATACTGCACAGCCTGCTGTTGTGTTGTGCGCTATTGCTCAGTTCACTCAGTCTGGCAGACACGACTGCCACCGGCTCAGCAGATGATCTGGCGGCGGCGCGTATCATTCAGGAACAGCAACGTGAGGCCAATGCTCGTCATCAGAGTCAGGCAGGCGCTGCATCCGAGGCAAGTGTTGAACAACCGGTGATTGCCAATGATATGGCAGAAAGCGAGTCCATCCGTGGTTTGCCGACTTTAAATGAACCGGTGATTGATCAGGCCAATTTGCTGAGTGCAGCGCAGAAACAGGCGATTAGCCAGCGGATTTTAGCGCTGCATCAGCAGGGTAAAGCGCAAATTGGGGTGGTGATTGTGCCGACCACCGGTCAGGAAGATATTTTTGATTTCGCCATGCGCGTTGCAGAACGCTGGCAATTAGGCTCGGCCAAATATGACAATGGCTTGTTAATGGCAATTGCAGTGAATGATCGCCGTATTCAGATTTTAACCGGTTATGGTCTGGAAGGGGTATTACCCGATATTGTGCTGGGCCGGATTATCAACAACCAGATCACCCCTTATTTTAAGCAAGCGCAATATGCCAGCGGTATTGAAGCTGGTCTGGCTGAAATTGAACGTATTTTGAATATGGACCCGGAAGTAGCGGCCACCGCGGCTAAAGAACTGCAGGAACGCCAGCAACAGGCACTGCGTGAGCAGCAGGCACGGGGAAAAACTTTTAATACAGTAATTTTTATTTTAATTGCCGGGGTGATTGGCTCTTATATTGTCGGTAAACGTCTCAGCGCTTCAACCGCTGCGGTGGCGGCTACGGTGGCGGGGTTGGTCAATGGTGTGGGCATATTTACCAGTCTGTTGATGGGACTTGGGATTTTCTTTTTACTCATTACCGCACTGGCCCAAGCGATTTTTCATATTTTCCTGGCCTCGGCCGGCCGTGGCGGTGGAGGCGGTGGCTTTGGTGGAGGCGGTGGATATAGCGGCGGAGGCGGCGGCTTCGGCGGGGGAGGAGCATCAGGATCATGGTAACCACAACAGATACAACCGAAATTATTACCCAGCCGAAAACTCAGGAGCTGAGCCAGCCCAGTTTAAAGCGCTGGTTTAAGCACTTTTTCTACATGCCGGCCACTAAACGCTTTTTTAACCAGCAGGACCAGTATGCGATTGCGCACGCGGTCACAGAAGCCGAGCATGGCCATATTGGTGAAATACAGGTGGTGATTGAAGGCTGTCTGCCTTCGCGTTTGGCTTATTATCAGGATACACGTACCCGCGCACGGCAGCTGTTTGCTGAATTAGGTGTTTGGGATACGGAATATAACAGTGGGGTACTGCTTTATTTAAACCTGTGTGAGCGTAAAGTCGAGATTGTGATTGACCGGGGTATTAAGCATGCCACCGAGCAGCAGGTCTGGGATGAGATTTGCCAGAAAATGGTGTATGGCCTAGCGCAAAGAGAGTATCAGCAGGCAGTGATCTTGGGTGTTAAAGAAATTGGCATGATTTTAGATGGTTTTTATGACCGGAAAATTCAGGATGAAGCCAATGAGCTGGGGAATAAACCAATTATCTTAGGGTAAACTATATCTTTTATAATTCTCTAAAAGATAAACTCATATTGACCTAATTAACTTATAAATAGAGTTTATATAACTCCTTATATAATAACAGCTCTAATCTATTTTCTTGTCTATCTGATTGCGGTAGTGAAGAATTACCTAGCCATACTACTATTTCATTATTCTCTGTTACTGCAAGGAGAGAGGTTGCTGCGGCAAGGCTTCCATTTCTATAATACATTTTTGGTGATAGGTTGTTTTTTTGATAAGATCTAAATAGATATCCATTACATGTTTTAAAACTATCGAACTCACAATTATCTTGAGCATTATTGGAACTATTTAAAAAATTATCAGTCTTGCTGTTAACAAGTTCATGAATGAGGGTGGCAAATTGAGAAGCATTGCCTGACAAGCCTCCTACAGCTGCAAGAGTATTGAAATCAAGATTTTTGTAGTATGAATTTGACCATGCGGTATTATTCCTATAATCATAGCTTACTTCATCTTTTTCAAATGGTCCCGCTATGAATTTAATATTCTTTGTGCTTAAGGAGTAATTTTTTCTTATATAGTCTTGAAAGGATTCACCAGTAACTTTTTCTAATACTAATGAAAGTAAACATGTATTTCTATTGTCATAGCGGTAATATTGGTTAGGATCAAAGTCTAAATGAATATTTGTCAATTTTTTAATATTGTATGGACACCAAGAGCGATGATTAAACTGTACTATTGGATCTAGGCTTTTCGTATGATCAAAACCAGATCTATGTTCTAATAAGTTTTCTATTGTTATAGTGGTAACACGTTCATCTACAAAATTTTCGTTATTTAGCTCTTTGAAGAATCTTGTCAGAAAATCATCTTTATTTATCTGACCTGCTTCTATTAGTTTTAAAATGGCATGATGTGTAATTACTTTGGTTAAGCTTGCATATCGGAATCGAGTGTCATTAGATAGACCTTCTATGAAAATAAAACCGTTTTTCCAGCCACTTAAGCAAGTGTGTAAATTTTGATTACTATCAATATATGCAATTTGATTTGTAAGTATTTTCTTATCGTTTATGATGAATTCTAAGCTGTTTTTCATCCATTTTGGCGAATTATCTGAGCATTTAATTGTTTTAATTGATAATTTTGCTTCAGACTCTTGCATTGTTTTTCCAATACGAGAGTGGATATTATTGTAGTCTTTAAAGAAGACCACTATGGATAAAATAGATAGGGTAATTAATAATAAAATTTTTACATTCATGATTTTTTTAATTTCTTCTTTATTTTTGCCCATAATCCATGCTTTTCAATCCATAAATAGTAATCCTGATATTCTTTAAATTTTAATAAATGCTTTTCTTCTGTTTTTGCACGTAAATAGTAAATTAAACTGATAAAACTGAGTGCCAAAAAATTTCTGACTATATCTAACCCTATAACACCAAAAAAAGGAACAGTATGTAACCACCAATATAGATTTTTAAAAAAATATGCTGGATGTCTCATATATTTATATAATCCAGTATTAATTAATCCTCTCCAAGATAAGTTCGAGAATTTAAAGCCAAAACTTAGCGTTGATAACCAATATAAAGTCCAACTTAAACAAATGAGAAATGCCCAAACCCAATACAAGAAATCATTAGGTTGTAACCAATTTGTCCAAATATAATTATCTGTTTGTTCACTGAAAAATCTATAAATACTTAATAGTGGAGGGTAACATATTAAGCAAACTAACCAACCTTGCCACGTTTCATCCACACTGACAGTTTCTGTACCTAAAATTTTACTTGAGAAAACATATCCCCCTAATGCAATGATCACATCACAACATACACCAAAGTAGAAAAGAAATTGGATTAAGCTCCAAGGTGTTTCAAAAATATTTTCCGACGTTAAAATTTGAAATATTGCGTGATTTAATCCTCCATAGATATATGGTATAAACAAAATTTTAACAAGATTACTCAAATAAAATATTTTATATTTTTCCCAATATTTTTTATTAAAACGAAATTCTTTAAACCAATTCAAATAGTGATCATTATTGGTTTTAGGGGGAGGGCTAAAGAAAACAATCCATAAATAAAAAGATAAAATGATTAAAGGTGAATAAATTAGAGAATCAATTAAGTAGTCACCATACAGTGGTTCATTAAAGAAATTAAATAATAGATAGGAAAAAATGATACTTAATAACCAAACGAATAAGTAAGTGAAGAAATTGATTTTATTATTTTTGTTTACTTTTAAACGATTGATTTTTTGTTTCTTAATTAGAAAAAATATGCCTATAAGTAAAGGGGTTAATATTAGAATTTTTGTTGTTAAATTAATATTTATTTCAAAAGGAATATTTTTAATTATAATTAATAAAGAAATAAAAGATATTATAATATATATACTTATTCTAAACATGTATTTTTCCAAAAAAATAAGCTATCTAATAAGATAGCTTATTTTTATTCAATCTTGATTAACCACCAGTTGCAGGAGCTGCTGCAGAACAAGATTTAGGAGCAAATTTAGTAGCTAAAGAAGTAGTACAAGCCCAAGCACCAGTACTTGCAGTATATGTATAAGTGATTGTCTGATCTTTAACATTATCATTAATGTCAGATGATTTGAACTTAGCTTCTAGAGCACATGTATCATTACCAGCAGTTGGCGTAATAGAAGCTACATATTGTCCAGATGTAACCACACCATCAGCATCTTCAATCTTACAACCAGCAGTAACGCCATCATTGCCAATTTTTTCAGTGATAGGTGTTTTTAGTCCACCAAGAAGTGCAGGACCTTCAGCTACTTGTGAACGACCGATGTAGTCTTGATAAGCAGGAATTGCGATTGCTGCAAGAATACCGATAATAGCAACAACAATCATCAACTCGATAAGCGTAAAGCCTTTTTGAGCATTCATAACATTCTCCACAAATGTTTTGTTAATTTAATTATAAGCTTTGTAAGCTAATTTATAGTTTGCACAAACTGTGCCAAACTATGTTAGCGACTTATTCTATAAGAAATCAATACTTTGCTCATATATAAATTGGAGTAAAAAAAATTGTCTGTAAATATATGTAAGTAACTGACGTAAATTGTCAGTTTTTTAGGTTTTTTATTGTTTCTTGAATAAGGGGAAGGTTCATTAGAAATATTAATATCACTGCAAAACTACAATCGCTAAATAATTAAATAGTGGCTCTCTCAGCTGCTTTTTTGATTATCATAGCTCATCTTTTTCTCAACTCTTGCAGCATGAAATTTTTCCTCTTGCTTCTCGCCAGTATCTTCATCTCCCTCGCCTGGCTATTGCCCATTCACTACCGACCATGGGTGACCTATACCGGCGAGCTGTACGCCTTTTTTGCATTGTTCGCTTTGGCGGCTATTTTCTTAAAAGAAAAACTGCTTATCCCAAAAATTAGCCTGCCTTTGCTGGCCTTAGCCGCGGTTCCATTTATCCAATGGGCTTGTGGTTTGCTGTTCTTTTTTGATAAAGCCCTATTTAGCAGTCTGTATATCTTTGGTTTTTGGTTGGCGATTGTACTGGGCTATAACCTGACCCTAGGTGCCGCGCAGCGAGAAAAAATATTTACAGGTTTCAGTTTTGTCTTTTTAGGCGTTGGCACCCTAACCGGTCTCATGGCTATTTGCCAATGGCTCACCATCGACCAGTATTTCCCGTTTATGGTAGACATCCGCACTGGCCAGCGTCCTTATGCCAACTTTGCTCAGCCGAACAATATGGCAACCTTTCTGGTCATGTCCTTAATGGCCTGTTTATATCTGTATGAAAAACAAAAACTGAAAACAGCACTTTTGGTTGCAACTGGTTTGGTGATCTTAAGCGGGGTGGTGCTGAGTCAATCGCGTACCTCTTGGGTCGCCTCACTGTGTATTCTGGCTTATCTCGGTTATCAGCAATACCAAGGCTATATCCGCCTGAAATGGTTCTATAGCGCGCTCTGGTTTGCCACTTTTGTCGGTTTAATCTTTATTGCACCTTCTTTAAGTCAGCTACTCTCTCAAAGTGCAGATATAGCGGTCCAGTCTCGTGATGTGGTACAGCGTGCCACTGGTGATATGTCACGACTGGCAATCTGGGAGCAAATGCTGCACGCAATTGCCCATCAACCCTGGTTTGGCTATGGCTGGCATCAGACCAGCGTTGCGTACACGACGATTAGTGAATTTTTCCAGGGACCGGTATGGATTCGTAGCGCTCACAACGTCGTGCTCGATCTTCTGCTCTGGAATGGTCTGCTGATTGGCCTGCCATTGTTGGCTTATCTGGCCTATTGGGGTTATCAGCTGCATCGGCAGGTGAATTCAACTATTTCGGTGATTGGCCTGTTGATGCTCGGTGCCTTCCTGATTCATGCCATGCTGGAATTCCCGCAGAACTACGCTTATTTTCTGCTCCCCGCCGGTTTTATCTTGGGGATTGTACAATCACAACGTCTAGGTGCTGGCGTGCAGTTATCGCCAATATTCATGCGCGTTGGCTTTGGCGTGGGCTTAGTCCTGCTGCTGCTAATTTATCGTGATTATGAAGTGATGGTGCCAAAGCTGAATCAATCGGTGCGTTATGAAAAGACACCGGAAAAAATCACCAACCAGGATCAGATTTATCTGCTCGAGGAATTTAACCGTCGTATTGCCTGGATTCGTCTGAATCCGTATAGCCAGCAAAGCCCAGAGCAATTACAGCAGATTCATGAGATTGTATTGAACTATCCAACCCAGTATGACCTGCTTAAATATGCCCGGGTGCTGGCATTTAATGGTTATGAAGCAGAAGCCAAACAGCAGCTGGAGCTGTTAAAGGTCTTGCGCAAGGTCGAGGTGGATTATGACAGCTTGCTGGATGGAGTAGAAATCAGACAGGAACCATAAATCATCTTATGATTTTTAAGGCTGCTGTTTGGGATTTGAAACACATTGCTCAATCCATAAAAAAGACCGGAACTCCGGTCTTTTTTGTACGCTTCATCTTTTTAATTGAACTTAGAGCTGGCTCTGAATATAGTTTTCAATACCGACAGATTCAGTTAAATCCAGTTGCGTGGTTGCCCAGTCCAGATATTCTTCTTCTTTTTCCAGGATTTCCTGAACCAGATCACGGGTCACATAATCCATTTCCTGTTCAGCCAAAACGACGGCTTTCTGAATGGCTTCAATATTTTCTTTGACTTTACGGACATCACAGTTCAGCACTTCAACCGTGTGCTGACCAATATACAGTTTGCCCAGATGTTGCAGATTCGGCAGACCTTCTAGAAATAAAATCCGCTCGATAATTTTATCGGCATGTTTCATCTGACGAATTGATTCTTTATATTCCGCCGAACCGAGTTGCTCAATGCCCCAGTCATTAAACATGCGCGAATGTAAAAAATACTGGTTAATCGCCGTTAAATGATGATACAGCACCTGATTCAGCTGATTAATCACCTCACGATTGCCTTTCATTGCACTACTCCATCTCACAATTTCTGCCCTAAACAGTTTTAAGGCAATCTAGAGCTTTATCTTAAACAAGATGATGGAGGATGGCGAGTAATTTATTGAACGGCAAATGAAAATCGTCATCAATGCGATTCGGCAGCAATACCTGGTCGGGCAATAAAAACCCGCCTGAGTCAGAAGCGGGGGAGGAGAGTCGGCCCACGGACCGAAGGATTTATTCTTATTGGAATTAGGCAGCTACTGCGAGACGGCCGGCAAGTTCGGCCACTTCATCGCTAATAATGGCACGTGCTTCAGGGGCACAGCGGCCACAGCAGGTACCCAGATCGAGCAGGTCACGAATTTCGCGATAGCTTTCAGCACCATTCGCTACGGCGTCTTTAATGTCTTGATCTGTAATACCACGGCACAAGCAAACGTACATTGATACAACCATGAAGAATTAAATAAGATAAGTGTTATTATTGATAATTATTATCGTTTGTCAATAAAAATCATTTGAAAATTCATTTGTTGTGATTGGGTTTTTGAATAAAAAAATACCATCTTATCGATGGTATCTTTTTTGTACAGCTAAGTTATTGATTAATAATTACTACACCATCCATTTCAACCAGTGCACCTTTAGGCAGGCTGGCCACACCTAAAGCGGCACGCGCTGGATATGGCTGGGCAAAATATTCACCCATAATCTGGTTCACCAACTGGAAATTGGATAAATCGGTCAGGTAGATATTGAGTTTGGCAATATCAGCCAGCGTGCCACCTGCGGCTTCACAGACGGCTTTCAGGTTGTCAAAAACACGGCGGATTTGCGCTTCAATGCCTTCAACCAGTTCCATGCTGTAAGGATCAAGGCCAATCTGTCCTGACAGGTACACGGTATTGCCAACTAAAATGGCTTGAGAGTATGTACCAATGGCAGCAGGCGCATTTTCAGTATGGATCACTTGGCGGGACATCGATTTCTCCTTTTATAAGTATGGACAGCATAAACGATTAGCCGGGCAGGCCCGGGACTATCGTATCATGATTAACAGGCTTTGGATGTTTCGGCAATATTGGGCGGCAGTTCCAGACGAATAATCCGCGGGAAACCGAAATGCATACGCAGGTCGCGAATAATCTGGGCAATCTGCTTACGGTTATTTACCACAATATTGACATAGGTCTTGGCATCGTGGCTACGGACCATTTCTACCCCGGTTTTGGCCTTACGGCATTGATAGATCAGGTCAGAAATTTGCTCATCATTCATTTCAATATCAATGCATAAATAGGCGGTGAAGCTGACGTCATCGACATCATCCGAGTTCCACTGCAGTGGCATGATATTTTCCGGATGCAGATGCTGTTCATGCAGCAGGTTATGGCAACGCGCGCGATGTACAATTAAACCCCGGCGGGATAAATGACCCTGAATCGGATCACCAAGTACAGGATTACAGCAATGCGCATATTTAACATCAATGCCTTCGGTGCCCTGAATCAGACGATCCGAAACTTCCGAGCTGCTGTCCTGTGAATAAAGATGGTTGGCCACCAGTTGTGGTAACAGGTCACCGACTGCAATCTGTTCGAACAGGCGTTCTTTACTGTCGATATGACGCCATTGCAACAGGTTAATCCAGTCGTCTTCGCTTAAATCTTTAATCGAACAGTTAAACAGTTTTAAGGCACGGTTAAGGGCCTGCTCACCCACCAGACGCTGCTCATCAATATCCTGATCACGCAGAATGTTTTGCAGGGCACGGCGCGCTTTCTGGGTGTTAATAAAGCTGAGCCAGTCGGGGTTTGGGGTGGCCAGTACATCAGTAATCACTTCCACCACCTGACCGCTGGTTAGGGGGGTAGACAGTGGTTTGATTTCTCCATTAATTTTGGCGCCGACCGCATGGTTGCCAAGGAACAGGCTGGCCGAATAGGCAAAATCAACCGCGGTGGCACCTTGTGGTAATTCATGTAGATGGCCATGCGGAGTATAAACCCAGATTTTTTCCTGATGCAGATAATCCAGCAGCTCGCTAAAGGTGGTTTTGGCACAGGCGCCATCAATCAGCACGTTCAGGTTTTGCATGGACGCCTGAATCGCCGAGCGGCAGGCTTGCGGTGCATTCTCACCAAGAACCACACCAAAACGGGCCGCTTTACGCATCAGCTCGGTTTGAATGGTTAAGGATAAGGTGGTTTCTTCACCTTTCAGGCGCAGCATCAGTGACTGGTTACCACCGGGTAAGGGACGGCGGATATGATCGGCAAAATGCAGTACCTGAAAATGTTCACGTAAAATATCGGCTAAACGGTCACAGTCGGCAATGCTTTGTAGAATAATTTCAAAGGCATGGCTGTGGGTCAGTTCTTGCAGATCGATGTCGTTTTTGACGAAATAACGGAGCAGTTCGATATTGTTATTTTTCTTTTTAATCCGGCCGCTAATCTGATGATATTGCAGTAGCTCTGCCAGGTTCTTTTCCCATTTGGCCTGATATTCACAGCGTTTCGGCTTGGTTTCTAGCAGGGCGGCCTGAACATTATTGAACATATCCAGATCAAGATTCTGGTAGCACAGATGTTCCAGGTTGTCGGCCATTTCATTCATACCGACAATACGCGCCATCGGCACAAAAATATCAAAAGTTTCCTGGGCAATGCGGGCGCGTTTATCTGGACGCAAGGCATCTAGCGTGGTCATATTGTGATAGCGGTCAGCCAGTTTAATAATGATCACACGCGGGTCTTGCAGGGTCGCTTGCAGAATTTTACGGAAGGACGCGGCTTTATTATATTCTTTATCGCTGGAATGGCTGAGTTTTGTGACGCCATCGACCAGCTCGGCCACGGTCCGGCCAAATTTCTCGGTAATATCTTCTTTGCTAAATTCGGTATCTTCAATCACATCATGCAGCAGCGCCGCCATCAGGGTTTCGGCATCCAGACGCATATGCGCCAGAATGCAGCTGACCGCAATCGGATGCAGAATATAAGGCTCGCCACTTTTACGGGTCACGCCATCATGCGCCAGATCGGCATAGTCACAGGCCGCAAGCACGCGCTCGCTATCGCTTTCACTCAAGTAAGCGTCGATAATCATATTTAGTTGCTGTTTGGCTTGGCTGACCTCTGCGCCTGGCATATACCACCTTTAACTACAATGCTCGTAACAATCACAAAAACTGATCTTCTAATGAAAAACATATTGCATGACTTGTCAATTTTTTTCACCGAAAATATCGAAATAAAAGCTCGTTGTAATTACGAGTTCCGATGCTTATGTTATAACGGTTATTGCGCAAATATTAAAGTTCAAATAATAAAAAAGCCTAGTAAAAAACTAGGCTTTTTCAGGATGTATTTTCTTATTGGAAAGAAAAACCATCTAAATTCAAGTTATTTGCTGAAAGTGCAAGGTCAAGGCTAGAGGTTTGGTAGTCCTGATCGCGTTGTTTCAAAATGTCTTTAGAAACGTGGCCTTCTGCAATTTCACGTAAAGCAACAACGGTAGGTTTGTCGTTGTCCCACTCAACGGTAGGTTCAATTCCTTGACGTGCCAATTGACGCGCGCGTTTGCTTGCCACTAGTACAAGCTCAAAGCGGTTGTCTACATGGTCTAAACAATCTTCAACGGTGACGCGTGCCATAAGAGTTCTCGTTTGAATGGTAAATTTAAACAGACTGTGCAGTATAAGGTGCTTTGTCTGAAGACTCAAGTTTTAATCAGGGTGCTGTAGGGGTAATCAGCTTCTGGATCAGCTCCTGGTGACGGTTGGCCTGCTGGCTTAACACCAGACGGTTGGCAATAATCACGGCTTCTAAATCATGCAGCGCTTTATTGAAGTCATCATTGATAATCACATAGTCAAAGTTGACATATTGCTGCATATCTTCTACTGCACAGCTTAAGCGATGTTCAATCACATCGACAGCATCGGTGCCGCGATTGGACAGGCGTTGACGCAAGTCAAACTGGCTTGGCGGTAAAATAAAAATCTGTTTCGATTCAGGAAAAAGTTTGCGCACCTGCTGCGCACCTTGCCAGTCAATTTCCAGCAGGACATCGTGACCTTTGGCCAGTTGCTCTTTGACCGTGGCTTGGGCTGTTCCATAATAATTGCCAAAGACTTCGGCATATTCAATAAAACCGCCTTGTTGCACCAGGTCGATAAAATCCTGTTTCTGGGTGAAATGGTAATGAACGCCGTCCAGTTCGCCAGGACGTTGACCACGGGTCGTGTGGGAAACAGAAACGTGCAGATTGTTGACACGTTCAAGCAGGGCTTTAACAAGGGATGTTTTGCCTGTTCCTGAAGCTGCAGAAACGACAAACAAGAGACCCGACATGATATTTTTCCTGATATGATAAAATATCTTCTCTATTTTAGAGCAGAGCTGGCTTAAACAAAATAGTTAAGCATCTATTTGTTTGCATTAATTTCGCATCTGTCTGCAAAAGTTGAAATGAATATCGAGGGTTCTATGGAAATTGTATTGGCTAATCCACGTGGTTTTTGTGCGGGTGTGGACCGTGCAATTGCGATTGTGAATCGTGCCCTTGAATGCTTTAATCCACCAATTTATGTGCGTCATGAAGTGGTGCATAACAAGTTTGTGGTCGATGATTTACGTCAGCGTGGTGCGATTTTTGTAGATGAGCTGGATGAAGTGCCAGACGACAATATCGTGATTTTTAGTGCCCATGGCGTGTCAAAAGCCGTCCAGCAGGAAGCGGAACGCCGTGGCCTGAAAGTGTTTGATGCCACCTGTCCACTGGTGACCAAGGTGCATATTGAAGTGACCAAATATGCCCGTGAAGGGGTCGAGGCGATTTTAATTGGACATGAAGGCCATCCTGAAGTGGAAGGCACCATGGGTCAATATGACAAGAAAAATGGTGGTGAAATTTATCTGGTGGAAGATGAAGAAGATGTTGCGGCTTTAAGCGTGCGTCATCCTGAAAAAGTCGCATTTGTTACGCAAACCACGCTGTCGATTGATGATACCGCCAAAGTGATTGATGCCTTACGCCAGAAATTCCCGCAGATTCAGGGACCGCGTAAAGATGATATCTGTTATGCCACCCAGAACCGTCAAGATGCGGTGCGTGATTTAGCTAGTCAGTGTGATGTAGTGCTGGTGGTCGGGTCGCCAAACTCGTCGAATTCGAACCGTTTACGTGAACTGGCCGAACGCATGGGTAAACAGGCGTATCTGGTCGATAATGCCGATCAGCTGGATCAGGCCTGGTTTAATCCTGAAACGAAAATTGGTGTGACTGCCGGTGCGTCTGCACCGGAAATTTTAATTAAACAGGTGATTCAGCGTTTGCAGGACTGGGGGGCAACCGCACCTGCCGAGCTTGCTGGTCGTGAAGAGAACATTACCTTTAGTTTACCGAAAGAGTTACGTATTCCTGTAACTCAGGCTTAAACTGAGAAATAGATAACAGTCTAATTTTTCTTTTAAAAATAAGTAGATGATTGTGATATGACAGTCATCTGCTTTTTTGTGCCTTTTATCTGTTCTGTGTAGTTTTTGTAACTTTAATAAGTATGATTTTAACTGGGCCAAGATTTTTGCCTAGGGGGAGAGCATGCGAAAAAGTCAGGGATTTACCTTAATTGAGTTGATGGTCACGATTGCGGTGCTGGCGATTGTGGCGATGATAGCGGCGCCTTCTTTTGGAGATTTGATTGCAAAACGACATTTAGATACCTCAATTCGTGAGCTGTCTTTGGTGTTGAGTGATGGCCGAGCACAAGCGACAACTTTAAGAAAAAATGTGACGGTAAAATTTGAAAGTGGAACAAATACAGCAGAGGTTCGTTACTGGATACCCAAATATGACGATGTGGATATGAATTCAAATGCCAGGGATGTTGATTTTTCTGATGTTACTTATAGTCCAGTCGGGATTCCACAGCAGAGAACTAAAACGATTAATAATCCAGATCATAACCCTGAGGAGGAATCTAAGCCCGATGCTGTTCCTCCAATCAATCCAGAAACATTACAAGTGTTGTTACCGCTCAAATTTGAGTTATGTAATTCAAAAATAAATCAAAGTCGAACGATTACACTTTCAATGAATGGCACTGTAGAAAAAATCGAATCAGGAGTGTGCTCATGAGCAATATGAATACACAAAAAGGTGTTGGCTTAATAGAGGTCTTGGTTGCCTTGCTTTTGCTTGCTATTGGCGTACTTGGCTTTGTGGGACTGCAATTAAGAGCCATGGATGCTGCGAATGAAGCAACCGATCGCACAGTTGCTATTAATATTGCGCGTGATTTGGCTGAACGTATGAGGGTAAATAGGTTGGCCTTACCTGAGTATAAAGTAGCAATCAATGCCAAAACTGAAAAAAGTGGCTGTGTAGGAAGTGAGCAAGGTTATTTGCCGAATTGTTCTAGTGAAGAAATGGCAGAGGTTGATTCTAGTCAGATTACTGAGAAAGCAGCTGAAGTTGGCCATACTGTAAAAATCAATAATTGTGTTGGCAGTAGTTTGAACTGTATTTATGTCGCTTGGGGCGATACCAATATAGACAGTAACTTAGATGCTTGTATTGATGCTTCGACTGGAGCATATGTAGCGAATTCTAAATGCTTGGTTATGGAGGCTTTTTAAAATGAGTTTGAATAAAAAGCTTTTTTCATTTTCCAAACAAAGCGGCTTCACTCTTTTAGAACTTATGATTGCGCTTAGCCTAGGGCTGATTGTTAGTGCAATTGCGATTCAGTTGGCTTTAACAGGTCAAAGAGGTGTATCAACTCAACAGGCACTTTCTGATTTGCAGAATGATTCATTGTTTGGCTTGGAAGCCTTTGTTCGTGAAATACGTTTGGCTAATTTAAATGCGGTTGAGCCAATGATCAATGACAGGGTTCTGCACGGGGGAATAGTGTTGGACGCACGCAATTACACCCAAAAATTTAAAAATGGTGAGGATGGTAAACCTACTACAACTTTAGATATTACACTTAAAAATGCTTTGTCTGAGGGGGCAGTAAGTGATTCATCTAACTTAGTGGGGCAAGCAAGTGACCAATTGGTGATTCAATATAAAAACTCTATGGGTAATCGGTTTGACTGTGAAGGTCGCGAAATTGTGAGAGATGCGTATGTGGTACAGCGTTATTTTTTAAGAAGTGATACCAATAGAAATGACCCAAATAAACCGTTGGCTTTAGCTTGTACGGCTGCTAGTTATACAGGAGATGAGCCAACGGAAATTGATTTATCTGGTAATGGACAAATTATGATTCCTAGAGTGGATCATTTAAGTGTGCAATTTGTTGTTGCAAGAGATGGAATGAACAACGCTTGTTCGGCAGCTGCAGATACAGATGGGCAGTTGGATTGTTTTGGTCAAATTTCAATTGCTGACTACAAGAATCTTGCTGCCACAGAGAAACCACAGATTGTTGCAGTCAAAGTAGGGCTGTTAGTTCGTTCTAATAATACTGTGGGCAATAATGACTTATTTAATGCTGATAAAGAATATCAAGTTTTAAATACTCGAGCGAAATTAAGTCCAGATGAAAAAAATAAGTTGTATATGCGAAATGTAGTTACACAAACCATTGCGATACGTAAT
Organism: Acinetobacter sp. YH01025; assembly: GCF_013420185.1. Lineage (NCBI taxonomy): Bacteria > Pseudomonadati > Pseudomonadota > Gammaproteobacteria > Moraxellales > Moraxellaceae > Acinetobacter > Acinetobacter sp. YH01025. The sequence goes on along the minus strand of NZ_VOYR01000003.1, from coordinate 258,763 downwards.
GGTTTTGGCATTGCGAAGTAAGGAGTGGGAAATGAATGTACTAAAAGTAAATCATAGACGCTCTCAAAATGGTTCAGTACTTATTGTTGTATTGGTGATGCTGATTGTGATTGCAATTGCGGGTACATGGGCAATTCGTTCCAGTATTACCTCTTTAAATATTTCAACCAATGCCCAAGCGAGTTCGTTATTGGTTCAAAACAGTGACTCTGTTTTTTTTACTTTAGAGAACAAAACCAGTAATGCTTTGCAATTTGCTCAAATGCGTATTGGTGATGGCATGTTGGCTTATGCGCTACGTCCTGAAAATAAAGGTAAAGAATTAGTATTTTGTGTGCGAGGTAATGTGACAGATAACTTTTCTGGGAGTCGTATTGCCAGTTCTGTGTATTGGCAGAATAAAAAAATTGTAAATACCGAATTGGGACAAAATGGTTTTTGTCAAACAACTCGTGGTGATTTTATTAGTGGTCGTCAAGCTGTAATGACTCAGGTTACTGTGCGTGCAGCAGATACGGATCGAGATTGGGAACACATGATGGAAGGCGATGACAAAGAAAGCTCAAAGAGTACGGGAATTCAGCGTGTGGTGATTACTGCAACCTCTTTACTTCCAAATTTAAGTTCAGCCAGTGTTCAACAAGTTAATAATTGTTTAAAAAATCACACCAGTTTTGTTGATCCTTTGGTTGAAAACGATACCGTTACCGATTGTTTGGCAAGAAATAATGTTCCATACAGTACTCAAGATATGGAATACAGTTTGCGTTCACTGAAAGCCTCTTAGGAGATGAATATGAAAACTTTAAAAAATCATCATGCTAATGTGCTAGATGTGAAGGCACGAGCTAAAGAATTTGGGCATAAGTTCAAGTTAAGTACTTTGGCAGGTGCAATGACCTTGCTTATTGCACAAAGCAGTACCAGTTACGCCAGTGATATTGAAATTTATACCAAGCCGAACTCGAATGCAGGTTCTGGTGTTGTAGTGATGATGCTGGATACGTCGGGGAGTATGTCTGTAACAGCAGCAGGTGAGTCAGCTTGTGATTTGCCTAAAGGGTTAAAAGATTATAGAACTATGTATAGAAATACAGAAAATACATCTGGAGGATATACTCGTGAATACTGTTACTTCAATACGAGCTCTATAGAAGCTTATTATTATAAAAAAACTGGTTCACAATGGTATAAATGTCCTATTGGTACAGTTTCAGTGTCAGATAGTTGTTTTGTTAAAATTGATGGTTTACCAGATATAACTGGTTTTACGAATCGATGGCAAGGAGGGTCTCAGTACTTTTATAAAACCTTAACTCGTAATGATAAGTTTTATGATCGAATGAGCCGCTTAAAAGATGCTTTATATACCTTGGCAACTATGCCTGTTTATGATGAAGACACTGGAAAAGGAATTAAGTCTGATGTAAAAATCGGAATTGGAACATATCCATATATCGGAAGTGGTTATGATATTAACCGTAAAGGATTTATGCGTATTCCTGCAAGAGAATGGGGGGGAGTCGGATCTCCTCAACGTTTGGCTGTGATTAATTTTATTCGTAGAGCCGACTTTAGAGGAAATGGTGGAACGCCTACATCAGCAGCTTATGCAGAGGCGGCTGCTTATTTGTTAGGAACAACTACGGGTGGAGGTACTTATAGTGGCATTGAACATTCTAGACGAGAGGATACCAGTTTAGTTACAGGAGCGGGAGGTAGTGCAAGATATGTTTCTCCCTTGGATAAATCTGCTACTGCTGCAGAGTGTAGTGGTCAAGGGATTTATTTTTTAACAGACGGTGAACCACAGACACCAGGTCCAACAGATACAGCGAATTTAATGGCAAATGCATTAAATAGAACAAGTTATAGTTTTTCTGTAGGGTTATCTGGTGGAGCAAATGATGGTGTAAATTTGGGTACTAATTATGGGGGGGCAGCAAAATCAGATTGGAGAGCTATAAGTTCGTTTGCAAAATCACTCAATGATAAAGATGTGATTAAAAATGCCTTAAACGTTGCTGAAGATAAACGTCAAGTCCTGACGGCAGTTGTGGGTTTTGGTTCAGTATTTGATGGTGATTATGATGATATGAATCGAGATGCAAAAAATGCCTATGACTGGGGAACCAAAGGTCGTGGTTATGGCGAGGGTGGATTTATTGCTGCGAAAGAATCTCAGCAAATTGTTGAAAGCTTAAATGAATTTATTGGAGAGGTTGGTGGCTCAATTTCAAGTATCAGTACAGGTTCTTCTACTATTCCTGTTGATGCATTGAATCCAGAATCACTTCAGGCATTTTCATATTTTCCTCAATTTGAACCTAAAGTTGCTGATGAGGATGATCAACAACTTTGGTTTGGAAATTTAAAAAAATATTATGTGGTCAATAATAGTGTTTATGCTTCAGAAAGTGGTGGTCCAGCTTCACTAGTGGTGAAAAAAAGTGTTTTACAGGATTTAAAAGATATTTGGGGGGATAGCACCAGTTACCCTTCAGGAACAGCGACCTTTGCGAAATGGGGAGCATTATCTAAACTTCCGCTGGGTACACAGCAAAATGATGATACATTTACAGGACGTAAACTGTTAACCGATTATGATTTTAATGAGGCTGCTTCTGGTACAGAAAAAGTTTCTCAAAATTTACAGCTAGTAAGAATTACCCATCAATACACCACAGATGAAAAAACCAAAACAGACAACCCAGAACGCATTAAAGGTTTAATGGGCTTGTTAGGTTATAACATCGCTTCAGCAAGTGAAAACTTGGAAGGCGCAACAGCAAACTTAAGACAAATGGGCAGTATTTTACACTCATTGCCTGTGTTACTTACCCAAAGTGGTAAAGCCGTTGCTGTGAAAGATGCAACATCAGGTAATGTCTATGTCGATACTACAGACCGTAAAGATTATGTGCTCTTTGGAACAACGCAAGGTTTACTGCATGTAGTCGATGCTAAAACCGGGGTAGAGAAATTTAGCTTCTTACCTAAAGAGATGGCAGAAAAACAATATGAATTATTTAAGTCGGGTGCGGGTACCTGGGATAATGGTAAAAATGCTCTTTATTATGGGGTAGATGGTGAGTGGGTAGCCCATACCGTTTATGTGAGTAAAGATGATGGAACTCTAACCGTTGATGGGGTTGTGCGCGATGTTGCAGGCGGTTTAGAAGGGGAAAAAGAAAATTTACAAGGTAAACAGTGGGTTTACGGTGGTCTGCGGATGGGAGGACGTAGTTATTACGCTTTAGATTTAACCGGTTTAGATGATTCATCCAGCAGCAGTCCTAAAATTAAATTCCATATTGATCCTGCATCAAGTTCAGTCAAAAGTTTGGGTTATGATGAAGATGGCAACCCAGTTTTGATCACAAAAAAATATGCTGCTTTGGCTAAAATGGGCCAAAGTTGGTCTAAGCCGAAGCTTGATTACGTAAATTGGAACGGTGAGCGTAAATTAGTGATGTTTGTGGGTGGTGGCTATGATGCTGGCGGTGATGATGGTGATGGCCTGTATGATGCGAATGGTGTAAGAACAGGTTATGCGGGTTATGAAAAATATAATTATGAGCAAGACAATGAAATCGGTGCGGGTGTGTATATGTTCGATGCCGATAATGGCGAGTTATTGTGGTATGCCAGTAAAACGGAAGCGAGTGGTAGTGTAGAACATACCGAGCACGACGACTTACAATATAGTGTCGTCAGTGAAATTAAAACCGTTGACCGTAACAATGACGGTGTTGTCGATCACCTGTACTTTGGCGATTTGGCTGGACAGGCGTTTCGAGTTGACTTACATCAACCTCAAAGCGATGGTTCTTTTGAGTTTGTACCGCAAATTACCCGTATTTTAAATTTACATAAAACCAATGGTACAAGTCCTCGCTTTTACTACCCGCCGGTCTTTACAGCTCACCATAGTGCAGGGGGAACCGAAGGGGGGAATATTGTCGTAGCATCCTTCCTGTCTGGAAATAAAAGCTCTCCTTTATTAGCCACTAACGATTCACCGACGACTACAGGAACGACTAGTTCTTCAGGATTGGAGTTCGATGGTGTTTATGCTTTGTATGAATATGATATCCATCCGACGGGTACATATTATCCAGCTTCATCACGAGCGGATAAAACTATAGCAGCAGCGGGTGAAGGTATAAGTCTAGATAAGTTAATGCCTTTATCTGTCTTGGTAAATAGTAAAACTGCAACGACGAATCGTGGTGCAGCCATTAGCCCGACCAGTGGTTGGGGAGGGTGGTATTATAAATTTGAGCATAAATTTGAAAGTACTACTGGTGCAGCTAAAACAGAAGGTGCGGGTGTGATAAAAGGTCTTACCCCACTGGTTGCAATGGAAGGAAACCTCTACGTTACTATGTTTGATGCAGCAGAAGCTGGTACGACTTCAGCTTGTGGGGCGGGTGTCAAAGGACAAAGTTTTACCCAGCGTCTCTGTTTACCTACAGGTGTTTGTCCCGAGCTGGCAAATTATAAATACAATTTGGGTTCAGGAATTGTGAGCTTAAACGTCGGTCCAATGTCAGAGCCTACAGGAGGTAGAGGGATTGTAATTCCTGATAATGATCCAGAAAATGTAAAATGTGAGGGAGAAGATTGTGCTGAACCAGGTAAACGTTTTATTCCGGCTGGCGGAGCATTAAAATTTATTCCGCATCGTTGGTATGAACGATATTCGGTAAAGGAGTGAAAAAATGAAATTTATTTTTTTACAGTCTAAGCCCCAAACAGGTTTTACTCTGATTGAACTGATGGTGGTCGTAGTGATTGTGGCATTACTTGCTGCAATTGCGATGCCAAGTTATCAGGTTTATATTCAACGTTCGCATCTTGCTCAAGCACAACAGGAAATGCAAAAACTTGCTGAGCAACTGGAACGACATAAAGCTAAGAACTTTAGTTATAAAGGGTTTGAGGCGAGTTATTTATATAAAGATAAAACAGGCACGTTAAGTTCAAACTTTGATACCGCCAAACAGCAAGTTTTACTTCCTATTCATTCGGATAACCCTAAATATAGATTGAGTATTATTGGGTTTTATTCTGTACGTGAGTTTGCAAAGGATGAAGATGGAAATATTACCGATACGGCAAAAGATTTAGAGGTCAAAGCAGATTTATTGAATAAAAAGATTGATTTTGATCGGTCAGCGCAGGCTGATATTTTTGCTATTGGAAGTAATTGGGCTATTAAAGCAGAAAGTCTAGATCAAAAAAATTATAGTCTTTTGTTAAACAGTTTAGGCACCAAGTGTATGAACAAAGAAGACTATACCAAAGTGACTTATACTTCTTGTGGTGAGGCAAATGAGGGAAGCGAATCATGGTAAGACAAGGGTTTACACTTATAGAACTTATGATTGTCATTGCGATTATTGCAATTTTAGCTGCTATTGCTTATCCCTCTTATCAGCAATATAAAATTAAAGTAAATCGGGCAGAAGCACAATCAGAGATGATGTTCATTGCTGAAAGAATGAATGCCTATAAAGGAATGAATGGTTCTTTTTCGGGGGCAACGATTGCACAAATATATGGATCAACAGTAACTCCCAAACAAGGCACTGCATTATATGATTTAAGCTTTGATGCTGCACTAACCAATGCAACCCGTTGGACTCTAATTGCTCAACCTAAGGCAGGTACGTTACAAGCGGGCAATGGTTGGATTTGTTTAAACAATCAATCAGAGAAATATTGGGCAAAAGGCGAAGCGCGTTGTGACTTGTCGCCAAACTCTACCTGGTCCGATAAATAAATTCAAAACTGCGGATAAACACTTTTTGATCTTTCATTCAGGGCAAACTTCGCGTAAAATACTGCCCTCTATGAAAGGGGTTTGAAATGTATCGATGGTCGGTACAGGGATAATCCGTAAAAACTATAAGGTTGTATCATGGTAGTTATTCGTCTTACTCGCGGTGGTGCTAAAAAGCGTCCATTCTATCAAATCGTTGTAACTGATAGCCGCAATCCACGTGACGGTCGTTTCATCGAACGTATCGGTTTCTTCAACCCTACAGCGCAAGGTAAAGCAGAAAAACTTCGTTTAGATGCTGACCGTTTTGCTCACTGGGTAGCACAAGGTGCTCAACCTTCTGAACGTGTTGCTTCTTTAGCTGCTCAAGCGAAGAAAGCTGCAGCTGCTGCATAATTTTAAAGAATTAAGTAGTAGGTAGCCCATGACACCAACACAGAATGTACCCGAAGATCGTATTCAGATTGGACAGCTACGTTCAGCATATGGATTAAATGGGTGGCTCTGGGTCTATTCCAATACAGAACCTATGAGCAACATGTTTGACTACCTGCCTTGGTACATTGAGACCAAAGCAGGTTGGCGAACTGTCGATGTAAAACGTTGGAAACCACATGGCAAAGGCCTGGTTGTCAGCTTAAAAGGTGTGAGCGATCGCACTGCAGCAGACGGTCTGGTTGGCGCAAATATCTGGATTTCAAAATCGCAACTGCCTCAAGCGGGCGTGGATGAGTATTACTGGTCTGATTTAAAAGGTCTAACCGTGTTAGGTCTGGATGATGAGGAACAGGAAGTCAATCTCGGTCAAATCCACGAACTGTTTGAAACAGGTGCTAACGATGTGATGGTGGTTCGCGCAACTGCCGAAAGCATTGATGGCGAAGAGCGTATGATTCCATGGCATAAAGATGTGGTACAACGCGTTGATCTCGAAACAGGTCGTATTTACGTCAATTGGGGCGTAGATTACTAATATTTTTGGAAATACGGGAGTCTGCGATGTTTTTTGCAGTCATTACGCTTTTTCCTGAAATGTTTGAAGCGATTACACGTTTCGGTATTAGCGGGCGCGCAGCACAACGTGATCTGATGCAAATTCATTGTATCAATCCTCGCGATTATGCTGAGGGTAACTACAAACGAGTGGATGAACGTCCATTTGGTGGTGGTCCTGGTATGGTAATGATGGCTGAGCCACTGGCAAAAGCAATCCGCCGTGCCAAAGAACTTGCTCATGAAGCAGGTGCGGTCAACGTACCCGTGGTGTATATGTCACCACAAGGTCAAACCTTAAATGAACCCGCTGTACAAGAATTTGTCCAATATGACGGATTAATTGTGCTGTGTGGTCGTTATGAAGGTGTCGATGAACGTTTAATCCAGAAATATGTCGATCAGGAATGGTCGATTGGAGATTACGTGTTATCGGGCGGTGAACTGCCTGCGATGGTGTTATTAGACAGTATTATCCGGAGACTTCCGGGTGCCATGTCTGATGAACAATCCCATGTACAAGATTCATTTGTGGATGGTCTGTTAGACTGCCCGCAATATACAAAGCCAGATCATTTTGAAGGTTTGGATGTGCCTGAGGTACTGAAATCAGGTCATCATGCAAATATTGAAAAATGGCGGTTTTTGCAGCGTTATCAGCGTACACTTGAGCGTCGGCCTGAACTGGTTGAACAGGTGGAACTGACCAAACAGCAGAAAAAATGGCTAAAAGATTTGCCAGAACATAAAGCTTAATTTATGCTCTGCGCACAATGAAAAGCTTGATCTTTAGATTAAGTACTTAAATAGGCTCTTTATGCATTGAAGCGGTCAAGCATAAAGGGAAAGTCAATCGGGTCTATGCGCTTTAGCCTCTAGCCCCAGCGATGATTAGACCTCTTCTAACTCGCACATATTGGAGATACCCCATGAGTGGTAAGCATCCTTTAGTTCAAGCTGTTGAAAATGCTCAGCTTAAACAAGACATCCCAGCTTTTGCACCAGGTGACACAGTAGTTGTTCAAGTAAAAGTTAAAGAAGGTGACCGTGAGCGTCTACAAGCGTTCGAAGGCGTTGTTATTGCGAAGAAAAACCGTGGTCTGAACTCTGCGTTCACTGTACGTAAAATTTCTAGCGGTGTTGGCGTTGAGCGTGTATTCCAAACTCACTCTCCAATCGTTGCTAAAATCGAAGTGAAACGTCGTGGTGACGTTCGTCGTGCTAAACTTTACTACCTACGTGAACTTTCTGGTAAAGCTGCACGTATCCGTGAAAAGTTACCAGCTCGTAAAGCGTAATTTTACGTTTTATCGAATTGAAAAAATGCGCCTTTTGGCGCATTTTTTTATGTCTAAATTTTATAAACCTTGCAACTTTAGACGGTTGGCATGCTGGCGATAGACCGCGACCGGGTCTGGAGCAAAAGTACCTTTTAAACCGAACAGTAAATTCACTTCATCGAGATGATTCCATGGAAAATCATCTCGAATCGTTTTACCAAATTTCGCACTACATACCGAGACAATGCCATCATTGGCACCTGTTTTAGAAGCAGAGATTAAATTCAGTGCCTTCATCGCGGCATCACTGACATCCAATGCATTGGTCATTTGTTTGTTGCCCATAATTGAATATAGCGCAATGCCTTGATCGTTATATTTGCCTTCACCACAATGCTTTAAAGATAGCTCAAGCGTAAAATGTTGATTAAATTCAGCGGTGCCTTCAATAGAAGTGCTATGACCTGCAGCTAAAGCGTTATGCGGAAAAGCATGTGCATCCAAACCCTGTGCCCACATAATCACAGCGCCAAAACTACTAATCAGGGTATTTAGTAAATCAGAGGTACCAGTTTGACTGGCAAATTTCATCACATCCGATGCCGCGATTGAGCCTTGATTGGCGCCACCGACTGTCATAACAGAAGCGACATGTTGTGGCATGACTCCTGCTGCATAGCGCACTGCATGGGCACCGTGGCTATGTCCAATTAAATTGAGTTTTTTAGCACCCATAATTGCCATGACTTCTTAGAGCTGTTCGACATATTGTTCGCCACGAACTTCTGATGAATTAAAAGGGGACATGCGGGCAGCAAAAGCGGTTGAACCATTACGTGCTAAATCAGGCAAAATTTGATACCAATAATCCATGCCCAAAACATCCATAGCAATGCGATTAAAGCCCATCATGCCATGTGCAAATACGAGGGGGTATTGCATTTTGGCATAGTTAGAGATCACGTTTTTACTTTGTGCTTTTTGTAAATTTGAAGCAGTACCGAATGAGCTAAAGAGTAGGGCAGCTATGGTGAAGTATATTGTTTTAATTTTCATGCAATATCCCAATCATGAATGCAAAGAAAAGCCCTGCAATGCAGGGCTTTAATGAGTTGAGCTTTATAGCCCTTGTAGTTTTAAACGATTCGCATGTTGACGATAAACATCCACAGGGTCTGGAGCAAACATGGCTTTTAAGCCAAAGACCATATTGACTTCGTCTAGGTGGTTCCAGTTGTAGTTATCACGAATGGTTTTACCGAATTTGGCACTGCAACGCGACACTAAACCATCATTGTTTTTGCCACCATCAATCAGTAGTGCAGTCACTTTGAGCGCAGAGTCAGGATCTAGTAGATTCGTCACTTGACCTACGCCTGTGAACGAATAGTTATAAATGCCTTTTTCTTGATAGCTACCTTCACCACAACTCGTTGTTGGCATACCAATTGGGAATTTTTGGTTAAAGGCTGCGGAACCCGCAGCAGTTAAACTGCGTCCACCTTCAAGTGAATTGTGAGGGAAACTATTTGGATCTAAGCCTTGTGCCCATGTGATGGCTTTGGATACAAGGTTCACGCCACCTACCAATGTACCCTCAACAACAGTGCCTTCAGCTTTTAAAATTAAATCGGCAACGGGTGAGCCTTTATGTGGTCCACCGACAGAAGTTAAAGATGCAACTTTATTTGGGATGACACCTGCCACATAGCGAATCGTTGGTCCGCCATGTGAATGGCCGATTAAGTTGACTTTCTGTGCGCCGGTAATCGCCAAAATTTCTTCCACTTGTTGTTTCAACTGCTCACCACGAACTTCTGAAGAGTTAAATGGCGAAACACGTGTTGCCCAAACATTGGCACCATTACGCGCTAAATCTGGCAGAATTTGATACCAATAATCTAAACCGAAAGGATCGCTACCAATTTGAATAAAACCTGCCATACCATGACCAAATACTATTGGATATTTGGTTTTGGCATACTGTGTCGATGCTTTGGCAGTATATTGTTTGGCTTGCGTACTGTTGGCTTGAGCCGTCGTCATGGTCATGGCTGCGATACAAGCAGCAGTGATTAATCCATATTTCATTGTTGTTTCCTCTTGTTGTTTTAGGCAGTCCCAGCCTGATTTCAATCTAAACAATCCACGTAGGTTTATGGTTGAATATATGTAATGCTTGTTTATAAACCTTGTAATTTAAGACGGTTGGCATGTTGGCGATACAAGGCCACAGGATCTTGTGCAAAAGTGCCAATAATGCCGAAGAACTGATTCACTTCATCAAAATGATTATGTTGATAATCTTGACGGATAATGTGTCCATAGCGTCCGCTGCAAAGAGGCAATGCACCATCATTGGGGCTGCCTTTCAAGAAACTACCACCCAAGGTAACGACGGTGGATTCAATGACATCGACTGCATTGGTGACTTGGCGATTGCCCATCCATGAGTAATGATGAATCCCATTCGATGTGATTTTAGTCCCTTGGCTGTTGCAATCTTTCGGAATAGCACTCGAACCATACAGCGCATTAAAGCGTTGTATTTTTTCTGGATGCATTGCATCTAAAGCCGCGGTGATCTCAACAGGATATTGATTCTGAGTAAGAACATTCATGCTATGCCCGAGCAAACTACCAAAGCCATGTGCAAAGACAATGGGATACTTCGTTTTCGCATAGCTAGAGAGTACAAAAGATGCTTGATAGGCTTGTAAGGCAGTGCTGGCTTTTGTGGATGAGATTGCACCCACCCCTAAAGCCAATGCCAAGAATGGAAATATTTTCATTGTTCATCCTGAGGCGAGCGCAATAAAAAAACAATGCCTTTATATCGCGTAATATAAAGGCATTTTGCTTATAAACCTTGTAGTTTTAAGCGGTTGGCATGTTGGCGATACATCGCGACAGGATCTGGTGCGAATAGACCTTTTAAGCCAAACATCATGTTGGCAAGATCGGTGTGATTAAGTTTGTAGTCATCTTTAATGACTTTACCAATGAAGGCGCTGCAACGTGCCACCATGCCGTCATTGTCTTTGCTGCCATACGACAATGGCCCAAGTTGCATTAAAATCGTATCAATGTCTAAGGCGTTGGTCGCTTGCGCCACACCTGTCCATGAATAGTAATAGATGCCTTTACTGTCACGTGGTTTTAGGTTTTTATTACAGTTTTCAGTCACTGCTAAAACGCCATCTTTCACGGCATTTTGTGCAACCGTTGCATTAAAGGTTTTTGAACCTGTTTGTGTGAGGGACTTCATCGATGCATCAAAGTCAATTTCCAGTTCAGGTTTGAGCTGACCTAAGGCAATTAATGGTCCAATAATATAATCACCTAGAATATTAAATGCTGTACGGGTCAGCGTATTATTTTGGATGTCATCTGCAACTTTAGAGCCATGATAAGTTCCTGCAACCCCAGTGATTGAAGCAATTGCATTTGGTTTTACTTGTGCTGCATAAAGGACTGTAGGGCCGCCATGCGAGTGACCAATCAGATTCACTTTTGGCTGACCTGTGATTGCCATGACATCTTCAACTTGGGCAATGAGGGCTTCACCACGATGTGCAGTAGTATTGGCAGGTGAAAGCTGAGCTGCAAATACAGTAGAACCATTGCGTGCCATATCTGGCAGAATTTGATACCAATAATCTAAACCAATGGTATTGGTACCAATGCGTTCCCAACCGAGCCAGCCATGAACCATTAAAATTGGGTATTTGGTTTTCGCATAATTTGAAGTGACTTTTGCTGTTACTTGGCTTGCACTACCTGCTGCTTGAGTATGCATGCTGAGCCCAATCGCTAGAGTCGACAAAGCAAGTGCCTGTGTTGTTCTTATGAAGGTTTTCATAAACAATTCCTATGTTTTATATTCTTGTTTTCTAGCCGATGCTCATCCGCAAGGGCATGTTATTTAAGCCACTTATTACAAATAAAAAGTGCTTGTTTTTGGAGCAGTTATTTTTTCATGCTAGGGCTTAAAAACCATGTCATTTTGGGACAGTAACGAGCATTTCGATGAATGCTAAAATATTGTTTTATATACAAATGTATATAAATATTTAACGCTTTGATTTTTAATGAATTTGAAAAACTGCACTTGAATTGAGAAAAATTTGCATACAAAAAAGGGACAATTTATGTCCCTTTTTTAAAGTTATGAATTAATCTGCAAAGGGCAGTTTGCCTCCTTGATCATGTACTTGCTCAAACGTTTCAGCACGTAAGCGTTCTTCTGGTGATTTAAAGTGTTGTTGGCGTAGCTTTTGTACGGCTTGCTGTTTGGCTGCATCACTCATGCCGCTTTTCATAATACCATCTCGTTCCGTTAAGTAGTTATTAACACTAGACTTCCAGTTGGCACGTTCGCTATCTAGGTTTTCTAAACGTTGTGTAGCTTCAGGACCTACCAGATTCAGACGCATTTGGCGAATTTCTTCACTTGAACCACCACGGGCTTTAATGTCTGCAGTGAGTTTACGCAAATCATCCAATTTATTCAGTTGTTCTAGATTTTCTTGCCAATCTTCGGGTAGTTGTTCAAATAAATCTTTTAGCCGTTGTGCTTTTTCAGCTTCGCTCAATTTCTTGTCAGCAAGAACTTGCATGCGATCAAGTGTGTATTCGTGGTACGTATCTTCTGTGCCAAATAATCCTTCAATTTCATAATTAGAAAAGTATTTTTTGCGCAGATTTTGCGTATTGGTGTAAATGCTGCGGTAGTAAGCAGGGTCTTCTTGATCAATCCCTGTAGGTGGTGTCAGCTCCCCTAAAGCTTGGCGATAGTCGAGATAACGTGTCCATAAGTCTAAAATTTGTGATAGTGCTGGTTCTTGATGGTTTTGGCTAACATAGCCTTTAAAGTCTTGTTTGATTTGTTCTAAGGTCTTTTCACCAAACTGGGTAATAAAATATTCAAAACAGTTGCGGGTTTGTTCATTGACGATCAGGCGATTGCTGGCATCGAGCTGCATTTGACAGTTAATTTCAGTGTCTTGTTGGCTATGACTGGCATAGCTTGGCAAACCAGCTTGAAAATTAGCCTCGCTTGTACCGTGATGTGTAGCATTGTTTTGCTGTTCAGTGGAGCTGCTGGACTGTGTGCTTTGTGTTGGGCGTAACCAAAGAATTAGACTGACAATCACCACAATGATGATTGCCAAGAGCATCCATAATTTATTTTTTTGCATATCCTATGCACCTAAATGGGGTGATGTTATTCGTTATAATGAAAAAATATCTAGTTCTAAAAACGCAGCATCATGCGTGAATTTCAGTAAAAAAAACATAGCCAAACAGGTCATTTTTATACTGCGTTAAAGTGCATGGTAACGACTGAATCTCAACAATAAAATAGATTTTTTGTACAAGATGAGGTCACAGCGAAGCGTCATTAATAGATTTCACTGTCACAAACGTTGTAAATACTTTCACAGGGTTTTACCATGGCGGCAATTTAAAATTTGGTCTGATTTTTATCATGAAAGCCTCTTCTCCTAAAATTCAGCGTCGTCATATTAGCGGTGTGTTTCTGTTAAATAAGCCCTTAGGGATTAGCTCGAATGCGGCATTACAAAAAGTCCGCTGGTTATTTCGTGCACAGAAAGCAGGGCATACAGGGGCTTTAGATCCATTGGCATCTGGTTTACTTCCTGTGTGTTTAGGTGAAGCAACCAAGTTTTCACATTATTTATTAGACTCAGTAAAACGTTACCAAACAACTGTATTTTTAGGGCATAGCACCACGACGGGTGATGTTGAAGGTGAGGTATTACTGGAAAAAGCGGTACCTGAATTAAGCGAAGAGAAAATTTTAGCTGTACTGCAACAATTTACTGGTGATATTCAGCAGGTGCCACCGATGTATTCAGCGCTGAAAAAAGAAGGCCGTCCCTTATACGAGCTGGCCCGTAAAGGCATTGAAATTGAACGGGATGCGCGTCCCATCAGTATTTATGCGCTGGAGCTGCTAGGGTTTACTGACAATAGTATCACCCTGGATGTGACTTGTTCCAAAGGCACCTATATTCGTGTACTCGGTGAAGATATTGCCAAGGCGCTCGGCAGCTATGGGCATCTGACCTATTTGCACCGTATTCAGACCGGGCATTTTGATCTGATCCCAAGCTACACCCTGGACTATCTGGAAAGCCTGAGCGAAGCCGAGCGTGAAGCGCTGTTGCTGCCGGTTTATGCCCCGATTGAGCATTTTCCACAGGTACAGGTGCCAGAAGGCCGGGCCGAATATTTTTGTCGCGGCATGGAAAGTAATATTGACCATGCGGCGGCAACTCAGGTATTGGTATTTGAGGGCGAGAAATGTTTAGGGCTGGCCGAAATTACCGATAAAAAACGTCTGGTACCAAAACGGGTCTTGAATCTCTAATTTTCATCTGCACTGAGGCCACAGGATTGCCCCGATATGGATATTGAAATCGTCATCAGCCTCGTGATTTTTGCCTTCTGTGCCGGTGCAATTGATGCCGCGGTTGGTGGTGGCGGCCTGATCCAGATTCCGGCGATTATGGGCGCAATGCCGCAACTGGCGCCGGCCACGGTGTTTGGCACCAACAAACTGGCTTCCATTTGTGGCACTGCTTCGGCGGCCTTTTCTTTTTTACGCAAAGTGCAGCTGTCCTGGAAATTGCTGGGCGTGATTGGACTATGTGCCTTTCTCAGCTCTTTCGTTGGCGCAGCCTGCGTGTCAATGATTCCGACCGATATTTTGCGGCCCTTTGTGCTGCTGATGCTGATCGTGATTGCCATCTACACCTTCATGAAAAAGCAGTTTGGCCAGCTGCATGTGCAGCAGACTTTAAACCGCAAAATGTTGCTCCTGGCGGCGTTGGGCAGTGTGCTGATTGGTTTTTATGATGGTATTTTTGGCCCCGGCACGGGCAGCTTTTTTATTTTCTATTTTATTCGTTATTTACAGGTCGATTTTTTGCATGCCTCGGCCTTGTCGAAAATTGCCAATTTTATGACCAATCTGGCAGCGCTGAGTTTCTTTATTCCCACGGGGCATGTGCTGTTTATGGTCGGGGCGATGATGGCGCTGGCCAATATTACCGGTTCTCTGGTCGGGGTACGTCTGGCCTTTAAATATGGCAGCGGCTTTATCCGGATTGTATTTCTGATCCTGGTTAGTGTGCTGATTGTACGCATGGCCTATCAGATGTTCTGGTTGTAAATCATTCTCATTATTAAAATTTCCCATACAAATTGCTGCAGGAACCGTCGCACGGGCTTGGCGTATAGTGAATGCTTAGCCTGACCTGTCTGCTTAACAATAATGATGCAACCCGTTGTCGGGTGTTTAAATTTTGGCATTTGAAAGGGTAATAACAACATGAATATTTTTGAAGCACTGCGTGAAAGCCATGAAATACAGCGTGATCTGGCCGAGCGTTTAATCCAGACCTCGGGGGATACACCAGAACGCCGCGAGCTGTTTGATCAACTGAAAAATGAATTATTCGCCCATGCTGTGGCCGAAGACCGTTATTTTTATATTCCACTAATGATGACCGATTCCGGGCTGAACATTACCCGGCATGCGCTGGCAGAACATCATGAAATGGATGAGCTGCTGGAAAAACTGACCGAAACCGAATTTAGCAATCCGGGCTGGCTGGCGATTGCCAAGCAGCTGTCTGAAAAAGTGCATCATCATTTGCAGGAAGAAGAACATGGCTTTTTCCAGCAGGCTGGGAAAATTTTGGAAGAACGCCAGAAAACCGAGCTGGCCAAACAGTATTTAAATGAATACGGCAAATATAAAGCCATTCAAAAAGACAGTCTGGTCTAAATTCAGGACTTAAAAAAGATGGCTCTCTTGGCCATCTTTTTTTTATTCATCTTGTTTGATCTCTCTTTTTGCTTAAGGGCTGACAGCTTTCTTACGGCTGGCTCTTAGAGTCACGCCCACGGAAGCCAGCATCACGCAGAATAAAGCGACCCATTGCAACAGGCTGATCTGTTCACCGAGTAACACCAGACCGGTCAAGGCGGCCAGTGCCGGCGATAAACTGGACAGGGTGCCATAACTGAGCTTGCTTAAATGCTGTAAGGCTTTCAGGTCCAGTGCATACGGAATGGCGGTGGCCAAAATGGCAATGGCGATGGCTTTGCCCCAGTATTGGGTATCGACCAGGGCCGCGGCATTGTGATACAGACCAATGGGTAACAGGGTCAGCGCAGCCAGACTAATGGCAATGGTGAGGGCATGCATGCCAATATTCTGCTGTACCACGCGCTGCCCGAAATAAATATAGAGGGCCCAGCAAAAGCCGGCGCCCAGCGCACAGAGGGCACCAAAGACTGAGAAATTGTCACTGTTGGCCTGTCCCCAGGGCACCATCAGCGCAATTCCCAAAATGGCTAAAAGCACCCAGATATAATCACTACGCTGTTTAATCGAGAGCAGGGCCAGTCCCAGCGGGCCAATAAATTCCAGACCAACCGCAATCCCTTGTGGCAATTTGCCCAGCGACATATAGAACAGCACATTCATCAGACACAGGGCGGCGCTATAGCAGAGCAGATCCCGCCATTTTAAAAAGGACAGCCGGGAAATAATCTTCCAGGAACGGAACATCAGGCAGATAATAATGGCGGCAAAGCACAACCGTAAAATGGTCACGGTAAGCGGATCGAGCACCTCAAACAGTTGTTTGGCAAAGGAGGCACTAATCTGGTACGAGGTCATGGACAGCACCATGAACAGTACCGACAGCAGTTGAGCATTTTGCATAAGCGCACCACCAACACCGGAGGGTGTCAGCACATTGGGGAGATGCTGCTGATTATAGCAATTTGCTTAAATTTTGATGAGTAGCCGGTCAAAATAAATTCCAGCATTACACAGCAGGAAGCTCAGTCTGGCCAGATCCACACCGTTTAACTGGACTGCTGTTTGCGCTGCTGCACGGTATAGGTACAACCAATGGAGGCGGCAATAATGGTGCTTAAGGCCAGCCATTGATTCCAGAGCAACTGTTCGCCCAAAAAGACAAAACCGGAGAGCGCGGCAATGGCCGGTTCCATGCTCATCAGTGTACCGAAACTGAGTGCAGTCAGGTTGCGAAGTGCAATCATTTCCAGACTAAAGGGCAAGGCGCTGGCCAGAACTGCCAAGGCAATAAAATAGATGAAATTGCCCGGTTCAAATACGCTAACAGGCAGGCCATCCCATAAGGCAATGGGTAATAAAATCAGGGTACCGACCAGCATACCTAAACAGACCGTATGATTCCCGGATACACCCGATGGTTTCTGTCCGGCCACAATATATAAGGCCCAGCAGGCACCGGCGCCTAAGGCAAACAACACACCCAGACCATCGAGCGGCTGCGCGGTCTGATCAAAGGGAAATAACAGCACCAGCCCGACAATGGCGAGGCCGACCCAAATAAAATCGAATTTGCGCCGGGCATAAAACAGCGCCACGCTTAACGGCCCGATAAACTCAAACGATACCGCAATGCCCAGCGGCAGGCGGTCAATCGCCAGATAAAACAGCATATTCATACCGGCCAGTGCTGCGCCGTAGCTGAAAATCGCCGGCCAGCGTATGGCTTTGGGCTGAATGTTCCAGAGCTGAAAAATCAGCATCAGCACCAGCGCGCTCAGCAGCAGCCGCATGGCAGAAACGGTCAGAATCGGAAACTGATCAAACAGCAGTTTGGCCATCGAGCCGCTGCTTTGCAGGCTGAGCATGGCAATCAGCAACAACAGCACAGCGCGGAGATGCGGCGCATTTTGAAGTATCGACATAACTGAAATGGGCTGGTTGGGAGAGTAGGGCGATCATCAGCAGATCAATAGCCGCTAGCATAGCATGAACAGATGACGCTTCCATGTCGTGACTGCGTAAGCGGTCAGCAGGTAAAACAAGACTCATGCACGATTTCAAAAGAACATGAAATAAGGATTGCGTATTGTTTTTAAAGCGGGAAATAAAAAACCACAGCACAAGGGCTGTGGTTTTGGGTGTCACTGTCTAATTGAAATTAGAACAGAACACGTACACGGATAGTGCCTTCAACATCATGCAGCATATCCAGTGCTTCTTGAGATGCAGTTGCATCCACATCCATCACCAGATAACCGACATCACCTTTGGTCATTAAAGATTGACCCGAAATGTTGATGCCTTGCTCAGCAAACAGGTTGTTGATTTTAGACAATACGCCTGGAATGTTTTTATGAATGTGCAGTAAACGGTGTTTACCTTCAGTCAATGGCAAGGCAATTTCAGGGAAGTTCACTGCAGACAGGGTCATACCCTTGTCAGAATAAGCCACAAATTTCTCAGCCACTTCCAGACCAATGTTGGCTTGCGCTTCCATGGTTGAACCGCCCACGTGTGGAGTCAGGATCACATTGTCCAGACCGCGCAGTGGAGAAACGAATTCTTCACCATTGGCTTTCGGCTCTTTCGGGAATACGTCAACCGCAGCACCAGCCAGATGACCTGATTTAATTGCATCTGCCAGATCTTCAATAATGACACAGGTACCACGTGCCGCATTCAGGAAGATCGCGCCTTCTTTCATTTGTGCAAACTGTTCTTTGCCCATAAAGTTACGGGTCGATGGAACGTCTGGCACGTGTAGCGATACCACGTCTGCATTGGCCAGCAATTCAGCCAAAGAACCGACCTGGCGTGCATTACCCATTGGCAGTTTGGTCACTGCATCATAATAGATCACATGCATACCCAGGCTTTCAGCAAGCACAGACAGTTGCGAACCAATTGAACCGTAACCCACAATACCTAAAGTCTTACCGCGTGTTTCAAAAGAACCCGCTGCAGATTTTTCCCAGCCACCGCGGTGACATGATGCCGATTTGGCTGGTACGCCACGAAGCAGCAGAATCAGTTCAGCAAGGACCAGTTCCGCAACAGAACGGGTATTTGAATATGGTGCGTTAAATACTGGAATACCACGTACCATGGCTGCATTTAAATCGACTTGGTTGGTTCCGATACAGAAACAGCCAACCGCGATCAGCTTGTTCGCAGCTTCAAAGATTTCTTCAGTTAATTGCGTACGTGAACGAATACCAATGAAGTGTGCATCTTTGACCGCTTCTTTCAGCGCTTCACCCTCAAGCGCAGTTTTACGGTAGTCGATGTTGGTATATCCGGCAGCATTTAACGTGTCGATGGCATTTTGGTGAACGCCCTCTAACAACAGGAAACGAATTTTATCTTTAGGTAGTGAAAGATGTTGGCTCATTACGGCTCCGCTACAAAGGCCAAATTTAGTGGCAGTATCATATCATAGGAGCGGGCAGGAGATACATTCCATTTATGGCTGATCGGTCTGCTATTTCTGTAGAAAATATAAACGCAGGATTCATTTTTGGTTGAATTAACTCTGTATTTTCAAAGCTATATTATCAAAATGATGGTTTTTCTCAGGTTTTACAGAAAAATCGCTTATAATAGCCCCAGACGGCAAAAACCGGCCTCAGGCTGTTGGTTTCTTGCCCGTTTTTTATCTTTTACTGTGCTTTGGCATGACTTTAAAATGTACAGCACCAGTCTGGATAAATCTCTTCTTGTTTAATTCTTGCCAGGTCTGCAAACGATGAATGCTCCAGTCGCTTTAACCCCAGAGTTATTGACCCAATTGACTGCAATTGTAGGTGAAAACCGTATTAAAACTGATGCGGACAGCCTCCAGAATTGGGGTCGAGATCATACCAAGCACTTTGATCCAAACCCATCCGTCATCGTTTTTCCATCGAGCACTGAGCAGGTGCAAGCGATTGTGAAACTTGCCAATCAGTTCAATGTGGCAGTCACGCCATCGGGCGGTCGTACCGGTCTTTCTGCGGGTGCGGTAGCGGCCAACGGTGAAATCGTGGTCAGCATGGACAAGATGAACCAGATTCTGGAATTCTTCCCGGCAGACCGCATGGTACGGGTACAGGCTGGTGTGGTGACTGAACAGCTGCAAAACTATGCCGAAGAGCAAGGGATGTATTATCCGGTCGATTTCGCCTCTGCCGGTTCATCACAAATTGGCGGTAACATTGGTACTAACGCTGGTGGTATTAAAGTAATTAAATACGGCATGACCCGTAACTGGGTGCTGGGCTTAACCGTGGTGACCGGTAAAGGGGATGTGCTGCGTTTAAACAAAGGCATGATCAAAAACGCCACCGGTTATGCACTGCAACACTTATTCATTGGTGGTGAAGGGACTTTAGGCCTCGTCACTGAAGCGGAAATCAAGCTGGAACGTCAACCGCAAGACCTGCAAGTGATGGTGCTGGGTGTACCGGATTTTGATGCAGTGATGCCTGTGCTGCACGCTTTCCAGGCCAAAATTGATTTAACTGCATTTGAGTTCTTTGGTGAACTGGCAATGCAGAAAGTACTGGCCAATGGTCATGTACAGCGTCCGTTTGAAACTGAATGTCCATTCTATGTATTGCTTGAATTTGAAGCGCCATTTGAACCGATTATGGACAAGGCAATGGAAATTTTTGAGCACTGTATGGAACAGGGCTGGGTGCTGGACGGCGTACTCAGCCAAAGCCTGGATCAGGTCGAAAGCTTATGGCGTTTACGTGAAGATATTTCGGAATCGATTGCGCCGTTTATTCCATACAAAAACGATATTTCAGTGCTGATTACCCACGTGCCGGCATTCATTAAAGAAATTGATGCGATTGTGGCCGAGAACTATCCGGACTTTGAAATCTGCTGGTTCGGTCATATTGGTGACGGTAACCTGCACCTGAACATCCTGAAACCTGCCGATTTAAGCAAAGATGAATTCTTTGCCAAATGTCAGGTGGTGAACAAGTATGTGTTTGATACCGTGAAAAAATATGACGGTTCAATTTCTGCAGAGCACGGTGTTGGCATGACCAAAAAGCCATATCTGGAATACTCGCGTTCTGCTGAAGAAATCGAATATATGAAAGCCTTGAAACAGGTCTTTGACCCGAATGGGATTATGAATCCGGGTAAATTATTCGACCTGTAATCAGGCCAATAGAACGAAAAAGCGCATCTCCGGATGCGCTTTTTTTATGGCACTTATCATGTGCAATCTCGTTCAAATTACATTCTGTGCATAGTGTTAAGCGCAAAAAGCCGGCATCATTTTTACAGTGTTGAATCAGTTTGGATAGAGTTATGTTTCGTTTCGCTGCAATGGCAGGACTGGCGATTGCTGTTACAGGATGTGCCACCACCCAGAATATTGTGTCTAAAGTGACACCGTCTGCCGAAACACCGTTGGCACAGGTGTTAAAAGAGCGTCCGGATTTACGTAAACAGCTGGCGACAGTCGAGCTGCGTCAATTCTTTAATAATGTCGAATCACCGACCGCGGCCCAGGTTAAAGTGACTGAAACCGGTTTAATGGATGATTCGGTACGCTCGATTCGCACCATTTACAGTTTTAAACTGGTCGATGGCGACTGGGAAAAAGTGAAAACTGAAAAGAGCTATCAATGTCTGCGCGGCAAAAATACCAAGACTTTCCAGAAGGCTTTATGTCCTTAATCCGCTTGAGTCTTTCAATGATTTTGATTGAAAAGCGTAGCTAAACCCTGCGCTTTTCTGTTTTTAAAACCGGGGATTTATACTGGTTTCGTTCAACCGCTCTAGCTGAGTGCTGCTGCCGCAAGTCCAGCATTTCCTCATCAGAAAAGTCACAGATTTTAAAAATAAACTCTGCTACACTGCGCCCATTGTTATGATTGCAGCCTGCTGATCTGGCAGGCTTTTGAGCGCTATGCAAACCACTCCAACTACAACGCTCTCCCGCGCCACCTTAATGTTTCCGCTGGCTTTGGTGCTGTTCGAATTTTCTGTCTATATCGGCAATGATCTGGTACAGCCGGCCATGCTCGCCATTACCCAGGATTTTGGCGTCAGCAGTTCCTGGGCAGCCTCTTCGATGTCGTTTTATCTGCTCGGCGGTGCCTGTGTCGCGGCCATTTTAGGCCCTTTATCGGACCGTTTAGGCCGTAAAAAAGTCCTGCTGGGTGGGGTACTGTTTTTTGTGGTGACCTGCCTGCTGATTTTATTGACCCAGAACATCGAAAGCTTTTTATTGCTGCGCTTTTTGCAGGGCTTTGGCCTGTCGGTAATAACTGCGGTGGGCTATGCCGCCATTCAGGAAAGTTTTGCCGAACGCGATGCAATTAAAGTCATGGCACTCATGGCCAATGTATCGCTGCTGGCGCCGCTACTGGGGCCAGTGTTGGGTGCGTTTATGATCGAGCATGTGTCCTGGCATTGGGGCTTTATTGGGATTGCAGCTTTGGCGGCTTTGAGCTGGCTCGGACTGAAAGCCAAAATGCCGGAGCAGCAGCTCAGTATTCCGAAACAGCCGATTGGCTATATCTGGGATGATTTTAAACAGGTACTGAAAAACCGCCGTTTTCTGACCATGACCTTTGCCTTGCCGCTCTTAAGCATGCCGCTGATGTTATGGATTGCCTTGTCGCCGGTGATGCTGGTGGAGCAGCTCAATCTGAGCAGTCTGCAATATGGTCTGGCCCAATTTCCGGTGTTGGGCGGGCTGATTGCCGGGAATCTATTGCTGCTGAAAATCATTGACCGTTTTGCTTTGGGACAGACTGTGCTGATGGGCTTGCCACTCATGTTGGTCGGTACCTTGCTGTTAATTCTTGGTCTGCTCATACCGGACTATTTGATCTGGTGTCTGATTCTGGGCATGACTTTCATCAGCTTTGGCGAGGGCATCAGCTTTTCAATTATTTACCGTTTTGCTTTGATGTCGTCCGAGGTGTCGAAAGGGACAGTTGCCGCAACGGCTTCTGTGCTGATGATGCTGAGCTTTTTTGTGGTGATTGAACTGGTGCGCATGCTCTACAGTCATTTTGAGCTGTGGGCTTATAGCCTGTCCTGTTTTGCCTTAATCGCCTTGTGGTTTGCTTATCCGCGGCTGAGTCTGAAACAGATTATGCGCGAACGTGCCGAAAGCGGTCAGTTTTAAGCGGGCTGATCATCTGGCATTTATCAATAGGATAATGTGGTTAAAAGGCCAAAAAACAAAGGCATCCAGCAGATAGTAATCTGGTGAATGCCTGATTGATCGATGAGTCTGGAGTTACACTTCGACCTGCGGCTGTGCCATTTTCTTCAGTTTGGCATCAAAAATAAACGGGCCAAACGGTAAAATTGAAGCAATCACGCCCATTAAAAACACCTGAATTGACCATTTCTGTTTTTCACAGACCACGAACAGCACCACCAGAAAGGCAATAAACAGCACACCGTGGCCCATGCCGACGTATTTCACCAGAATTGGGTTACCCCATATATATTTCAGTGGCATGGCAATAAACAGCAAGGCCAGAAAAGATAAACCTTCTAAAAAACCCACCACGCGCAAGCTTTGGATGTTCATACTCTGCAATTTCCCCATAGATCTAGTTGCAGTGTAGCGAATATTGGCGCAGAGGGCCATGCTTTTTAGTGCACGGCCCGGTTTTAAGTTTTTGTTTTTTAATATAAATCAGACTGTAGGACTTGGTTTTTGCTAAGCTGTTGATGTTGAAATAAAAGCCTGATAATTAATCTTGTAGCCTCAGATTGCTATTTAATCTAGGCATAGAAAAAGGCACTCATCGCTATGGATAAGTGCCTTAAAAATCAGAAAACTGTGGATAAGTCGGGATTTATCCGCACAGGGTTTAGATCACGCCACAGGCGATCCGGTCACCGCCACCGCCTAACGGTTTTGGCGTATCGGCATAGTTATCGCCACCGGCATGAATCATGAGCGCCAGACCTTGTACATCCTGTAATTTCAGACGCGGCGCCAGTAGGGTGACACGTGCCGTGCCATCGGCTGCCACATTCAGGACCGGTAAATCACCAAGATGGCCGCTTAATGGATTGCCATGGTTGGGTGCCTGATTCGGGTTAAAGTGGCCACCTGCGGCCAGTGCAGCCTGCATTTTACCGTCTTTTTCTGCTGGGGCGCAGGAGCCGTTTTCATGAATATGGAAACCATGTGGACCCGGTGGTAACTGGGTCAGATTGGTACGGATAACCAGACCTGCAGCACTATCGGTCAGTTGGACTTCACCGAGCTGGGCGCCAATGCCTTGGGCAGAGACCGCATTAACGGCAACGTTTTTACTGGCGCCAATCACGGTATCGGGTGTGGTGGTACAGCCGACTCCGACCAGCGCGGTAAACGCACATAAAGCACCGAGTTTAAAAAGTGGGGTCATGGTTTGCATCCTGTCTTATTCGAATATGTGGCTTCATTCAAACAAGGCTCAGGAGGCAACACAATGCAGTTTGCGTACAGGCGTGTATAAGTTTCTTAATGAAATTTAGCCTTTTGGTGCAGCCGGTCCCTGATCATCGGGCAGGTCATAGGCCATGGTGGTTTTTGGCATCATCATGGCTTCGGCTTCATTGGTTTCATGCAGCCATTCACGCCAGATTGCCAGCAAGACCGCCAGAATCACCGGGCCAATAAACAGGCCAATCAGGCCAAAGCTGGCAATACCGCCCAGAACCCCGAACATGATCAGCAGGAATGGAATCTGGGTGGCGCCGGAAATCACCAGCGGACGAATCACGTTATCTGCGGTACTGACCACACACACGCCCCAGGCCATCACGCCAATTGCTTCAATGGTTTGCCCCTGCGAGAACAGCCACAGTGCCACCGAGCCATAGGCCAGCGGTGGGCCAAACGGAATCAGGGCAAACAGGAAAGTGACAATGGTCAATACCATCGGGTTTGGCACCCCGGCCACAAAGTAGCTGACCCCGGCCAAAAGTGCCTGGGCAATTGCAGTCAAGCCAACCCCGTAAACTACCGCACGGGTGGTTTCAGAAATGGTATCTAAATAATGGTGTACACGTGGCCCGATCACCATTTCCAGCGCTTTACTGACCTGATTTAAAATGGTCTGGCCATCGCGATAGAAGAAGAATAGCGACAGCATGGCAAAGCCGAGTTTAATTAAATTGCGGCTAATTTCACTGAGCAGGAAACGGCCATAATTCAGATGGCCCTGAATCCAGACTGAAATCGAATTAATGATGCTGTTCGGATCTTCATTAATTTCACGTAAGGAACGGCTAATTTCTTTACCGACAAAGGGCAGATCGCGGATAAAATCCGGCACATTCAAATGTCCGGAAAAGACCTGCTTCTGTAATTCGTAATATAGGTTGCGCCCTTCGTGCTGCAAGATAAAAATCGCAAAGGTCAACGGAATACCGACCACCAGTGTCACCAGAATCATCATAATTGTGGCACTTAAGGTCGGCCGTGGACCGCACATACGCTGTACCGACTGATACAGCGGCCAAGTCATATAGGCAATAATAGTGGCCCAAACTACAGGAACAATAAAGTATTTGAGGACATGAAAGCTCAAAAAAATCAGGACAAAAAATAGTCCAAATAGCAAGACTTTTTGTAAAGTGGGCGCGTATTGTTGCACTGAGTTCACTGGCTCATTCCTAAGGTCTTGAAGCATATTAACTGAAAACCCAGCGCTCGCAAATGAACGCTGCGTAAGTTCTGTTAAATATTGAAGCGGGAGTGGAAAGGCAAAAGCCGTTTAATCGCTTAGGCGCTTAGAACCATTGGGCCGGATCATCAATAATTGCATTCAGGACAGGTTGCCACTGATTTTGAATGG
Organism: Acinetobacter sp. YH01025; assembly: GCF_013420185.1. Taxonomy (NCBI): domain Bacteria; kingdom Pseudomonadati; phylum Pseudomonadota; class Gammaproteobacteria; order Moraxellales; family Moraxellaceae; genus Acinetobacter; species Acinetobacter sp. YH01025. The sequence continues at coordinate 233,017 of NZ_VOYR01000003.1, read as the reverse complement.
TCAGGTAATTTTTCTGGGTTTTATCAAATACGCTTAAACCCTGCATCGCCAGTTGACCATAGGCAGCACGTTCAGAAATCCAGGCCACCGGTTCCTGTTCAATTTTTTCAAAGAAATCAAGAATTTCTTTCGAGCTGGCACTGTTGGCCTTAACCCGGTTGGCCAGCAATAAAATCTGAACCTTGCCTTTACGAATCCGTTTAATTTCCTGCAAATGCTTTAAAAAGCGGCGGGTTGAATCAATATCGAAGAAGGAAGGCTGCAGCGGGGTAATAATCGCATGCGCTTCACTAATCAGCTGCTCGGCCTGATCACCAGATAATGCCCCCGGCGCATCAATAATCAGGTATTCGATATTTTTAGGCGCATCACCGACCGATTTTTCATGACGCCAGTCCAGACTCTGAATGGGAGCGGCGCTTTCTGGACGCTGTTTTAACCATTGTCGTGCAGATTTCTGGTTATCGGCATCGGCCAGGGCGACTTTATATCCTTTTTGGGCTAAGGCGGAAGCTAAACTGATGGCGGTAATGGTTTTTCCACATCCACCTTTTTGATTGGCGACTAAGATTGTTTTCATGACCCTACTAAAGATTTTATTCTGCTCATCCCTAGCATATCATTGTTTGATGTGCTGGAGATGACCGTTGACAAAAGTCGTAGCGCTGCTTGCAAATTTTAAAAAATCAGGAAAACCCCATGTCGATATGGATGGCAATGCTTATAGGCGCTGCAATAGGAGTGGTGCTGACCACCATCATTTTAAGTCATAGCCGCAATGGCCGGATTAAGGCCGAATATGAACAGTATATTGCCGAGCTGGAGCTGGAACATCAGCAGGCACTGGCGCAGGCCCAAAAGCGCAGCGTCAATACCAGCCGCGCGGTGCTCAAAGGGAAAATGGCCGAGCAGATGGCACCAATTATGCCGCAATTTGAATACTTGCCCAGCGATGCCAAATTTCTGGGCGATCCGGTCGATTATATCGTATTTGATGGCTATACCGACTTTCGGGATGGCGATGGTCGGGCTGAGGATATTCAGGTGGTGTTAATTGATATTAAAAGTGGCGGCGCACGTCTGACCAAAGGCCAGCAGGCCATTGCCGAAGCCATTCAGCAGGGGCGACTGCGCTTTGAAACCATCCGTATTGATTTCGAGGATTAACCTTTTTTGATGACTGAACTTTCTCGTGAATAAAATACTGCTCAGCCTGACGGGACTGGCTCTGATGATCTGGCTGTGGTCGGAATATTTTCGTGCCATCCCGCATCTACAGCAGTCGGGGGTGTTAAAGAACTTTGCGCTGGAAACTGAAGGGGATTTTTCCGGGCAGTATCAGGTCGTGGCAAAACGCTACTACAGTCCGGACCGGCGGGTGATTCATCCGGCTGCACCGGTGGTGGGACATTTTAATGATCTGGCCTATGTCAGCAATATTGATCTGCTGTTGGCCAAAGAAGATTTTAGCGCATCAGGCCAGGCCCAAACGGTCGATTTTGAACAGACCCAGCGCTGCTATCAGTTTCAGGTGGCGTCCACTAGCTCGCTTGCAGCACAACAGGTGATTGCCAACACGCTCAATATTAGCGCCATTGCTGCCAGCGAACAGATTGCTCAGCGCCTGCGCCGTGTTAAAGCCGGGCAGCGTATAGTGCTGCGCGGCGAGTGGGTCAAGGTGCGTTCAGTCAGCACGGGGCAGTATTTTCAGATCAACCATTACCCGCTACCAGCGAACAATTGCCGGATAGTACGGGTGCAGCAGCTTCAAGTACTGGATTAACCGCGTTTAAGCCGGTTTACGCACACGGGCCAGCAGCATCCGCTGGCCAATTTTCGGAATACCGGCCGCATCTATCTCGTATTTTTCCTGAAATTCAAAACCGGCCTGCTGTAACAGCAGCGCCAGATCGCGGTTGAGATGACAGCCATCCGCCAGCCGTTTTTGTAGCGGCGTGAGTAGATGCTGCAAGCGTTGAATATATAAATTTTCAGGATGCAGCACATGCTCGACCAGATGCAGGCAACCACCCGGTTTCAGTACCCGATAAATTTCGGCCAGACACTGTTCAATCTGTTGCACGCTGCATAAGGTCCAGGTTGATACTACATGCTCCAGACGATTATCGGCAAAATCCAGCTGCTCAGCTTTGCCAGCCAGATGCTCCACCAGAATGGCACTGTCACGAATCCGTGTTTCGGCCAGCTGGAAAATCTCCAGGTTTGGCTCCAGCGCATAGACTACATCGACATTTTGGTAAAAGGGTAAATTCAGCCCGGTGCCAAAGCCAATCTCCAGTACCTCACCCTCAATTGGCAGCAGCAATTCACGGCGTAAATCCATCAGGCTCGGCGTCTGCATCACCTGATTCAGCAGGTGTGGGAAAATATGCTGTTGATAGAATTTATAAAGCATTGAAATCACATATTTTTATTTAATCTATGTTTATTTTAACTGAGCCGCGCAGGCAAAGACAAAAATGAGACCAAAGATAACCATTTTCTTACCATTTCTTTATTTTCTGCTGATCAACATCGATTAATATCAAAGATATATCTGTTCTGACTGAAGGATCTGAGACTCTCATGAAGCTGCGCTTTGGACTTATTTCGTTTATGACGGCCGCCTTGTTACAGACCAGTGCCATGGCATCGGTCGACTATAATATTGCCAAAGGGTTAGCGCCGGCATCTGCCGATCAGTCGATTTCGGTCTTGCAGTCCTTTCGTGGCGATTTCCGGATTTTAGGTTCAAAAACCTATACCGATGATGAGCAGGCCAAGTTTTCTCCGATTGATTATGCCGTGAGCTGGGGCCTGTTTGCAGAGCCGGAAATTGCCCGGCATATTACGGTAAATCAGTACGACCGCTATTTAAACTGGAAGATGGATCGTTTGCCGGTGCCGGCAGAGCAGGCCATGCAGATGGTTTCCAATATGCACATCATTCCAGCCAATCCGAACATTGCCAAACAGATCAAGCAGGTCAAACGTGGTGATCTGGTGCGTTTAAGCGGGGAACTGGTGGAAGTTAAAGACAAAGATATGGTCTGGACGTCATCACTCACCCCGACCGATACCGGCGATGGTGCCTGTGAAGTGTTTCGGGTCAGTTCAATCCAGTGGATTGAAAAAGTAAAACGCAGTTAATGTGGCCTGATGGGTAAAATGTAGCAGCAGGGGAATGTCGATGAATCATAGGTGGATGAATCATAGCAAGACGCTCATTCTCTGTAGCTGGCTGGGGCTGTTGACCCTCAGCGGTTGTGGCAGTGTCAGTACCCCGGTCGATGGTACTCATGTTTATCATGCCGATCAGCAATGTCCGGCACTGTTAAATTTAAAGATCGGGGAAACTCTGGAATTGCGTCTGGCAGAAAATCCAGCCACCGGCTATCACTGGTCGGTGATGCAACATCCGTCCATCTTTAAGCTGGAAACCTTGTATCTACAGGCGGATGCAGAAAATACTCAGCATGACTCCGCGCAGTTAAATGCGGCTGGAGAAAAAACTTTCCGTTTTCGTGCGGTTCAGGTCGGTGAAGGACTGATTCATTTAAAACAGGCCAGGGCGGGAGAACCGCTTCCCTTGGCAGAATGGAAATGCCGGGTGCGCGTGGCTTAAGACCTGAACATCAGACATAAAAAAACCTCTGTTTTTAGAGGTTTTTCGTTTTAAAGGCTTATTTGGCCGTCAGCGCTTCGCCTTCAAACTGTACACCAGCCCAACCTTGCTGCATAAACTGGCGGATATTCTGGTGATCGGTGGCTTCAGGCGTAGCCAGTACCGCCGCATAGTGTTCAGCAAACAGGCTTAAGGTTTGCGCGTGGTCTAAGCCATTTAATTTGGCAAAACTCAGTACTTTGGCGCTGCCCTGGTTTTCGGTGGCGGCATTGTGTTGCTGGCCATTGCTAAACGCAGTTGGCGTGTGGGTATAACGTGCATCAATATAGGCAATCACATCGGCAAAGTTCGCTTTGCCTGCATGCAGCTGGGCCAATAAATCTTGAGCCATCATGTTCTCAGTCCATAGAAAAAATTGGTAAAAGCCCTGCGACAATAGCATGTTTTTTCGCAGGGGTTTAGCCTATTTCGGCCTCAATTTTTGCACCCATTAGATGAAAAAATCTGCGCTTTGGCCCAACTTGTGGATAAAATGGCAGTTATACACATGGGAATCAACACGACATGAATTGGCTTTGGGTGGCATTGGGTGGAGCAATCGGGGCAAGTCTACGCTATGGCCTGAGTCTGTGGCTATTTAAGCCCGGTGTGTTATTTCCCTGGCCGACCTGGTCGGTGAATCTGCTCGGCTGTTTTGCTGCCGGAATATTCTTTGCCTTCAGCCAAAAGTTCCCGGTACTACAACAGGAGCTTCGACTGTTTCTAATGGTGGGTATTTTAGGCGGCTTTACCACCTTTTCCAGTTTTGGGCTGGAAACCTTTCAATTGCTAAAACAGGGACACACCAGCGTGGCATTAATGTATGTGATCTCAAGTGTGATTTTGGGTGTGCTCTGTCTGGCGGTGGGTTTTTATCTGTTTCAGGTGCTATTAAATACGAAATAAAAAACAGGAAAATCAACTGCATAAAATAAAAAAATGAAGCCTGGCTGGAGATAAAGGTCTAGGCTTCATAAAGGATGTGTATGCCAATTTTTTTTTACTGCGTGGCTTAGTCCTTGCTGCGTTTAAAACGGGCAAAGCGTTTATTGAAGCTGGCGACACGGCCTTCATTGCTGGCCTGACGTTGCTCACCGGTATAAAACGGATGCGAAGCACTGGAAATATCTAAAGTCATATAGGGATAGATTTTGCCCTGATATTCCTTGGTCTGCTGCGGCTTCAGGGTGCTGCCAATAATAAAATAGGCATCGGCATTGGTGTCGTGAAACAGCACTTCCTGATATTCGGGATGGATCTCTGGACGCATAACAATTCCTCATGTTTGCTGAATATTGTAATGTTATAACGTAACAAATAAAAAGTAAAGTCAGCCCGAATGGGTCATTCGGGCTCAGCGTGGTTTTTAATATATGGTTTAAGCGTGTGGTGGAACCAGTTCTTCAAACAGATCATTTAAATTGTCATGCACTTTTAAATGAATCAGATTCCAGTAATGACCCGATACCGTACGGTTGACCATTAAGGTATCGGGTGATGGCTTGAATACATCCCAATATTTTAACGAGGGTTTCATCAGTTCCATACCATCATGATGGGCCGAGTTTTCGGCAAAATCATAATCGGTGGTCAAAGGGCGCATCAGCACTTCCAGCCAGGCCTGATACAGTTCTGGCGGGAATTTGCCTTGCTCGGACAGGGAGTGCAGGGCAGTCAGTTCCTGTTCCATTAAGGCAATATTCTGGGCACGGCCGGCCTGAATCAGCGCTTTAAAATGCTGCACAATGTCATTGGACAAGGTCTTCACACCGCCGTAATCATAAATAATCACGCTGCCATCTTCACGGAAGGCAAAGTTACCCGGATGCGGGTCACAGTGGAAACGCTTGAGATAGAAAATTTCCTGACCAATAGCGCGAAACAGCCGGCGTCCCAGTTCATTCCGGGTCGCCAGTGGCCACTGGCTGGCGGTTTCAATACTGTCACCCTGTTCCAGACTTAACGTTAAAATATGCCGGGTCGAATAGTCCTTAAAGACCTGCGGAATAATAATTTTACTGTCCAGCGCCTGATGGAAGGTACGCGCCACTTCCAGGTTTTGTGCTTCAATCTGGTAGTTCAGCTCATTGTCCAGACTGTCCTGAATTTCCTGGAACAGTTTGTCCTGCAATTTGCGGTCAATTTTTAACACACCCATTAAACGCAAGGCCAGACGCACCTGTTTCAGGTCACTTTCACAGGCTTCATCGACACCCGGATACTGGATTTTCACTACCACCTGTTCACCCGTCGGCAAAATTGCCTTATGTACCTGGCCAATGGACGCGGCGGCAAATGGGGTTTCATCAAAATGCTGGAAAATCTGCGCGAGGGGCTTGCCCAGTTCTTTTTCAATTTGTGCCTGAATTTCGGCAAAAGGCATGGGTGGTGCCTGACGTTGTAATTTGCTGATGGCCCGCGCCACTTCTGGTGGGAAAATATCTTTATATTGTGAGGCAATTTGCCCCACTTTCATGACCGCGCCTTTCATTTCTCCCAAGGTATCGGCAATCTGGATGCCAATATCCTGAAACAGTTTGCTGCGTGCGGCATTTTTCTGCTCATCATCGGCAGAAAAGTTTTTAATTGAATTGGAAACAGTTTTGGTGGCGATACTGGCGGTCATACTGGCCAGTTTCATAAAGCGACGACCCGGTGTACTAGCCGTTTTTGCCATGCGAGGTTCCTTAAGATCATCTTGACTATCTGCCTTGAGCATACCGGCAGTTGGGTGAAAAGCCTACTTTAAATTGTTAATAAGCAATTTCACTGCATGCTACAAATAAAAAAGCCGGCGGTAATAGCCGGCTAAAGATGATGAGAGGCGAATCGCTTAGCTGCTTTGACTCAGGCGCTGGTTGTTCATATACAACCGGATCAATAACAGTACACAGGCCACGCTCAAGCCGACAATCAGGCCGACCCAGACCCCGGCGGCGCCCATGCTGCCAAAGCGGGAAAAATACACCCCGACCGGAAAGGCAATGACCCAGTAGGCCAGCATGGTAATCCACATTGGGCCTTTGGTGTCCTGCATACCGCGCAAACAGCCGGCTGCACTAATTTGCCAGGCATCCATTAGCTGGTAGGCAATTGCAAACAGCAGCAGATACATCGCCACCTGTGCCACATCGACATCCGAGGTATAAATCGAAATAATTTCCGGACGGAACAGCCACATAAAACTCATGGTTATAAAGGCCAGCAGGGTTGCGGTAATCAGCCCCAAATACTGCACGCGGCGCATGGCAGCCCAGTTTTTTTCACCATAATAGGTGCCAATGCGGATGGTCAGTGCAATGGCTAGAGACATCGGAATCATAAACAGCTGTGAGGTCACCGACATGGCAATCTGGTGTGCTGCTACCAGCGTTTCCCCTAAGGGGCTAATCACGATGGCTGCGGTACTGAAAATACTGACTTCAAAGAAAATTGCCAGGCCAATCGGCAGGCCGAGCATTAAAATCCGTTTCATCCAGTAACGGTCGATGGGTTCCCAGCGGGTGAAAATCTGGGTGCTTTGGTAGGCGCTGCTTTTGGAAATATACAGCGCCAGGGTAGTAAACATCAGCCATTGTAAAATGGCCGTGGCAAAGCCGCAGCCGGCACTGCCCAGTTCAGGCAGCGGCCCTAAACCATACATAAAGATCAGGTTCAGTGGCACCAGTACTACCAGCGCCAGCAGACTGATAACCGTCACCGGACGCGGATAACCCAGCGCCTCGGAATAGCCACGTAGCGCAGCATACATGGTCACCGCCGGCATACCAAACCCAATGGCATGCAGAAACAGTCCAGCTTTCGGTTGCAGGCTTTCTGGTACTCCAAGCAGCGGCAATAACAGCGGTGCCAGCTGTAAAATCAGGCAGGCAATCCAGCCCAAAATAAACGCCACCCATAACGATTGCCGGGCAATGGTGGCAATTTTTTCCGGTGTACGCGCACCATTGGCCTCGGCCACCAGCGGCGTGGTGGCAATCATGATGCCGCTAAACAGCAGCATCACCGGAAGCCACAGCCCCACACCGACTGCAATTGCGGCTAAATCGGTCGGTGAAAACTGACCGGCCATAATGGTATCAATTAGCCCCAGACCGGCCTGGGCAAATTGCGTCACCAGAATCGGAATCATTAAACGGAACAGTTGTTTTAATTCAAAACGTGTGCTGCCAAGCGTAGCCACAGTTATTACCCATATTCATCATGTGCTTAGAACAGAGCGATTAGCGTTGTAAAGTGAGAAGCACACCTATAAAAATCACCACGCCACCCAGAAGACGTTGCCAGTTGATGGGTGCTTTTTCTGTGCCCAGGACACCAAAATGATCGACCAGCATCGACATGGCAATCTGGCCAAACAGGATTAAACCGGTCAGGGTGAGATAGCCGAGTTTCGGTGCTGCATAAATACTTAAACTGATGGCATAGACCCCTAACACGCCGCCCAGCCACATATACCAGGGCAAATGGACGATCTCGTGCAGATTGGGTTTGGGAACCTGTTGAAAAAACACCAAAATAGCCAGCACTATTGTACCAACCAAAAACGAGAAAAGGGCAGCCTGCAAAGGAGAATATAAATATTCGCGTAGCTGGGTATTGATGGCGGTTTGCAGGGTCATGGCAATCCCGATCCCCATGGCCAGCGGCATTAAAAGCAGTAATTGCGAAGATATTTTCATCATTCTAACACGCTAATTCTTCTGTAATTTTTTCTAGTGTAGCGGTATTCGCTGTGAGATTTTATCGGTGTCCTGATGCAGTCATGTTAAAATATGCATCTTCCTTTGCTGTTTTTGAGCTTGTTCCTTGGCTGAATTGAATCCTGCGTCTGTTCCCTTGTCCCTCTATATTCACATGCCGTGGTGTGTGCGCAAGTGTCCGTATTGCGACTTTAACTCGCATGCCGTCCCGGATGGCAAACTGTCACTGGATTTAGAACAGCAATATTTACAGGCCTTGGTCGCCGATTTTAATACGCAGCTGGAATTTGCCCAGGGCCGTGAAATTCACAGTGTGTTTATTGGCGGTGGGACCCCATCGCTGATTTCAGCAGTCGGTTATCAATGGCTGTTTACACAGCTTAAAGCGCTGTTGCCGTTTCAAGACGATTGCGAAATTACCTTAGAGGCCAATCCGGGCACCATTGAACATGATCCTTTTGCCGGTTATCTGGCAGCGGGAATTAACCGCCTGTCAATTGGGGTACAAAGTTTTAATAGCGATCATCTAAAAAAACTGGGCCGGATTCATAGCCAGAGCGATGCGCTTTCAGCGATTCACTTGGCGCGTGAGGCCGGCTTTCAGCGCATTAACGTTGATTTGATGCATGGTTTGCCGGAGCAGACTTTGGAACAGGCTTTAAATGATTTAAAGCTGGCGGTTGGGCAGGGCGCGACCCATATTTCCTGGTATCAGCTGACCATTGAACCGAATACCGTATTTTTCCGCACCCAGCCGGTTTTACCGGTCGATGAGGTGCTGGAAGCGATTCAGGAACAGGGTGAGGCCTATTTAAAGGCCAATGGTTTTATCAATTATGAAGTGTCGGCATGGCGGAAGGAGCGACCTTCGGCACATAATTTGAATTACTGGCAATTTGGCGATTATCTGGCGATTGGTGCTGGCGCACATGGCAAAGTCACCCGACCAGATGGGGTATACCGTTTCCAGAAAACCCGTCTGCCAAAAGATTATCTGGCCAAGGTGCCGGCCGAGCATGGACAGTTCAAACGGATTACTGCTGAGGAGATGCCGTTCGAGTTTATGATGAATGCACTGCGCCTGAATGCCGGCGTCGATGCGAAACTTTATGCACAACGTACCGGTTTAAGTCTGGATGATTTGGCACCGGTATTAACCTCACTACGTCAGTGCAAGTTGCTGGTGGAAGATGCCAGCCGGCTGGCCTGTACCGAACAGGGGCATGTGTTTTTAAATTCGGTACTGGAAGAGTTTTTATAACAGCTCAAATTGTTGATCAGGATATTCGCCGTTTTACAGTACTCATAAAAAAGACCGCTTGCGCGGTCTTTCCTTTTTTCGGCTTTGACTTAGTAGTCGAAGCTAAAATGTTCTGGTGCTAATGCTGTCATGGTTTTAGATGGATTGACCATTGCTTCGGCATGACCTTGGGTACGTGGCAATAAGCGTTCAAAGTAGAAATCTGCCACTTTAATTTTCGCTTTGTAGAACTCTGGGGTTTCTGCGCCATCATTCGATGCCAGTTTGGCCGATGCAACGGCCGCCTGCTGTGCCCAGAAGTAAGCCATCATCACATAACCCGAGAACATCAGGAAGTCGACAGAGGCACTTGAGACGATGTCGCGGTCTTTACGTGCTGCCAGCATGATCCGTACAGTCAGGGCATTCCACTGCGCGCATAGCTTGGTTAAGTCCCAGGCAAAACGGCGCATGTATTTATTGCGGGCATGCTGACCACAGAATTTCAGAATTTCTGCGGTATAGTCACGAATCACTTTACCTTTTGAGGTCAGCAGTACTTTACGGCCAATCAGGTCAAGCGCCTGTACACCGGTGGTGCCTTCATACAGGGTCGAGATACGCGAGTCACGTACAATCTGTTCCATGCCCCATTCTTTGATATAGCCATGACCGCCATAAACCTGCATGCCATGGTTGGCGGCTTCATAGCCCATTTCAGTCAGGAAGCCTTTTAGAATTGGAGTATAGAAACCGAGGTGATCATCATGCTGTTCAAAGGCAGCGGTATCGCCACGCTCCAGTGCATCGGTCATTTTGTCGGCAATTTGTGCGGCATGATAAATCATGGCACGACCACCTTCAGCAATAGCTTTTTGCGTCAGCAGCATACGGCGCACATCGGCATGGTGAATAATGGCATCGGCCACTTTTTCCGGATCTTTTTTACCGGACAGGGCACGCATTGACATCCGTTCTTTGGCATACGGTAAAGCACCCTGGAAGGCCAGTTCCGCATGACAGATCCCCTGAATCGCGGTACCAATACGGGCAGTATTCATAAAGGTGAACATGGCATGCAGGCCTTTGTTTGGTTCGCCAATTAAATAACCCACCGCATTGTCAAAGTTCAGCACCGCGGTTGCTGACGCGCGAATCCCCATTTTGTGTTCAATTGAACCACAGGTCACCGGGTTACGCTCACCCACGCCACCATCTGCAGATGGCAGGAATTTCGGTACGATAAACAGGGAAATACCTTTGGTACCGGCCGGAGCATCCGGTAAACGCGCCAAGACAATATGGACAATATTTTCGGTCAGGTCATGTTCGCCGGCAGAAATAAAGATTTTGGTGCCTGAAATGGCATAAGTACCATCGGCTTGCGGTTCCGCTTTGGTTTTCACCTGACCTAAGTCAGTACCACATTGTGGCTCGGTCAAACACATGGTTCCTGACCAGGTGCCTGCCACCAGATGCGGCAGATAGGTATCTTTTTGTTCGTCTGTACCGTACTGGATAATGGTGTTGATACAGCCCACACTTAAACCCGGATACATCTGAAATGACCAGTTGGCGGTGCCCATCATTTCAGATTTGATCAGGTTTAACGACATTGGCAGGTTTTGACCGCCGTACTGTTCTGGATAAGACAGACCTTGCCAGCCGCTTTGCACAAACTGGTCATAGGCTTCTTTAAAGCCTTTTGGCGTTTTCACTTCGCCATTTTCAAAATGACAGCCTTCCTGGTCGCCGGTCTGGTTCAAAGGAGAGAGGACATTTTCACAAAAATCAGCCGCCCCTTCGAGAATCATGTCGACTGTTTCTGGATCTGCTGCTTCACCGTTAGACAAAGTTTGATAATGTGCTGGATAGTCAAACACTTCATTCATTAAGAAACGAATATCGTGTAAAGGCGCTTTATATGCTGGCATAACATTAATCCTGATTTAAAAATAGTTTTGGATTATCTGATCGGATAGTTTGATTATTCACACTGCGCATCAAAATACATTGATGTTGAATTCAGTTAAAAATGTCAGAAAAGCGAATCAATAGAATCTTATAGACGTGGGATCAGTTCTAATTTAGGAGAAAATCCTGCCCTTGTCACCACTGTTTTTTGTATTCTATTTATTTAAATTATAACAAAATAAAACATAAGTGAGCATGATCTAGGACCAAAGCCTAATGGCCGGCAAGGTGTTTAAATCTGGGCAAAACGGTTGCCATATTTGTGTCATTAAATCCAATCATAATGCGGGTTAATTGTGCAGCCTAAATCTCAGCCATAAAAAAGAACCGTGCAAGATCGGTTCTTTTTCCGGGAAAAATCGCAGATTTTAAAGAAAATCTTTTAAATCGGGTTTGACCCCATTCCAGATTGAAAACGATTCAATTGCCTGTCCAACCAGCATGCCAAAGCCTTCCGAGGTTGGAATCTGACGGGCCTTGGCCTGTTCCAGAAAACTGGAGGGCTTGCCATAAGCCATTTCATAAGCATGTTGAAATTGCAGCGCATCCGGCAGGATTAAGGCATCGCCACTCAAGCTGGCCGATGTCGCATTAATGACAATGTCAAACTCGCCAGCCAGGGCATCCAGACCAATGGCAGACAGTTCGGCCTGTGGTACGGCTTGCTGCAAATCAGCCACCAGCTGTTCGGCGCGCGCCAGAGTACGGTTGGCAATCACCACTTTTTTGACGCCGGCCTGAACCAGCGGATAAATCACGCCACGGGTGGCGCCGCCGGCACCAATAATCAGAATTTCGGTATTGTCCAAATTCCAGTTCAGCGCACGAATGGCATCGACCAGCCCTTGACCATCGGTATTGTCCCCATGCAGCTGGCCATCTTGCATCCACAAGGTATTTACAGCTTTGGCGGTTTTGGCCCGTTCGCTGAGTACATCACACAAGGCAAAGGCCTGTTCTTTAAACGGCACGGTGACATTCATGCCCACCCCACCTTCGGCAAAGAATTCACGAATATTGGCTTCAAAACCATCCAGCGGTGCCAGGCGTTTGCGATAGACCAGATCAACCCCGGTTTTTTCGGCAAAGGCATGATGCAGTTCTGGAGAGCGGGACTGTTCAATCGGGTTGCCCACAACGGCAAATTGTTTGCGCATTTTCACATGATCCATGTGCTGAAATGCCCATCAATATACGCCAAATCGGGCAGGGGCTAAAGCCTGCAAATGATGAACAATTGGAATAAATCCAATAAGCAAAACGACACAATCGGGTGTCGGGCAGGGAAGAGGAGGATAAGGTAAAAGAAGAGAAAATCGAATAGAGAAAAATAAAAAGATCAATAAAGCAGTCTGATCTGTAAACCTGTGACGGCTTAAGGATTACAGATATCTAAAATAGTATCTAAAACCAGCAAGACTGAAGTAAAGACCAGGGCAATCAGGGCAAAAACACTGGCCACAATCGACAGGCTGTCACTTAAAGGATGTTCGAAAATAAAGGTAATACTGAGAGAGCAGACTAGAAGACTGAGAATCAGCCAGAACAGCAGGCCTTTGTGTTGAGCAATGAAATTTTGCAGCATGGGAGCGTTCCTTAAATCGATACTGGCTTAATTCCATCTTTTGCCAGACACATTAAACCAAGACTATAGAGTCTACTCGCTTTAAATGAAAGTCTTGTGAAGAGTTGGCGAAAAAGTGTATGCAAATATATTTAAACGTATGCGACTTGCAAGCGTGTGTTGCAGGAAAAAAGCTACCGCTATTTGCGGTAGCTTTTTAGAAACTTATTGTAGTTCGCGTAGCCAGTCATGCGGCTTTAAATAATAGTCGGTGAGTTTTTTCTCTGCGGAATCGGCATCCCATTCCGGGCAATAACTCCAGCCGGCCAGGTTGGGCAAGCTGACCAGAATGGATTCAATCCGGCCGCCAGTTTGCAGGCCAAACAGCGTGCCGCGGTCATAGACCAGGTTATATTCCACATAGCGACCACGACGATAGAGCTGGAATTCACGCTGCGCTTCGGTATAAGGTTTATCCTGATTGCGTTTAAAAATCGGTAAAATCGCTTCCAGATAGCCATTGCCCACCGCCTGAATATATTCAAAACAGGTGTCAAAATCCCACTGGTTTAAATCATCAAAAAACAGGCCGCCCACTCCACGCTGTTCATCGCGATGTTTCAGATAGAAATAGTCATCACACCACTGTTTATGTTCGGCATAGACCTGCTCGCCAAAGGGCGCACATAAGTCATGTGCCGTCTGATGCCAGGACAGGACATCTTCATCATTCGGATAAAACGGGGTCAGATCAAACCCACCGCCAAACCACCAGATCGGGTCCTGGCCTTCGGGTTCGGCCACAAATAAACGCACATTGGCATGTGAGGTTGGGACATTTGGATTTTTTGGATGAATCACCAGGGATACACCCATGGCCTGCGCTTTGGCACCGGCAATGCCAGGATGGCGTTCGGTTGCTGAGGCAGGTAGTTTGGAGATGTTAATATGCGAGAACATCACCCCGCCTTTTTCAATCACGCTGCCGTTTTGTAAGACCCGGGAACGGCCACCGCCCCCTTCAGGGCGCTGCCAGTCATCAATTACAAATTCAGCCGTACCGCCGCCGGCCCGTTCCTGTTGTTCTAACGCGGCACAGATGCGCGCCTGTAAATCGAGGAGAAATTCACGTACGCGTTGAATATCAGCGGAGGTTGGATGCTGCATGATGACACTCATGAATAAAAAACAATAAGCACATCAAAGCACAGATTGGTAAAAAAATTAAGAGGGGGAGGACTGCTGTACGCTGCGCATGGTTGATCTAAGTGAAGAGGCAACAGCATGAGCTTCCCGATTCCCGACCAAAAGGCTAGGTTGAATTCCTGTTTTAAGCTCCGCACAATAGTGAATACGGGCCTTGTGCCTACCTCATAGGGTCAATTGCAGTGGAGCAATGTAGATGTTGAAACCGGCCAGTTCTCTCGTACAAAAATACAATGTTCCAGGACCCCGCTATACCAGTTATCCGACCGTACCGTATTGGGAAGAGGCCAGTTTTTCTCGCGAGGCCTGGCAGCAAAGTCTGCAACGCGCGTTTGCTGAATCCAATGCCAGCGAAGGCATCAGCCTGTATATCCATCTGCCCTTCTGCGAAAGTTTATGTACCTTTTGCGGTTGCCATAAGCGTGTCACCAAGCGCCACGAAATGGAGCAACCCTACATTCAGGCAGTGCTGAAAGAGTGGGATTTATATTGCCAGTTACTGCCAGACCGGCCGATGATTAAAGAAATCCATTTGGGTGGCGGCACGCCGACTTTCTTTTCTGTAGCCCATTTACAGCAGCTGATTCAGGGCATTCTGGCCAAAGCCACAGTCGCGCCCGAGCATCAATTCAGTTTTGAAGGCCATCCGAACAATACCACCCGCGAACATTTGCAGGCGCTGTATGATCTGGGCTTTCGTCGGGTCAGCTATGGCGTGCAGGACTATAATGAAAAGGTCCAGAAAGCCATCCACCGGATTCAGCCTTATAAGCATGTGCAACGTGTGACTGAATGGGCGCGTGATATTGGCTACACGTCAATTTCGCATGATCTGGTTTTTGGCTTGCCTTTTCAGAATCTGGACGATGTTTTAAATACCATTCAGCAGACCACCCAGTTAAATCCAGATCGTCTGGCCTTTTATAGCTATGCGCATGTGCCGTGGATTAAAGGCAATGGCCAGCGCGGTTTTAAAGATGATGATGTGCCAAAAGATGAACTGAAACGTACCCTGTATGAAGAGGGCAAGAAGAAATTGCTGGCGCATGGTTATCATGAAATTGGCATGGATCATTTTGCCCTGAAAAGCGATGCCATGTATCAGGCTTTTCAGCAGGGCAGTCTGCACCGTAACTTTATGGGCTATACCGCTTCCAAAACCCAGCTGATGATTGGGCTTGGGTTATCTTCCATCAGTGATAGCTGGTACAGCTTTGCGCAAAATGAAAAGACCCTGGAAGATTATTATGCGCGACTGGAACAGAATGAAATTCCGGTATTTCGCGGGCATGTATTGACCGCTGAGGACCTGATGATTCGCCGGCATATCCTGAATTTGATGTGCAGCTTCCAGACCTCATGGGCCGAGCCAGAGATGCAGTTCCCGGAATTGCCTGAGGTGCTCAAGCAGCTGGAAGAAATGCAGGAAGATGGCTTGTTAACGCTGTTTGAGGATCATTTACAGGTTACGGAGCAGGGCAAACCGTTTGTACGTAATATCTGTATGGCGTTTGATTTGCGTTTAAAACGTAAAGTACCGAGTACCCGTATTTTCTCGATGACGATTTAATTTTTATCTTATCCAATTCAGCATTCAATCACATGACCCGGCGACAGGGAGGTCGCCATTTCACTGTATGGCAGGGATGCCATATCAGTGAAATAAAGGGGTTTGGTTACTTTGCCCCGTCAAAGTAACAAAGAAAAAGCCTTCATGCAGAATGAAATGTTATTGATACAGGTAGTCTGCCAATTTGAAATAGTTTAAAAAGAAGCCATTTAATCGAGATAAGCGGAAAGGCGACATTCCTGTCGCCGGTCATTTGATTAAAAGGTTTTTTGACTCTAAAAGAGGGAAAGCTGTTTTTGGAAATCTTAAAATGACTTAGAAGTCATCTTTTTGGTACATATGCGCCATACGCTCATGTTTGGTCTTTAAATACTGCTCATTAAACGGATTTAAACCCACCGTTAACGGCACGCGATCCACCACATTAATCCCTTGTTCACGTAGCGCTTCAATCTTCAGCGGGTTATTGGTAATTAACCGCACCGCTTTGACTTGCAGATGATCCAGCATAATGCTGCACATATCATATTGACGGGCATCGGCTGGCAGATTCAGCATTAAATTGGCATCTACCGTGTCATGTCCCTGATCTTGCAGGGCATAGGCACGAATCTTGTTGGTCAGACCAATGCCGCGTCCTTCCTGACGTAAATATAAAATCACCCCTTGTCCGGCTTCATTAATCAGGCGTTGGGTGGCCTGTAATTGCGGGCCGCAGTCACATTTTAATGAAGCAAAGGCATCCCCGGTTAAACACTCGGAATGGACACGAACCAGTACCGGTTCGGTCGGGGCCTGTTCCAGACCTTTAGACAGTGCAACATGCTCTTCGCCAGTTTTCGGATCTTGAAATACAGTAATTTTAAATTCACCAAAAGCGGTTGGTAGTCTTGACGTTGCGACAAATTCTATAGGCACAGTTTTACCCGTTAAATTGTTCATGAATGCGTTAAAGTATAGCCTAATGCTCAGACATTAGTAGAATAGGATTGCTGAATTTCTGCAGAAGATTTTCTTTTTTGTAGAAAGCGAACGATAATAGTTGATAAATAGCAAGGTTATTCAGGATAATCTACGCCACCTAAACACTGCCCGACTGAAATCATTGCTCAAAACTACATCGCTAGAAATGTGGCTGATTGAAGATGGTACAATTCGACTATATGATCGAGTAACTCCCCCTTGACCTAGCTTAGGTTTTGCCAGGCTTTAGAAGGCTTTGCCACATATGTTGTATACAGAAATACCGACTCAACGCCCTGTAACACCGTTGCTGGATAGCATAGATCATCCACAACAATTACGTTTACTCGCGCAAAGCCAGTTAGCACAAGTGGCGGATGAGTTACGTCAATTCATTTTGTATGCAGCAGGGCAAAGTGGCGGGCATTTCGGTGCCAATTTAGGGGTCATCGAACTGACTGTGGCTTTGCATTATGCGTTTAATACGCCACATGACCGCCTGATCTGGGATGTCGGTCATCAGGCTTATCCACATAAAGCCTTAACTGGACGCCGTGAACAGCTGACCACCATTCGAGCCAAAGATGGTCTGGCCGCGTTTCCGGCCCGTGAAGAATCTGAATTTGATACCTTTGGCGTCGGACATTCATCCACCGCGATTTCTGCCGGTTTGGGCATGGCGCTGGCTAGCCGTTATCAGCAGCAGCAGCGTGAAGTGGTGGCAATTATTGGTGATGGTGCCATGACCGCCGGCATGGCCTTTGAAGCCATGAATGATGCGGTGGCGCATCAGGCCGATTTAATGGTCATTTTAAACGACAATGATATGTCAATTTCCTGCAGCACCGGTGGTTTTGCCAAACATCTGGCGGCGCTGTGGCAGCGCGGCGAAAGCGTGCATATTGATGCTGCTGGCGAGGCCTATATCCAGCCACATCCCGAGTGGAACTACACCTCACGTTTGCATTGTGCTGCAACCGATGCGGCTGATAATTTATTTAAAGCGATTGGTTTTGATTATTTTGGTCCTTTTGATGGCCATGATGTTGATCAGCTGGTCAATGTATTCCAGGCACTGAAAAAGCGTAAAGGCCCGCGTTTAATCCACGTTTATACCAAAAAGGGCAAAGGCTTTGCCCCGGCAGAAGCGGACCAGATTAAATATCACGCAATTAGTAAAATCAACAGCAGCGCGTCTGCAGCAGCGGCACCTAAATATTCCGATGTTTTTGGCCAATGGCTATCTGATGAAGCTGCACAAGATTCACGCCTGCTGGCGATTACTCCGGCCATGTGCGAAGGTTCGGGCATGGTGCAGTTTGCCAAGCAATATCCGGAGCGTTTCTTTGACGTAGCCATTGCTGAGCAGCATGCCGTGACCTTGGCCGCCGGAATGGCTTGTGAAGGTTTAAAACCTGTGGTCGCAATTTATTCGACTTTCCTGCAACGTGGTTATGATCAGCTGATTCATGATGTGGCGCTGCAAAATCTGGATGTCACCTTCGGTATCGACCGGGCAGGTCTGGTCGGTGAAGATGGTCCAACCCATGCCGGAGCCTATGACTATGCCTACATGCGCACCGTACCGAATATGGTGATCATGGCGCCGAAAGATGAAAATGAATGCCGCCAGATGCTACACACGGCTTATCATTATCCGGGGCCGGCAGCGGTGCGTTATCCACGTGGTAATGGCGTTGGAGTCGAAATTCAGCAGCAATTGAACCTGATGGAGATCGGTCAGGCAGAAATTGTGGCGCGTTTTAATGAACAGTCGGATGAGCAGATTGCCATTTTGGCCTTTGGTAGCCGGGTCTATCCGGCCATTGAAGCAGCACAGGCATTTGCAGCCCGGCATGACATTGCCGTGCAAGTGGTGAACATGCGTTTTGTGAAACCGCTGGATGAAGCCATGATTGAACGCCTGGCTGAAAACACCCAGCTGTTTGTAACCGTAGAAGAACATGCAGTGATGGGCGGCGCGGGCAGTGCCGTCAGTGAATATCTGGCCAAGGCTCAGCTGGTCAAGCCTATTATTCACTTAGGCCTGGATGACAGCTTTATGCAACAGGCCACACATAGCCAGATGTTGCAGCAGGCCGGTCTTGATGCCGCCGGTATCGAGCAGGCCATGACCCAGGCCTGGAACAAGCTGACCGAGAGCGTTTCATCCTGAAGCAATAAATTTTAGAAACATTTATTCCCCAAAAGCCCCAATATTTGCTAAAATGTTGGGGCTTTTATGCATTATTCTTTATCAGTATCTTCAAATTTGTAGTGGGTGTTCAATGGAACCTATGGTGGTGATGGCTGCGCGTGCGGCTCAAACAGTTGGTCAAGAGCTTTTAAAAGCGCATCAGAATCGTCATAAACTCGATCTACAAGTCGAAGAAAAAGGAATTGATGGTCCAGTAACGCGTGTTGACCGTTACCTGGAACAGTTGACCATCGATACCCTACGTAAAAGCTATAAAAATCATAGTTTCTTGGGTGAAGAGTTCGGTCTGCAAGAAGGTAAAGGTCATGATGCCGATTGGTGCTGGGTGATCGATCCTTTAGACGGTACGCTTAACTTCATCAACGGTTTTCCGCATTTCTGTATCTCTATTGCTGTTCAGCACAAAGGCGTGACTCAGCACGGCGTGATCTATGATCCAGTCAAAGACGAATTGTTCTCTGCCAGCCGTGGTCGTGGTGCCATGCTTAATCAGCGCCGTATCCGCGTGAATGTTAAAGACAGCCTGGAGAATACGTTCCTGGCTGTGGGTCATGCTTACCGCGCCAAACGTAATGGTGAAGTGGTGTCGTATGCCAAAAACCATTTCGAATCATTATTGAACGTGACTGAAGCCGGTGCGCAATATCGCCGTGCAGGTTCTGCTGCGCTGGATCTGGCTTATGTGGCAGCTGGTCGTTTAGATGGCTATTTCGAGCTGGGCCTAAAACCTTGGGATATCGCAGCGGGTGAGTTAATCGTCAAAGAAGCTGGTGGTACTGTAGTGGATGCACGTGGTGGCAGCGATTCTATGGACAATGGTCAGGTACTTGCGTGTTCTATGAAAATGCTGAAGCCTTTAATGAAGGCAGTAGTACCTGCCTGGGGCGACGCGGCAAAATAATAGACGCATTGAGTGAAATGACAAGGCTTGCTCCCAAGCCTTAAAAAACAGCCCGCCCAGTCGGGCTGTTTTTTTTGCCTGTTATTTGTGCTTGATTTAATTCAAGTTTAACGACTGGTACAGAAATTAACGCAAAAGTTGATTAAATTAGATGACTTTTAAAATAATCCTGCTATAATCCGCCCACGCACTTAATTTCCGTTCATTACCTGAACATTTCTCTTCTAATCATTGTGTATGCGCGTGCGGTCCAAAGAGAGGACGATATCTCGCGCCCCAATCGCTAAAGCGATTCCTTCAGGTTAAGCCGTAATCATGCGTGCGTTATATCAACATCGTCGTTACTCGGATCGCCGCTGAATTCTTAAATTTTCAGCGTTCAATGCTGTGCCGCTTTTTGCCGATGTCCATTTGACTTTATTATTATGGAGCACCCAATTCTCGGGTGAAATACTCTATGAGCAAAACTTTTGCTGATTTTCCTCTACACGAAACTTTACAACAAGCGTTAGACGCTCTTGGCTTTACTGCGCCTACGCCTGTACAGGAACAGTCAATTCCTGCGGCATTAGAAGGTAAAGATCTTCTTGTATCAAGCCAAACCGGTTCGGGTAAAACTGCAGCGTTCCTTCTCCCAACGCTGAACGCACTTGCAAACCAGGACACATTCGTTCCGTTTAAAGAACGTATGAAAGCCATTACTCAGCCATCTATTCTGGTACTTTGCCCAACACGTGAACTTGCTCAACAGGTGAGCCAGGACGCGATTGCATTTGTACGTCACATGAAAGGTGTTCGTATTGCTGCGATCATGGGTGGTATGCCTTTTGGTAAACAAATTCAACAGTTAAAAGGTGCACAAGTGGTTGTAGCGACGCCAGGTCGTCTACTTGACCTTGTCAACCGTCGTCAAATCAAACTCGACAAAGTTAATGCGTTAATCGTTGACGAAGCTGACCGTATGCTGGACCTGGGTTTCTCTGAAGACCTGGAAGCAATCAGTGATTTGGCTGCAAACCGCGAACAGACCTTAATGTTCTCTGCGACATTTGCACCACGTATCATCACGCTTGCTGAACGTATGATGAATGAGCCAGAACGTATTGCGATCGAAACTGGTCACTCTACTAACACTGACATCACTCAAACGCTGCACTGGACTGATGGTTTCGAGCACAAGAAAAAACTGCTAACGCACTGGTTGAGCGAACAGGATCTTGATCAGGCTGTTGTATTCGCTTCTACCCAAGAAGATACCGATATGCTGGCTGAAGAACTGGCTGAAGCAGGTCACTCAGTTGTTGCACTGCACGGTGCAATGCCACAAACCGTTCGTAACCGCCGTTTACGCAGCATTCGTGAAGGTCGTGCCAAGATTTTAGTTGCAACTGACGTTGCAGCGCGTGGTCTGGACGTACCGACTATTTCTCACGTGATTAACTTCGGTCTGCCAATGAAGAACGAAGACTATGTACACCGTATTGGCCGTACTGGTCGTGCCGGTCGTACTGGTAAAGCGATTACTTTGGCGACTTACCGTGAACGCGGTAAAATTCGTGCGCTTGAAGATTACTTAGATGCACGTTTAGAAGTATCTGAAATTGAAGGTTTAGAGCCATCTCCACCTCCAGCACGTCCACGTCGTGACGGCGGTCGTGGTGGTAAACGTGACGGTGGTCGCGGTGGCCGTGGTGGTTTCGGCGGTGGCCGTCGTTTTGAAGGCGAAAGCAACTTCAAACGTCGTGAAGGCGGTGATGACCGTCCACGTCGCAGCTTCGACGACAAACCACGTGGCGAGCGTCCATTTGGTGAAGACCGTCCACGTCGTGAATTCAACAGCGATCGTCCGCGTCGTGAAGGTGGCTTTGGCGACCGTCCACAGCGTTCTTTCGATGACCGTCCACGTCGCGAATTCAACAGCGACCGTCCACGTCGTGAAGGTGGCTTTGGTGACCGTCCACAACGTTCTTTCGATGATCGTCCACGCCGTGAATTCAACAGTGACCGTCCGCGTCGCGAAGGTGGTTTCAACGAGCGTCCACGTTTTGACAGCAATGATGACAACCGTGGCAACCGCGTAGACTACAAACCACGTCGTGAAGGTGCTTTCGGTGACCGTCCTAAGCGTGATTTTGGCGACCGTCCAGCGCGTTCATTCGGTGAAGATCGTCCACGTCGCGAGTTCAACAGCGACCGTCCACGCCGTGAAGGTGGTGACCGTCGTCGTAAATTCAACGACTAAGTTGAACTGAGCGAATTCAGAAAACCGGTGCTTGCACCGGTTTTTTATGCGAGAAAATTTGAATTTTGATGAGGAAAATGTATACTGGTTCAAGTTTATTTAAGAATATATTAAGCGATGTCTCATTATCATTCGCACAAACTGCTCGGTGTGTCATCTATGAAAGAGGTGCTTATGCCATATATTTTTTTGGTTTTGCTGCTCTGTAACCTCATCTTTTTTATTTACAGAACTTTTGCCTAAGTTGCATCTCTTTGTTTCTACACTCAAATTAGACCATAATAAAATTGTACAACTTGTACACAGTTTAAAAGAATTTCATAGATAACAATTTGTTCTCCAATCCTTTATAGTATGCATGCTGAAAAAATGCAGGAAAATCCTCAGCTATGAATAATCAGACACCTCTACAGGCGCCAGCACTGATTGAAGTCAATCACCTGAGCTTTAAACGAGGGGAGCGGGTCATTTACGACAATGTCAGCTTAAAAATTCGACGTGGGCAGATTACTGCAATTATGGGACCGTCAGGCACGGGTAAAACCACCTTGCTGCGTTTAATTGGCGGGCAGCTCACTCCGGATCAGGGTGAAGTGCTGCTCGATGGCAAAAATATCGGGAAAATGTCACGTCAGGAGCTGTTTGCAGCACGGGCACGAATGGGCATGCTGTTTCAAAGCGGTGCCTTGTTTACCGATATGACGGTTTATGAAAACGTGGCCTTCCCGATTCGTGCACATACCCGTTTACCCGAACATCTTATTGCCGAACTGGTGGCTTTAAAGCTGGAATCGGTGGGTTTGCGTGGTGCCGAGCAGCTCATGCCGTCTGAACTGTCTGGCGGGATGAACCGTCGTGTGGCTTTGGCGCGTGCCATTGCGCTGGACCCGGAACTGATTATGTACGATGAACCTTTTGCCGGTCAGGACCCGATTGTGATGGGCGTATTGACCCGTTTAATCCGTTCATTGCGTGAAGCACTGGATTTAACCACCATTATTGTGTCGCATGATGTGGCCGAAACCCTATCCATTGCCGATTATATTTATGTGGTGGCGGAAGGGAAAGTGCAGGGTGAAGGCACCCCAGAACAATTAAAACAGCATGCCTCGCCTTTTGTACGTCAGTTCTTAACCGGTTCAGTTGAAGGCCCGGTCGACTATCAGTTTAGCCATCAACCCTATTTGAGTCATGAGGTGCATTCAGCATGAATGCGATTGCTGCATTAGGACGCCGTGTGATTGAGCGGGTACGTGGTATAGGCGTTGCCACATTAATGCTGCTCCAGATTTTATTTTCCATGCCAACCTGGATTGGCGTGAAACTGTTTATTTACCAGATGTACCGCGTCGGGGTGATGTCACTGCTGATTATTGTGGTGTCAGGTTTATTTATTGGTGCGGTGCTGGGTCTGCAAATGTACAGCATTCTGGTGACCTTTGGCAGTGAAGCCATGCTGGGTACCGCTGTGGCCCTAACCTTGCTGCGTGAGCTGGCGCCGGTGGTTGCGGCCCTGTTATTTGCTGGCCGTGCCGGTTCTGCCTTAACTGCGGAAATTGGCCTGATGAAAGCCACTGAACAGTTATCCAGTATGGAAATGATCGGGGTCGATCCTTTAAAACGGGTCATCTCGCCACGTTTATGGGCCGGGATTTTCAGCTTGCCGATGCTATCCGTGATTTTTGCTGCAGTCGGCATTATGGGCGGTAAATTCGTTGGGGTAGATTTTTTAGGCGCCGATGAAGGCTCTTACTGGAGCGGTATGGAAAGCACCGTACAGTTCTATAAAGATATCTTTAACGGCACCATTATTAAAAGTTTTGTTTTTGCATTAATTTGTACCTGGATTGCGGTCTACCAAGGCTATGCCTGCGAGCCTACGTCTGAAGGTATCGCGACATCTACCACGCGTACCGTGGTGTATTCATCGCTTTGTGTTTTAGGTTTTGATTTCGTATTGACTGCGGTCATGTTCGGAGGTGTTTAATGAAATCACGTACTAGTGAGCTGGCCGTCGGTGTTTTTGTCATTCTGTTTGGTATTGCTTTATTCTTCCTAGCGATGCGGGTCAGTGGTCTGGTGGGCACCACCATTCAGGACAGTTATTCCATGACTGCAACGTTTGACAATATTAACGGGATCAAGCCGCGTGCCAAAGTGGCCTTAAGCGGGGTTAAAGTCGGGCAGGTCGAATCTATTACTTTAGATCCGGTGACGCGTCTGGCCACTGTGACCATGATTCTGGATGGTGAGCTGACCACCTTTAATCAGGAACAGTTACAACAGGTGCAACAATATGCCCTGGAAGAGTTGCGTTACAGCAGCGAATACACGGAAGCCGATCCTGCGCAACAAAAAGCAATGGAAAAGCAACTATTGGATAACATGACCTCCATCACCAATATCGATGAAGATGCTTACATAATGGTAGCAACCAATGGTCTTTTAGGTGAGAAGTACCTGAAGATTGTACCGGGTGGTGGTCTGAATTATTTAAAACGTGGTGATCAAATCAGCAATACCCAAAGCACCATGGAAATCGAAGACCTTGTGACCAAGTTTGTGACCGGTGGCGCAGGCAACAAGTCATCATCCGATAACCCGGCAGATGAGACATCCGCTGAAACAACAGATGCAGAAGTGTTATTTGTTGAGTAATTGAGAGGAGAAATTTTAGTGAAGACATTGTTCAAACAAACCTTGACCGCAAGTGTTTTGGCCACGCTGGTGGCAGGTAGTGCATTTGCTGCACCAACCGAAACTCCTCCCGCATTTATCAAGAAAGTGGCGGATGGTCTGATTTCGCGTTTAAAAGCCGATCATGCCAAACTGCAAAATAATCCGGCCTTGGTGAAAACCATTGTGCGCCAGAACCTTGATCCGTATATCGATTCACAAGCCTTTACCCGGATTGTGATGGGAACCTATGCGACCAATCAGTACAGTTCGGCTGCACAGCGTGCCCAGTTTGAAAAGAATTTCCGTGAAACCCTGATTGAAAACTATGGTTCAGCCTTTGCGAAATTCAGCAACCAGACTTATACCTTACGTCCGTATAAAGCCAGCAACAGCAAGAACCCGGTAGTGACCATCGACTTTAACAACAAAGGCGAGAAAATTCCGGTATCGTTCCAGCTGGTCGATAAAGGCAATCAGTGGAAAATCCGTAACATCAACGTATCCGGGATTGATTTAGGTCTGCAGTTCCGTAACCAGTTTGCAGCCAACGTCAAACGTAATGGCGGCAATATTGATAAAGCGATTGCGACCTTTAAACCAGATGCAGAAGCTGCGGTTGATAAAAAATAATAGGACGTGCTGTGATTGAATATATAAATCAGGAACTGCGGGTTTCCGGGAAAATTGACTTTAACAATGCCGAGCAGTATTACCAGCAGGGGCTGCAGCTGATTCAACAGCAGCCCGCCCCGGTGGTGGTGAATCTGGCCGAACTTGAGCAGGGCAGTACCCTGGCTTTGGCTGTGCTGGTGCGCTGGTTAAGACAGACCCCGGATGCGCAAGGGCTGGTCTTTAAAGCCGTCCCGGAAAAAATGATGAAGATTATTCAATCCTGTCATTTGCAGGATGATTTACAGCTCAGCGCTTAAACAAAAAGCACCTCAACCGAGGTGCTTTTTTATGGCGTTAAGTTTCTCTCTTTACCTAAGGGAGGTGAGGAGGGATGAAGGATTAGTGAAACCAGCCCTCTCTCTAACTCTCTCCCTTAGGGAGAGACATGTCGCATTAAATCCATTTCTTCCATCTGAAGTAAATCAGCGGCCCGATAAAGAAGCCAATCAGGATAATACTGACAATAATAAAACTGGTGGTGCCTTTGGCAAAAGGCAGTACATCGGTGTTCATGCCATAGACACTGGCCACCAGCATTGGCGGTGCCAGCATACTTGGTAAAATCGAGAAGCGACGGATGGTGTCATTCTGTTCGGTATTAATGAAGCCCGAAGTAGTATCGAGCAGGAAGCGCACTTTCTGGAACAGGAAGGCATCATGTTCGACCAGTGAGCGTACATCTTCACTCAATTCGCGGATATCGGCATCATAAATATGACTGCCCAATGCACGTGGACGGGCTAAAAAGGTCAGCACACGGCGTAAATCAATTAGACAGAGCTGGGCTTTTCCAAGCATGTCTTCCAGTTGTGCCAGCCGGGTAATCATGTCATCGAGGTCTAAAATCATTTCCCGGTGGCGGTTATTCAGCACTTCGGTAGAGTATTTTTCCAGGTCCTTGTGGATATCTTCCAAGATATCCGCAAGCTCATCCAGCTTGGCTTCTAGCAGACCGAGCAGCACCCAGGTCGGGTCTTTATAATCAATTTCATAATCATTGCGCCGTGCACGGGCACGAAAGGCACGAAAGGCCACCAGTTTTTCACCGCGCAGGGTTAGCAGACGGTCCCGGTTTAAAATAAAGGCAACGGTTTGTACCGTGGCGAGAATGCTGGAATTTTCTTCTGATTCATCATCGACCTGATAGTTTTTATTTTTCGTTAAAAAATAGGTGCTGATGTGTAAAACCCCATCATCATCACGGTAAAATCGGGCAGATGAGGAAATGTCTTCCAGGGACTTTAAGGTGGGTAAATCCTGCCGGTAGGCGTCCATGACCCACTGTTGTTCTTCTTGTGAAGGGGCGATCAGGTCAATCCAGACCAGTTCTGGATGCAGGTCGAAGCCGCCGTTGATGGTGGCATCTTCCAGACTACCGCGCTCTGTGGCGTAAAAGGCTTCAAGCATTAGTCTTTTCTCCCTTGCGCAGTATGGGTTTTATTGATGGGTGTATTTTAGACAAGGATTTGATTAAAAACACTGTTTGAAGTGCTAATTTATTTAAAAAACCAGCTCAAGGGTATATTTGCGGCATCATAGCCGCTGAACATGGTGAAAAAATGACAAATTCAATTGCAGTCTTCTGTGGCTCGGCTTTAGGTTCCGATGCGGTTTTTGTGGACACGGCGCAGCTGGTCGGGCAAACGATTGCAAAACAGGGCAAAACCCTGGTCTATGGTGGTGGTCGCTCCGGGTTAATGGGCGTGGTCGCAGACAGTGCCTTGCAGGCCGGTGGTGCCGTAATTGGCGTGATTCCGGAGCCGCTGGTTGATCGCGAGCTGGCCCATCCCGGTTTAACCGAGCTGCATGTGGTAAAAAATATGCATGAGCGTAAAACCAAAATGTCAGAACTGTCCGATGCCTTTATTGCCATGCCGGGCGGTGCCGGTACGCTGGAAGAAATTTTTGAGCAGTGGACCTGGGCCCAGCTGGGAATTCATTTAAAACCGAATGCCTTTTTAAATGTTGAAGGTTTTTATGATGATCTGCTGCGCTTTATTCGCATGACCACTGACAAGGGCTTTACCCATGCACGTTTTACCGAGGCATTAATTGTGTCCGATTCTATGGATGAGATTTTAAGCCAGTTTGAACGTTTTCAGGCGCCTGAACCGAAATGGGGCATGGCTGACCGTCAAGCCTTGGTGAAATAAATATGAACACCATTACCGTAGCTGCGGCCATTATTCTGAACGAGCAGCAGCAATTGCTGCTGGTACGCAAACAGCACACCCAATGTTTTATGCAGGTTGGCGGCAAGCTGGAAAGCAATGAGCCACCGGAGCAGACCATCTGCCGGGAAATTGCGGAGGAAATTGGCTGTCAGGCCCAGATTAAACAGTTTGTTGGCCGTTTTGAAACCGCTACAGCCAATGAGCCGGATCATCGTCTGGTCAGTTATGTCTATTATGTGCAGCTCGATCAGGACCCGCAGGTTCAGGCAGAAATTGCGGAAATGAAATGGATTGAACTGGGGGATAAGACGACACGTCTGGCACCGTTAACCACAGAAGTGGTGATTCCCTGGGTGAAACAGCAGCTGTTACAGTCGGCTTAAGGCTGGCTGTCTTTTTGAAATGATTTATCCGTCGGCACTGGCAATACACACCGCATAGACCTTGTGACAGCCAAGTTGCTCCAGCTGCTGTTTTAGCGTACGAATTGAGCTGCCGGTGGTGACCACATCATCAACAATTAATACCCGGCGATAAGGCCGGCCGGCATCGGGTCGCAGCTGGAATTGCTGGTCCAGATTTTCCAGTCGTTCCAAGCGGCTTAAGCCTTTTTGACTGTGTTGATGGCGCCGTACAACCGGTTGCCAGATTGGTAGCTGTAAATGGCGTGCCAGCACCTGAGCCAGCAGCAGGGTATGATGATAGCCACGCTCTGCCAGTCGCTCGGTTGCCACCGGCATCGGGACAATGGCCTGTACCCGTGGATAGGTCAATTCACACAGGCTGCCCGCCAGTAAAGACTGATAATGCAGTTGCTGCTCATATTTGAATTGCTGAATCATCCGGTCGACTGGATAACGATAATGACAGGCCACCTGAATCTCGGTTTCCTGCCGGTAGACGTTTGCTTTTAACCAAGGCAGTTGTTGCAAACAGTCTGCACAAACCCGGTACTGCTGCTGGGCCGCACTGCCACAGAGCTGGCAGGACAGTAATTTTTGTAATAGCGTACGGCTATGCGCCAGCAGCTTAAACATAGGCATAACGTGGTGCTTCCGGCAGCCAGCGTTTGAGCAGGGCCTCGGCCTGCTCGGGATAATCTTTCAGCATCTGCTGGGCCACATAATGTGCCTGATTCAGCAGATGATCATCGCGTTCCAGCTTGGCCACCCGAAAGCCCATATCTCCGGTTTGTTTGGTGCCCAGCAACTCCCCGGGGCCGCGCAGTTCCAGATCTTTTTCGGCAATCACAAAGCCATCATTGCTTTCTCTTAAAATCCGCAGCCGTTCCTGGCCGTTTTGCGACAGCGGATGCTTATACAGCAGGGCACAGAAACTGGCTTTGGCGCCCCGACCGACCCGGCCACGCAGCTGATGCAATTGCGACAGCCCTAAACGCTCGGCATTTTCAATCACCATAATTGAAGCATTCGGGACATCGACGCCGACTTCAATCACGGTGGTGGCAATCAGCAATTGTAGCTGGTTGTCTTTAAACTGCTGCATCACCGCCTGTTTGTCATCAGCCTTCATTTTGCCATGCACCAGACCAATATTCAGTTCCGGAAAGCGTTCCTTGATTTCAGCAAAAGTCGCTTCGGCAGCTTGCGCATCCAACGTTTCTGACTGTTCGACCAGGGTGCAGACCCAATAGGCCTGTTTGCCTTCGGCACAGTTGCTGGCAATACGCTGTAGTACCTGTTCACGCCGGTCCAGTGGAATGGTCACGGTCTGAATCGGGGTACGGCCCGGCGGCAGCTCATCAATAATGGAAGTGTCCAGATCGCCATAGGCGGACATCGCCAGCGTACGTGGAATTGGGGTGGCGGTCATCACCAGCTGATGCGGAGTCATGTGATTCAGACCCTTGTTTCTTAAGGCCAGCCGCTGATCGACCCCAAAGCGGTGCTGCTCATCAATAATCACCAGTCCCAGCTTGGCAAATTCGACATTGTCCTGAAACAGCGCATGGGTGCCGACCACCAGCTGGGCGCTGCCATCCTGAATAATCTGTTCGGCGCTGGCGCGGGCCTTGCCTTTCTGTTTGCCAGAGAGCCAGGATACGGTCAGTCCCAAAGGTTCAAACCAGCGTTTAAAGTTTAAATAATGTTGTTCAGCCAGAATCTCAGTCGGTGCCATCAGCGCCACCTGCCAGCCTTCTTCCAGTGCATGACAGGCCGCCACCGCCGCCACCAGCGTTTTGCCGGCGCCGACATCGCCTTGTACCAGTCGCAGCATCGGCTTGTTTTGTTTCAGGTCCTGGATAATTTCCTTGGACACCCGTTTTTGTGCGCCGGTCATGCTAAACGGTAAACCGGCCAGTAACTGCTTGGCCAGACGTTGGCTGGGCGCAAAAGCTGGCGCTTCAATCTGCTGGATATAAGCGCGGCGGGTCAATAAACTGACCTGATGTGCCACCAGTTCCTCAAAAATCAGCCGCTGCTGGGCTGGATGCGAACCCTGACCAAGCTGCAGCATATTGGCACTGGTTGGCGGCTCATGGATATATTCCAGCGCCTGTTTCAGTGCATAGCCGTTGGTAAATTTTTCCGGCAACAGTTCCGGCAGATCATCACTGTGCTGTTTCAGCGCCTGTTTGACATAGTCGCGCAGTTTGGGCTGGGTCAGCCCTTCGGTGCTTGGGTAAATCGCCGTGAGTTGGGTTTTCGGCAGCGGAGTATGCTCGCTGATCAGCTGGATTTCCGGATGATACATTTCCAGACCACGTGCGCCGACCCGGACTTCACCAAACACGCGCAGGCGGTTGCCGACTTTGGCACGGTCGGTTAGGCCTTTATAAATATGATAAAAACGTAAGGTGACTTTGGCGCTGTCATCATCCAGCAGAATTGCCATCGACTTGCGTTTGCCGGGTGGGAAATCGACCCCTTTGACAATGCCTTCCAGTAAATAGCTGCGGCCGACGTTCAATTGGTTCATCGGAATGATCGTGCTACGATCTTCATAATCACGCGGCAGATGAAACAGTAGGTCATCTGTGGTGAAAATATTCAGTTTTTCCAGTAACGCGGCAGCAGCAGCGCCAACGCCTTGTAATTGATGGACTGCGGCCATGTCCCCTCAACAATGGTAATGAGCAAGTGGGTTATGCATATTTTATTTATCGGTTATGGTAAAACATCTGCACGTGTGGCTAAACAACTATTTCAAGCCGGCCACCAAATTACCACAATTAGCCGCAGCCGGAAAAGTGATGTGCATGCAACGCATCTGATTCAGGATGTGCAGCAGCTGGATTTAAGCCAGCTGGCGCCCATTGACTGGGTCTATGTGCTGCTCAGTCCGGGTCAGAGTACGCCGGAGGCCTATCAGCAGACCTATCTGGATTCGGTGCAACCAATTGTAACGGCGCTGGCAGCGCATCCGGTGCGTCGTATGGTGGTGGTGTCATCGACCCGGGTGTATGGACAAAATGCCGGGGAATGGATTGAGGATACCACACTGCTTCAGCCGCCAGATGCACAGGCAGACATTCTGCTCAAGATGGAGCAGGCCTATTTAAGCGCTTATCCGGAGCGTTGCACCATTATCCGGCCCAGCGGTATTTATGGCAGCTCAATCGCAAGGATGGTCAAGCTGGCGCACACGCTCACTGAATATCCAAACCGGCACTGGTCTAACCGGATTCATATTGATGATCTGGCGCGTTTTCTGGCACAGATGATTCACGTGGAACATCTGCAGGAGAGTTATATTGTCAGTAATGGTCAGCCGCAACTGCTGCATGAAGTGGTGCAATGGTTTCAGCAGCAGCTACATCGGCCGTTATTAACCCTGACCAGTCCGCACGAAACCGGCAAGCGGATTCGACCGAAACGGATGCAGGACAGTGGTTTTAAGTTACAGCATGATGACTGTTTTCAGGATTATCTGGCCCTGTTACAGCAAGCGGATGTGAACTAAGAATTTTTCATTTTATTGAGGATGGCTGATATTTCCCGCACCTTTGCACGAAGGCAAAGATACGGGTTATGGACGGTTTTTTTATTTCTTTTTACGTTTTAAGCGACGTTTGGCTTGCTGTGCGGCTAGTGCATCTAGTGCATCTTTCAGTTCTTCATCGCTAAAGGTGGTGATGTGTTGCAGCATTTGCAGGGTTACATCATCCAGCACCAGATTGGCATACTGCGCCACATTGCTAAAGTTCTCATCAAAGACAATGGCATTGTCGCTGTTGGTGCTGATATAGCCTTGCTGGGTCAGCACTTTAATAAAGCTCTGGAACAGGGCCTTATCGAAGAATTCCGGTGAGTTGAACTCATACAGCACCGATAAACGCTGACCAACCAGATGACTCAATTCTTCAACCTGACGGGCGGAAATATTGCCTGAACCGCGCTGGGTAATCAGAGCCAGGGTCATGTAGTAGCGTTCCAGACTTTGCATCACCGGCGCAGCCAGCACCACCAGCTGGTTATGGTCTTCACTGTTTGGCGCCGGAGAAAGCAGATTCCCTTCAGCATCTTCACTAATTAGTTTGGCCTGAATCAGCCCATCGGCATAGGCACAGATCTGCTGTTTCAGTTCTGCTTCATTCCATTTCAGGAACAGCTCGGCTTTCAGGAACGGATACAGCGTACGAATTACATTAATTAAATCGCCACGCTTGATTGAACCATTGTGCTCCACCAGTGCCGCCACCAGAGATGGCAGGACAAAGGCATGCAGAATATTGTTACGGAAATAGGTTAGCAACACCGCCTGATTGTCTTCAATGGCAATAATATCGCCCAGAACGTGTTGTACACGTTTGATTAGTTTCAGCTTCAGACCGTAGGCAATAATTTCCTTGCCTGAAAGCGGGGTGATGTGGGTGCGCTCATCGTAAGGCAGGGCAGTAAGCAGGTCACGATAGGTATCCAGCTGCTTGATACAGATCGCTTCATCTAAGGTATGTTTTGGCGTGGCCAGTAAAATCAGTGATAACAGTGATACTGGATTAATCACCACAGCGCGGTTAATGTTTTCCAGAATCGCATAGGCCGAGCTGTTTACCGCATCGGAGACTTCTTGCGGAATCGGATCGTCATTTTTTTCGATACTGATCTGTTCGGCGTCATGCTGTTTTAGCATGTCATCTAAAAAGACTGGCTCGCCAAAATTCACATGCACTTTGCCAAAAATACGCTCGATTTTTCTCAAGGTTTTCAGAATACCGACAATGGATTCGGCTTCTTTCGGTTTACCCTGCATTTCACCGACATAGGTCGAACCTTCCATCAGGCGTTCATAGCCAATATAGGTCGGTACAAAAGCAATCGGTTTGGCGCGGCCACGTAAATGTCCATGTACGGTCATGGCCAGCATGCCGGTTTTTGGCGGCAACAAGCGGCCGGTACGCGAACGGCCACCTTCAATAAAGTATTCCAGCGGCGTGTTACGCGACAGAATGCTGTACAGATATTCCTTAAATACGGTGGTGTACAGGCCATTGCCACGGAAAGTCCGGCGAATAAAGAAGGCCCCGCCACCGCGTAATAACTGACCGACAAAGGGCATGTTCAGGTTATCGCCAGCCGCAATATACGGCACCATCATGCCGCGTTTATAAATCACATAAGACAGCAATAAATAGTCGATATGACTGCGATGGCACGGGGTATAAATAATTTCGTAGTCTTTGGCCAGTTCACGCACGGTGCTGAAATTATGCACCTCGACGCCATCATAGAGCTGGGTCCATAAACGGGTTAGCGCCGTTTCAGCAAAGCGGATGGCGGCATAGGAATAGTCCGACACGATTTCATTTAAATAGCCAATGGCACGGCGCTCGGCTTCAATCATGCTGATTTTACTGCGGATGCTTTCGCGGCGAATGGCTTCTTGTACATCCGGCGCTTTAATCAGGCTATGCATGACGTTACGGCGGTCCGATAAATCGGGACCTAATACCACTTCGCGCTGGCTGTCTAAATAATTATTTAAGGTATTAATAATACAGGTCGCCGGCGACAGGTTTGGTGCCTGCATCTTGGCGGTCTGCACCATCGCTCTTAAAGACTGTGCCTCATGAAATTCCAGATAGGATTGGCGACCATGCAGGCCAATATTGACCAGCTGCTTGACGGTGCCCGGCGTGGCCCAGGTATCGGTCAGGAGCAGTTTGAGCCAGGAATCTTCTTTATCTGGTGCGCGGCCCCAGAGGACCGTGACCGGAATCAGCTCAATATCCAGTTCCGGGTGCTGTTCCAGCAGTTCAATCAGGCGTAGTAAACGCGGCGGAAAGGCGTGCGGCGGCGGATTCAGCAGATTGTTTTCATCATAGTGCTGTAAAAACAGAATCGAAGCTTTTTCCTTGTGCTGGCCAATCTGCATCGGGTCTAATGCTGGCGGCAGCTTTAAGCGGCGTGTTTCACCATCAAGGACCAGGGCATTGCTGCGGGAATGGTTCTGTAGCACATAGCAGACAATTTTCTGGGTCGGCTGTTCTGAATGGTCTGTCGCTGCTGCTTCGGCAGGAACCTCGCCCAGTACATGCGGGGTTACCACCAGATCAAGCAGTTTGCTTGAAAGCTGACGATAAATTTGACCAAAACCACTCTTGGACATACCAACTCCTAAATCAATGACCAGTACCGCAGATTATCTGAGGGAAAAATAATGAATCTAATTGTAGCGAAAAATAGCCTGACATTTTCTGACAAATTCTATCTTTAGTGCTCAATTTTATCGTTAAAAATCGTATTTTTAGTGCGGCGCATTATACGGGAGCCGTGACAGGGCAGTCAGTTAAACTTTAGTGTTTTAGTCGACAAATATGGCAAAATAGGCAAGATTGAGCTGTTTCTATTTTGCTTGTTTTGATTTTTAAATATCCCGACATAGGTTTCCCCGCATGAATGCACTGACTCAGGAACTGGTTGAACTGCTTAGCCTGGAAAAACTTGAAGAAAATATCTACCGAGGCATCAGCCGCAATCTGGTCGGTAAGCGCGTGTTCGGTGGACAGGTACTGGGCCAGGCACTGCGTGCAGCCTCGTATACCACCGACCGTCCGGCGCATTCCTTACATGCCTACTTCCTGTTTGGCGGCGATGTCAACGCACCGATTATTTATGAAGTGGACCGGATTCGTGAAGGCAAGAGCTTTGTTAGTCGTCAGGTGCGAGCCATCCAGCATGGCCGGACCATCTTTATGTGTATGGTGTCTTTTGCTGCGCCAGAAGAAGGGCTGAATTACCAGATTTCCGAGCCTGAATATCCGGCACCGGAACAGTTAAAAAATGAAGCAGAACTGGTACAGAGCATTGTCGAGTTTATTCCAGAAAACGTTCGCGCCAGCTTTACCCGTGACCGTCATGTGGAAATCCGCCCGGTGAATCCAAGCAATCCGTTTCAGCCGCAGCCGGAAGCGCCGTCTTATGCGCACTATATCCGTACACATAGCCCGATTGCAGCGGAGCAGGATGAAATTGCCTTGCATCAGGCCATTGCTGCCTTTTATTCAGACTTTACCCTGATGACCACCGCGCTGCGTCCGCATGGCCTGAGTTATCTGTCGCCAAGTCTGCAATGTGCCAGTATCGACCATGCCATGTATTTTCATAAGCCATTCCGGGTCGATGACTGGATGCTATATGATATGGAAGCCACCATCAGCAACAGTTCGCGTGGCCTGAGCTTTGGCCGTATGTGGCAAAACGGTGAGCTGGTCTGTAGCACCACCCAGGAAGGTTTAATTCGCCTACGCGAAATTGAAACTCAGTAAACCAATATCAATAAAAAAAGCCGAATCAGTCGATTCGGCTTTTTTTATCCTACCTTCAATGGCAATGCGGCAAATCGCTTGGTGCATGTTTATGGCAGCCTTGTGCCTTGCTGTTGCCCGAAGAATGGGCAAAAACCTGAGAGGTGCTACAAATTAGTGCAAGAATAAGGGCGAGTTTTTTCATGAGGTTACTCTTTTAGTCTTAAAAACAAGGTAATGCACTGATAAAGCACATCTTATGCCAGTTTTTCTGGCACCGGGCTTTTTTCCTGAGCTGGATTTGCTTTTGACAAAATAATGCTCGATTCAGCGCAGCTCGCATGGCATAGTGCCAAGCAAGATGACATCACAATATATGCACCCATGAGCTTAAATACACAAATTCTGGTGGCCGCAATTTTAGGGGTTCTATTCGGGTTTTTGTTGAACCTGTTGCCGGGCAGCGCATTTTATGACGGCAGCTTATATGGCCTGAGTATTGCCAGCAGTATTTTTATCGGCCTGCTGAAAATGCTGCTGATTCCCCTGATTTTCAGTTCGATTGTAGTCGGGGTATCCAACCTGCAGGCTTCTGGCCAGCTGAGCCGGGTCTGGAAAATTACCTTGCTGTGCTGTGTGACCACCACCACATTGGCACTCATTTTAGGTCTGGCCTGTGCGCATCTGTTTGAAGTCGGCAAAGGTGTAGATGTGCGTTTATTCCAGGACGCGATGAGCCAGCATCAGACGCCAGATACCTTAACGCCGTCGTCTTTCTTCACCAATTTTATTCAAAACACCCTGATTAATCCGTTTAAGGCCTTTGCCGAGGGCAATGTGCTGGCGGTGGTGGTGTTTGCCTTATTTGTCGGGGTGGCGCTGGTCAAAGGCGGTGAGCAGTTCCGGACTGTGCGCCGGCTTAGTCATCAGTTTTTTGACATTATGATGCTGATGATCGGCTGGGTGATGAAACTGGCACCGCTGGGGATTTTTGCGCTATTGGCCAAGCTGATTGCCACCGAAGATGTGACCGTGCTCAGCCGTCTGGCTGAGTTTGCCGTAGTGGTAACCGGCACCACGATTTTTCATGGTCTGGTGGTACTGCCGCTACTGCTATGGCTATTTGGAAAAATGAATCCGGTGACCTTCTTTAAAGGAACCCGCGCTGCTTTAATTACTGCATTTGCCACCAGTTCCAGTTCGGCCACCATGCCACTTTCGATGAAATGCGCCCAGGAAAATCTGAAGGTGCGTCCGCAAACAGCTGGCTTTGTAATTCCGCTCGGTACACAGCTGAATATGGATGGCACGGCCTTATATGAAGCCGCTGCGGCACTGTTTATTGCCAATTTAATGGGACTGGATTTGACCTTGGGCCAGCAGTTGGTGGTCTGTGCCACCGCCATGATTGCCTCCTTGGGCGCGCCGGGAATTCCAAGTGCCGGCATGGTCACCATGATTATGGTGCTGCAATCGGTCGGTCTGCCGGCAGAAGCAATTGCCATTTTACTGCCGATTGACCGTTTGCTGGATACCGTACGTACCGTAGTCAATGTCCAGGGTGATATGATGATTAGTGTGGTGGTTGACCGTTATACCCGCGACGATAAGATCGCAACTCAATCCTGAGTATCTTCCCAGCACGGATTCCAGACCACTTCCCAAAGATGGCCATCGGGGTCCTGAAAATAACCGGCATAACCGCCATAAAAGGTGGCTTGTGCCGGTTTGACAATGGTGGCACCGGCACGCTCGGCCTGCTGCATCACCTGATCTACGTCCAGCGGACTATGCACATTATGCCCCAGACTGATTTGGGTCGGGCAAAAACGGCTCAGGGGCAGGCCTGAATCTTGCGCCAAGGCAGCCTGCGGCCACAGTGCCAGTGTCAGGCCTGAATCCAGCGTAATAAACGCCACTGCGCCCTGTTCAAATTCCTGCCCGACGATACCTTCACTCTGCCAGCCCAAACCTTGCTGATAAAAGCGCAAAGCTGCGTCTAAATCCTGCACAGCCAGCGTGATCACACTCAAAGATGCGCGCATTGTTCCTGCCTTTTCATTCAAGTCTGATTTTTATCTTAGCGGAAATCTGGCTCGACACAGTGCTGCCTGTGTCGGGCAATTGTATCTCTGCAATTCTGCACCAGGTGGATGCTTTACGCGACTTTAAGCTGGGCGCGCTGTGCCGCCGGGGAGGCTTGCAGATAGGCCAGCGCATCTTCGGTTTTGGCTTCATGCAGCGGGTCATACCACGGCATTAAATAACCCAGCTGCTGTGATACCAGCCAGAATGGTGAGGGCAATAAGCCGTTATTGGCCTGTGCAGTGCGGTACCATTCCCGCCAGATCCACGGTTTATACAGGGCCGGCCGGATTGATGCATAACGCGGGTCCTGACGCATAATATGCGCCGCACCATCGACCCAGAGACCAATTACTCCAGCAATCACCAGCAGGCTCAGATAATAACGGGCCAGATAACTGCCACCCAAATGCCGATACAGGTCAAAGGCCACGGTGCGATGCTCGATTTCTTCTGCGCCGTGCCATTTGACCAGATCCAGCATGGCCGGGTCGGCACCCTGACGCTGCCATTCGCGGTTATACAGCGCATATTTACCCAGCACGCAGGTCATGTGTTCTACCGTGGCAACAATGCCTAAACGGAACAGATCCCAGTGCCGTTCGCTCCATTGCGGCAATTGCAGACCTAAAGGCCGATCGGCCAGTAACTGGTTAAACAGTCCGTTCATCAGGCTGATATTGCGCTGAATATCAATCTGGCGTTCGCTTAAATAATCCTTGTTGGCCGAGTTATGCGCCTGGGCGTGCATGGCTTCCTGGCGGATAAAGGCCTGCACATCCTGTTTTAGTTTTTCATCCTGAATCTGCGGCAAAACCTTGTTGTACAGCCGGCAAAACCAGAACTCGCCGGCCGGCAGAATCATGTTAATTTCGTTAATAAAATAACTGGCAAAAGGCTGCTGCGGAATCCAGTCGATGGGGGTGTCCTGCCATTCAAAGCGGACTTTACGCGGTTGAATAAAGTAGCCAATGGATGAGCCACGGGCAGCACGGCGAAAACGTGCGAGGAGTTTTTTCATGCTGTATTGCACCTCTAAAATGTGATGCGGTTCAAATTATGCTCAGCATGAGTATGAAAAAAATATCCCCCATTGAAACTAGCAATAGGGGACATTCCAATATCAATAGATGTAAATTATTGTCAGACAGTTTTGAGTTGTTGCAAAGCTTATGGCTCTTTGGCGGCCGTTTCAGTCAGCTGTTCAACAGCTTCTGTATCCGGCAGCTCTTCTGCTTCCAGTTCATCTGCCGTGGCTTCCGGAATGCTGGCCAGATCAAACTGCTGCGATTGTTCCAGGGTAAAGTTCAGACGACCGGCCATTACACTGGCCAGTTCTTCCAGACCCTGACGATTGAGTGAGGAGAACAGTTGAATCGAGAAATCCAGCTTCATCTTTTTCAGCTGCTGTTTTACTTCCAGCAGGACTTTATTGGCCGGGCCACGATTCAGCTTGTCGGATTTGGTCAGCAAAACATGCACAAACAGATGACGGGAATAAGCCCATTCCAGCATCATCACATCAAAATGCTGTAGTGGATGGCGAATATCCATCAGTAACACCAGACCCTGTAAGCTCTTGCGATGAATCAGGTAATTTTCCAGCTCTTTTTGCCAGACAATTTTCATCGATTCCGGTACCGCGGCATAGCCATAACCCGGTAAATCGACCAGACGCTGCTCCGGATTGCCCAGACTAAAGAAGTTGATCATCTGGGTACGGCCCGGTTTTTTCGAGGCACGTGCCAGCTGTTTCTGGTTGGTTAGGGCATTAATCGCACTGGATTTGCCAGCATTGGAACGTCCGGCAAAGGCCACCTCATAGCCGCTATCTTCTACACAGAGATTCAGCTTTGGCGCACTCATCAGGAATTCGGCTTTACGTAGCCAGTTCAGGGCACGAACGGCATATTCGGTAATCGCAGGATCAGCCTTTTTCTCATAGCTAATCTTTTGCTTCGGCGCATTAGCGGCCTTAGTGTTTTTCGATTTTCCTCTGCTATGGTGCATAACTTAACTTCATCACTGCTTTTACAAAGCGGTATTATAGATCAACTCGCGCAGACACGCGAACTTTGCTGTAGCCGTGTGCAAAAGTTATCTGACTCAGAGATTGATCAGCTGAATTGGCGATTGTGTGCTCCACTGTGCCGGTGCAGGAGTATCTAACACGTCGGACAGGGTGTACTGGTCCAGACTCTGATAAAACTGTTCCAGTGCCTGATCTAAAATGCCCTTTAAACCACAGCGGCTGCGCAGCACGCACGGCGGGGTATTACATTCCACAATCTGGGTTTCACGTTGCAAAATACGCACGATCTGGCCCAGCTTCAGTGCCCGTGCATCCGGATTTAAACGCAGGCCGCCCCCTTTACCGCGGGTGGTAATCAGCCATTCCTGTTTGCCCATGAAATGCACAATTTTAACCAGATGGTTTTGGGAAACATGCAAATCCTGCGCAATTTCCGCAATCGTATACGGCAGATCTCGCGGTGGGGAGATATACAGCAGAATACGTAATGCATAGTCGGTGAATTTATTTAATTGCATGATCGCACAAATATTTTTTCAAAGTTGAAATACAAGAAGGCTAGTCTACCATAAGCAGACTAGCCCTCCTATGTTTTACACGTGTGGGGTTTTAGTGACGTACACCACCCGTACCAAACGCTTCACTGTGAATCTGTTCGGCTTTAATACCACGTGCCAGTAAGGCTTTTTGCTGCTCGGCCATGAATGGCATTGGGCCACACAGGTAGTAATCAGCATTTTCCGGTAATAAGGCAGCATCCATGGTGCTCAGGTCCAGACGACCGGCCACATCATAATCCTGACCTAACACATCTTCGGTATTCGGGAATTCATAGGCTGTAAAGGTATGAATACGTGGATACTTCGCCTTGATGTCCTGAATATGCTGTTTCATGGCATGTACCTGTTTGCTGCGGCAGGCATGAATGAAGGTCACCGGTTGTGGCACATCTAAAGTGACCAGCTGGTTCAGCATCGCAATCATTGGGGTTAAGCCAACACCACCACTGATGAACACATTACGTTTGTTGCTGTCGATCAGGTAGAAGTTTCCGGTTGGCGCTGAAATTTCAAGTTCTGCACCTTCTGGCAGCTGATGCAGCGCATTAGATACCCAGCCTGCAATCTTGTCGGCGCCATTACCCGGTTCGCGTTTCACTGAAATACGTAAGTAGTCTTGCTGCGGGCTGGTTGACAGCGTGTATTGACGTGGTTGTTTCAGGTCCAGTTCAGGGACAAAAACACGTACTGAAATGTATTGGCCGGCTTCATATTTTGGTAAGGCACCACCATCGACCGGTTCAAAGTAGAACGAGGTAATTTCGTCGCTTTCTACCACTTTCTTGGCGATTTTGAAATTACGCCAGCCTAACCAGCTGCCTTGAGTTTGCTGATGCTGCTCGTAAATGGCACGTTCGGTATTAATAAACACTTCTGCAAGCTGGCCATACGCGGCGGCCCAGGCATCAATCAGTGGATCATCCATGGAAATATTCAGCACTTCGCTGATGGAGTGCAGCAGGTTTTCACCGACAATATTATAGTCCGGAGCTTGAATATTCAGACTGACATGCTTGTGTGCGACCAGTTCAATTACTGGCGCCAGTACTGATGGATCTTCAATATTTTCTGCATAGGCCAGTACCGCACCTGCCAGTGCCTGCGCCTGCGCACCACTGCGTTGATGACCCAGGTTAAAGGTTTCTTTAAGGTCCGGATTATTCCCCAACATGCGGTTATAGAAATAGCTGGTCAGGGCCACACCATTTTCACGTAGAACAGGAACAGTTGCTTTTACAAGGTCAATTTGCTGTGGAGTCATGGCTGATCTCTCATGGCTGGTTATTTATAAGATGTATTTAAAATACATTTTAAAAAACGCCAGTGCAAGCACTGTTTTTAAAAAACCATAAAAAAATTATGGGATATAAAAATATCCCATAATGAAAGCGGTTCCTATCGGTTTTTTGATTATTTTCGGCCAAACAGGGAGCCTAATAATCCGCGGACAATTTTCTGTCCGGTGCTGCCGCCTAAGGTTCGGGCTGCACTCTTGGCAAAGGTGCCGACAATATCCTGAGTCAGCTTTTCACGCTGTCGTGCAGTGCGTTCAGCTTCTTTTTGCTGTTCGCGGGCCAGACGTTCCTGTTCCCGCGCCTGCTGTTTGGCCAAAGCAGCCTGTTCTTTGGCTTGCTGCTTGGCTAAAGCTTCCTGTTCTTTGGCGCGTTGCTGTTCTAGCGCGGCCTGTTCAGCCTGTTGCTGGCGTTCCGCTACTTTCTGTTGCAGCATTTCATAGGCACTGTCCCGGTCCAGACTCTGCTCATATACATCGGCGACAATACTCTGGCTCATCAGTGCCTTGCGCTGTTCAGGGCTAATCGGGCTAAACGAGGAGTAGGGCGGCATCACCCAGCCGCGCTCTACAATCTGCGGCGTGCCTTGTTCATCCAGACAGCTAATTAGGGCTTCACCGACGGCCAGTTCGGTAATGGCCTGTTCTACCTGAAACTCCGGATTGGCACGGAAGGTCTCGGCAGCGGTTTTGACCGCTTTCTGATCTTTCGGGGTAAAGGCGCGCAAGGCGTGTTGCACCCGGTTGCCGAGCTGTCCCAGTACACTTTCAGGCAAATCCAGCGGATTCTGGGTGACAAAATAAATTCCGACGCCTTTGGAGCGAATCAGGCGGACTACCTGCTCAATTTTCTCCTGCAGGGCCGGGCTGGCATTGTCAAACAGTAAATGCGCTTCATCAAAGAAGAACACCAGCTTGGGTTTGTCCATATCACCAACTTCGGGCAACTGTTCAAACAGCTCTGATAGCATCCACAATAAAAAGGTCGCATACAGTTTCGGGGTGTGCATCAACTTGTCTGCAGCCAGCAGGTTGATGTTGCCGTGTCCCTGGGCATCGGTCTGCATGAAATCCAGAATATTCAGGCTGGGCTCGCCAAAAAACAGATCACCGCCCTGATCGGCCAGTGCCAGTAAATTGCGCTGAATCGCGCCCAGACTGGCTGGAGATAAATTGCCATAGTCGGCCTTTAACTCTGCCGCATGTTCGCTGACATAGCTGAGCATGGCTTTCAGGTCTTTAAAGTCAATCAGCAGGAGGCCCTGATCATCGGCAATCCGAAACACTGCCGACAGTACACCTTCCTGGGTGTCATTTAAATTCAGCATCCGGGCTAGCAGTAGCGGTCCGATTTCGGAGATGGTGGTGCGAATTGGATGGCCCTGTTCACCAAATAAATCCCAGAACACCACCGGCGAGGCAGCAAAGGGAATACTGTCAATACCCAGGCTTTTAATCCGTTCATCAAATTTGGGATTGCTGGAACCAGCCTGCGCCAGACTGGAAACATCGCCTTTGGCATCGGCCAGAAAGACTGGGACACCAATGCGGGAAAAACTTTCTGCCAGTACCTTTAATGTTACGGTCTTGCCGGTACCTGTTGCCCCAGCAATCAGGCCATGACGGTTGGCAAGCTGAGAATGCAGCACGATATCCTGTGTGGTATCGGCGGTTTTTTTAGCAATAACGATTGGTGTATTCATTGACTTGAAAACCTCTATATAAATTTTTGTCTTTTGGAATACTTAAATTTCCCTTATGCACGGATTTGTGATTTAAGTCTCTTTTTTGGTTTATTGTGTTACATGTTAAGGTATTTTGACTTTATTGTTGAAATTGTATACATTTTTTTATAATATTCACCATTCATTTTATTTTTAATAACATTATGAAAAATAAAATTTTAATTTAATAGCTTTTATTAAATAGTTTGAAAACGGTTAGAGGGTATAAATGAAACTTAACAAACAATTATTAGCAATGTTAGTGGGAACATCTGTATTTTTAACGGCATGTGGTGGTGATTCAGATAGCTCAATATCTACAAAGCCTACTGATCCAGTTCCACCAGAACAGCCAGACGAAACGCTTACTACTATTCAAGATGTTGCAACTGTAGTAAGTGAAAAGGCAAATATTGCAGTTTTTGGTGCAGTGAATCCTAAATATTTTACAGAGACAGCATTAACATCAGGTCGGACTGTTTTATTGTTAGATGATAATGTGACAAAAGCAGCTGGATTTGCTTCACAGGTTGATTTAACTGCTTCATCGGCACAGAATCAAGCGAAAGTGAGATCCGTTGTATTAAATCAAAATTTAGATGAATTTAGTAAATTCTATTTAGCTGCATTTACTGATGCTCTTATCCAGCAAAATGCAAAAGTCAATATTTTAACTAATCGTGTATCTACGAATGCTCAAGGTGAAGTGGTTAATGTAATCTTGGATATTGATTTTTCTAATGCCAATGAACTGACTAAAGTTCGTGACCTGTTGTTATCTGTATTAAATTCAAATTCATCTGTTACTACTCCTGTAGCCGTACAAGCAAGTGATAAAAAATTACGTCTCAATCTATCTTTTTGGCTTGCAAACCAATTAGGTTATATTTGGGGAAATACTTACGTAGCGAGTAATAGTGATCAAGTTAACCAAGTATATGGTGATTTGAATATTGCTAGTGCTTTAAGTAGCAATGCGGTTATTGAAGTGGCTACAGCAAAAGAAACTTTTACTCAAACAACACAATCTGCAAATGCGGTTGACATTTTATGGAATATTGATTCTTCAGGTTCAATGTCTGAAGAACAGCGTAACTTGGCTAATGGTGCTGCACAGTTCTTTAAATCATTGAATCAAGCAGGTGTAGATTATCGTTTAGCAGTGAATACGCAGGATGCGTATGCATGTAAGTCGCTTAGAACTTTAAAAGATAAAACGACTAATTTTATTGATAGAAATACACCAGATGCAGAGCAAGAGTGGGCTACCTTGGCTCAACCTGGAACTTATGATTCAGCTACTGAAACAGGTTTTTACTGCGTTCGTGAAGCAGATTTGACTGGTTTTGATCGTCCAAATGTGAAAAATTTAGTAGTGTTTGTTTCAGATGAGCCTGAAAATGAAACATATTGGCAGTACAGTCCTGTATATAGTAACTATACACGACGAGATTTTAATGATTATAAAAATTATTTCTTGTCTACAAACACTACCTACTTTTCGATTGTGGGTACATCTGATCATATCCGTCCAACTTTTGCAGATCCTACAACTTCTTGGAGTACATTAGGATTT
This sequence comes from Acinetobacter sp. YH01025, assembly GCF_013420185.1. Taxonomy (NCBI): domain Bacteria; kingdom Pseudomonadati; phylum Pseudomonadota; class Gammaproteobacteria; order Moraxellales; family Moraxellaceae; genus Acinetobacter; species Acinetobacter sp. YH01025. The sequence goes on along the minus strand of NZ_VOYR01000003.1, from coordinate 188,271 downwards.
GAATGTAATGGTCAAGGTGGATCTGCTGAAGGAGGAGGGCACTTTAAGGAGATTGCACGTTTGACTGGTGGGGCTTCTGCTTCAATTTGTGCTGATGCTACAAGCTGGAATGTGGTATTTGATGACATTATCCGTGTAGCAACTGGTCTTGCAAGTCAGTTTAGTTTAAAACAGGTACCAGTACCTTCAACTGTTAAGGTGACAGTAAATGGTCAGAATGTTGGGCGTGATACAACACATCGACAAGGCTTTGATCTAGTTTATAGTAATTCTGGAGTAAGCTTAGTATTTTATGGAACAGCTTTACCAAAAGCAGGAGAGACTGTTTCTGTAAGCTATGATTACTTTAAGTAAAGCGAAACGATAATGTAAAAAATTGGGCAATTTGCCCAATTTTTTTATGTCTATATTTAAGCTAAGACTTTTAAAGCCTGTTTAATATCCTGAATCAGATCTTCCGGATGTTCTAGGCCAATACAGAACCGCACCAACAGGCCATCTTTCAAATGTAAATGTTCCAGCACACGCATTTCTTTTAAGTTATATAACATGACCAGGCTGACCGGTCCCCCCCAGCTAAAGCCCAGCTTGAACAGGGTTAATGCATCACAGAATGCCCGAATATCGTTTAAATTGTATTGCGCATCAAAAATCACACTAACCAGTCCGGCGCTGTGACCCTCCTTGCAGATGTCTTTCCAGTATGCATGACCGGCACTGTCCGGATCAGCCGGATGCAGGACCTGAACCAGCTCTTTTTGCTGTTTTAGCCAGTTCAGCAAGGTCAGTGCTGATTGTGACTGTTGCTGGTAACGCAGCTGCATGGAGGCCAGACTGCGCTGGATTTGCGCCGTATCATCTCCGCTGACACAAATCCCCTGAATGGCATGCATCCGGAATAATTGATGATGGAGCTTCTGGTCACGCGTCACCACCGAGCCCATTAAAATATCGCCACCCCCGCTTGGATATTTGGTTAGCGCATGCACGGTCAGATCTACGCTTAAGTGGTCCTCGCCAAAATCAAAGGCATTAAAGGCCAGTCCTGCGCCCCAGGTATTGTCCAGCGCAGTCAAAATATTATGGGCTTGGGCTTTTTTTACCAGACCAATTAAGTCCGGAAACTCCAGTGTCACCGAACCAGCCGCTTCGAGCCATAACAGTTTGGCTTTATCACTTGGGTTAAAGCTTTCTACCTCCACCGGGTTATAGACTTTGACGGCAATGCCATAACGCTGCTGCAGATTACGCAGATGCTCCATATTCGGACCATAAATATTGTCCGGAACCCAGACCTCATCACCCTGGCTTAACAAGCAGGAATTGACCAGATTAATCGCAGAGAGGCCGCTCGGCGCCAGCAGGTGATACAGACCGCCTTCGATCTGCGCGATGTGATCACCTAACGTAAAGGTCGTCGGCGTGCCATGCGTGCCATAACTATAGTCATAGGCATCGGTCCAGTGGCGATTAAACAGTGCATCGGTGTTGTTAAAAATAATCGTCGATGCACGATAGAGGGGAGGTTGAACCGTAGAAATCAGTTGAGGGGCTTTTCGTGGTGCATGAATCAGTTCGGTTTGCGGATTTTTTTTCACGACTTCGCTCAAATCAGGACAATTAATTGAATTTAGCTTAAGAGAAAAGGATCAGTTGTGCCATATCTGGCTGTATTTATTTGACTTTGAACATGCAGCGCTAAAGTTGGCTTCATTTTTGCAAAACCTAAAAGCAGAGCTACAACAACAGGTTTCAGCGCATGGCGTCGCATTTAAAAGTACATTATTTTCAGCATATTGCTGGTGAAGGATTTGGAAGTTGTTATACGCATTTAAAACGGTTAAATGCAGAGATCAGTGCCACAGAATTTTTTGCCTTGCCGGTTGATTCAGCACTGGATATTGAAGCGCTGCCGCAGATCGAGGAGGTCGATTTGTTAATTGTCATGGGCGGCACCATGAGCGTTAATGATGAAGCCAATTTCCCTTGGTTAAAAATGGAAAAACGCTGGCTCAGGCGTTATTTGGCCATGGGAAAACCGGCCATTGGTCTGTGTCTGGGTGGGCAACTGATCGCCAATGCGCTGGGTGCGGCCGTCAGTCGCAATCCTGTACAGGAGCTGGGCTGGCACGAGGTACGCAAGGTTAGTCATGTGCCACCAGACTATTTTCAGTTGCCGGAGCAGTTTAATGTCATGCAGTGGCACAGTGAAAGCTTCGAGATTCCCAAAGGGGCTGTGCATCTGGCCGAAAATGATGCCTGTCGCAATCAGATGTATCAGATTGGCAAAAATGTACTGGGCTTTCAGTTTCACCCGGAAACCACGCCAGAAAGCCTGCAATTATTCCTGGAAGATGAAGAAGAGCTGGCCCTGTTTCAGGGACCTTATGTGCAATCGGTAGAGCAGCTGCAGCGCGCCAATAAAAATAAATTTATTCAAGGAAATCAGATATTAAATCAGGCGATAGATTATGTGTTACAGCAAACTGCAGCGCAGCGGCGGGCTGTATAATTATTAAACAATTGATTTGTCGAAATATTTGAAAAATGATGTAAAAAGCCACAAAAGGATTTGCTTATGCATTAAACAATCGTTATAATGGGCGACCCTTTGATATTAAGGGGGTTAACCGCGAAGAAAGTGGTTAACTATCGTTACAGTCGTGGCATCGATCACGACCTTAGTGATATTTCACTGCTCTTGACACTTGCCTTTATTAGTGGGGTGAGATGCGTCAAGAGTGATTCTTTATATATTTTGGCTTGGAGTTAACTGGTATGTCTAACCAGAGAATTCGTATCCGTCTTAAGTCTTTTGATCACCGTTTAATTGATCAATCTGCTCAAGAGATCGTAGAAACCGCTAAGCGTACTGGCGCACAAGTGTGTGGTCCAATCCCGATGCCTACTCGCATCGAACGCTTCAACGTTCTTACATCACCGCACGTTTACAAAGATGCGCGTGACCAATATGAGATCCGCACTTACAAACGTTTGATCGATATCGTTCAACCTACAGACAAAACTGTAGATGCATTGATGAAATTAGATCTTGCAGCTGGTGTTGATGTTCAGATCGCATTGGGTTAAGGCTTTCGGTTAATTAACGCTCTAAGTTAATTAAGCCGCTTTTTTAGAGGTTTATGCACATGGCTATTGGTTTAGTCGGTCGCAAGTGCGGTATGACCCGTATCTTTACAGATGCTGGTGTTTCTGTACCTGTTACAGTGATTGAGGTTGATCCTAACCGCATCACACAAATCAAAACGCTTGAAACTGATGGTTATCAAGCGATTCAAATCACTACTGGTGAACGTCGCGAATCTCGCGTAACTAACGCTCAGAAAGGTCACTTTGCGAAAGCGGGTGTTGCTGCTGGTCGTCTGGTTCAAGAATTCCGCGTTACAGAAGCTGAGCTTGAAGGTCGTGAAGTTGGTGGTACGCTTACTGTAGATTTGTTCACAGTTGGTCAAATCGTTGACGTAACTGGCACATCTAAAGGTAAAGGTTTCCAAGGTGGTGTTAAGCGTTGGAACTTCCGTACTCAAGACGCTACTCACGGTAACTCTGTTTCTCACCGTGTTCTAGGTTCTACAGGTCAAAACCAGACTCCTGGTCGCGTATTCAAAGGCAAAAAAATGGCTGGCCATTTAGGTGCTGAACGCGTAACTACACAGGGTCTTGAAATCGTTGCAATCGACACAGAGCGTTCAGTTCTAGTTGTTAAAGGCGCGGTTCCTGGTGCTACTGGTGGCGACGTAACTGTTCGTCCTACTATCAAGGCCTGAGGGGAAATAACGTGAATTTAAAAACTGTTTCCGGCTCTGCTGTTGAATTGTCTGAAGTAGCTTTCGGCCGTGAATTTAACGAAGCGCTTGTACACCAAGTTGTTACAGCTTACTTAGCTGGTGGTCGTCAAGGTTCTAAAGCTCAGAAGTCACGTGCAGACGTTTCTGGCGGTGGTAAAAAACCATTCCGTCAAAAAGGTACTGGCCGCGCTCGTGCTGGTTCTATTCGTAGCCCAATCTGGGTTGGCGGTGGTAAAACTTTTGCTGCTCGTCCACAAGACTGGTCTCAAAAAGTGAACCGTAAGATGTACCGCGGTGCAATGCAATGTATCTTAGCTGAACTTGTTCGCCAAGATCGTCTTGTATTAGTTGAAGAGTTTGCTGTTGAAGCGCCTAAAACTAAAGCATTGCTTGCAAAACTGAACGACTTGAATGCAACTCGCGCATTGATCGTTACTGAAGCTGTAGATGAGAATCTATACCTTGCAGCTCGCAACCTTCCACACGTTGATGTGGTTGACGCTACTGCAATCGATCCTGTTAGCTTGATCGCGTTCGATAAAGTTGTAATGTCTGTTGCTGCTGCTAAGAAAATTGAGGTAGAACTCGGATGAACAACGAACGTTTATATCAAGTCCTACAAGGACCTGTATTCTCAGAAAAAGCACAAGTTTTAGGTGAAACTGCTGGTGTTCAAGTGTTCAAGGTTGCATTAAATGCAAACAAGCTTGAAATCAAAAAAGCAGTGGAACAATTATTTGGTGTAGAAGTTGTTAAAGTTAACACGACTATCACTAAAGGTAAGACTAAACGCTTTGGTAAAACTATCGGACGTCGTTCTGATGTTAAAAAAGCATACGTCACCCTGAAAGCTGGCCAAGATGTTGAAATGGCTGACTTGGGCGATACCGCTGAAACCGCAGCGGAATAAGGACGAAAATTATGCCTATTCAAAAATGTAAGCCAACGTCTCCAGGACGTCGCTTTGTAGAGAAAGTGGTTCATGATCACCTTCACAAAGGCGCGCCATATGCTCCGTTGGTAGAAGCTAAAAAACGTACTGGTGGTCGTAACAACAACGGTCACATTACGACTCGTCACGTTGGTGGTGGCCACAAACAGCACTACCGTATCGTTGACTTCAAACGTAACAAAGACGGCGTTCCTGCTGTAGTTGAGCGTATTGAATACGATCCTAACCGTACTGCACACATCGCACTGCTGAAGTATGCTGACGGTGAGCGTCGTTATATTATTGCGCCTAAAGGCTTACGTGCTGGTGATAAAGTACAGTCTGGTAACGATGCTCCAATTCGTCCAGGTAACTGCTTGCCACTTCGCAACATGCCTATCGGTTCTACACTTCATAACATCGAACTTAAAATCGGTAAAGGCGCGCAGTTAGCTCGTTCAGCTGGTACTTCAGTTCAGTTGTTGGGTCGTGACGGTTCTTACGCTATCGTTCGTTTACGTTCTGGTGAAATGCGTAAAGTACACGTTGAATGTCGTGCTGTATTGGGTGAAGTTTCTAACTCAGAAAGCAACTTGCGTTCACTTGGTAAAGCAGGTGCTTCACGCTGGCGTGGCGTTCGTCCTACCGTACGTGGTATGGCGATGAACCCGGTTGACCACCCACACGGTGGTGGTGAAGGGCGTAACAAAGGTATTCAACCTGTAAGCCCATGGGGTCAAAAAGCTAAAGGGTACAAGACACGTACCAACAAGCGTACGACTAAGATGATTATTCGCGACCGTCGCGTTAAGTAACAAGTAAAGGAATCTGACTAATGCCTCGTTCATTGAAAAAAGGCCCATTCGTCGATGCGCACTTGTTCGCTAAGGTTGAAGCGGCTGTTGCGAGCAACTCTCGTAAGCCGATCAAAACTTGGTCGCGTCGTTCGATGATTCTTCCGGATTTTGTTGGTCTAACAATTTCTGTACACAATGGTCGTAACCACGTTCCAGTAATCGTTACTGAACACATGGTTGGCCATAAACTAGGTGAATTCGCGCCAACTCGTACCTATCGTGGTCACGGTGTTGACAAGAAGTCTAAACGTTAATAGGTGCTATGATGGAAGTAACTGCTAAATTACGCGGTGCCGCTATCTCGGCACAAAAGGCACGTTTGGTTGCAGACCTTATTCGCGGCAAATCTGTTGCGCATGCGCTTAACATCCTGAACTTCAGCAACAAAAAAGCTGCTGTACTGGTTAAAAAAGCGTTGGAATCTGCAATTGCAAATGCTGAACACAATAACAGTTTAGATGTAGACGACCTTAAAGTTTCTACGATCTACGTTGATGAAGGCATGAGCCTGAAACGTATTATGCCACGTGCTAAAGGCCGTGCAGATCGTATTACTAAGCGTACTTGTCACATCACCGTTAAGGTAGGGGTTTGATATGGGTCAGAAGGTTCATCCAATCGGTATCCGCCTAGGTGTTGTGAAACGTCATAACGCTAACTGGTATGCGAATCCGAAACAATACGCTGAATACTTGCTTAAAGACCTTCAAGTTCGTGAGTTTTTAACTAAAAAACTTAAGAACGCAATGGTAAGCAATATTCTTATCGAACGTCCGACAGGCGCTGCTAAAGTAACTATTAGCACTGCTCGTCCTGGTATCGTTATCGGTAAAAAAGGCGAAGACATTGAGAAATTACAGCGCGAACTTACCAACATTATGGGTGTTCCAGCGCAAGTAAGCATCAACGAAATCGATCGTCCAGACTTAGACGCACGTCTGGTTGCTGAAGCAATCGCTTCTCAATTAGAAAAGCGTGTAATGTTCCGTCGTGCTATGAAGCGTGCGGTTCAAAACACTATGCGTGCTGGTGCCAAAGGTATCAAAGTTGAAGTTTCTGGCCGTTTAGGCGGTGCTGAGATCGCTCGTACAGAATGGTATCGTGAAGGTCGTGTACCTCTACATACACTTCGTGCGGACATCGACTACGCGACTATGCGTGCTGAAACGACTTACGGTACGATTGGTGTTAAAGTTTGGATCTTCCGTGGTGAGATCTTGGGCGGCATGAAACAAGTCATGAACCCAGCTCCAGCTGAAGAACGTCCAGCTAAACGCGGTCGCGGTCGTGGTGAAGGTCAAGAGCGTCGTGGTCGTCGCAATGATCGTTCTGCTGAAAAAGGAGAATAATCCATGTTGCAACCTAAACGTACTAAGTTCCGTAAGGTTCAAAAAGGCCGTAACACTGGTCTAGCGCACCGTGGTAGCACTGTATCTTTCGGTTCTATCGCACTTAAAGCGACTGAACGTGGTCGTATGACTGCGCGTCAGATCGAAGCTGCGCGTCGTACAATCAGCCGTCGTGTTAAACGTGGTGGTAAGATCTTTATCCGTGTATTCCCGGACAAACCAATTACTGAAAAACCATTAGAAGTTCGTATGGGTAACGGTAAAGGTAACGTGGAATACTGGGTTTGCGAAATCAAACCAGGTAAGATCCTGTACGAAATGGAAGGTGTGAACGATGAATTAGCAACTGAAGCATTCAAGCTTGCTGCTGCTAAACTTCCGTTTAAAACCACTATCGTGACTCGGACGGTAATGTAATGAAAACTAAAGATCTACGTGAAAAGTCGGTAGAAGAGTTGAAAGCTTTGCTTGATGAGCAACAGCTTAACCAATTCCGTCTTCGTATGGCGAAAGCAACTGGTCAATTGGGCAAATCGCACGAAGTGCAAGTCGCTCGTAAAACTATTGCTCGTATTAAGACACTCCTTACCGAAAAACAGGGGAACGGACAATGAGTGATAAAACAGTCCGCACGTTAACCGGCAAAGTCGTAAGCGACAAAATGGACAAGTCTATTGTTGTGCTTATTGAACGTCGTGTTCAACACCCGTTGTATGGCAAATCAATCCGCCGTTCAACAAAATTACATGCTCATGATGAGAACAATACCGCTAAAATCGGTGATGTTGTAACCATCAAAGAAAGCCGCCCAATTTCTAAAACTAAGTCTTGGACTCTAGTTGAAGTTGTTGAAGCAGCTGCTGAGTAATTAACGTTCTTGTTGCATCATCGGTCAATTTCGAGTACTCTTTGAGCCTTTCGAAATTGTGACCGGTGATGCTCGGTTTTGGAGTAGGGCAATGATTCAAACCGAAACGATGCTCGACGTAGCAGACAACAGTGGTGCTCGCCGCGTACAATGTATTAAAGTACTTGGTGGTTCACATCGTCGTTATGCTTCTGTTGGCGACATTATTAAAGTTACTGTAAAAGAAGCAATTCCACGCGCACGTGTTAAAAAAGGTGACGTGATGAATGCTGTAGTTGTACGTACAAAATTCGGTATCCGTCGTCCAGATGGTTCTGTGATTCGTTTCGACGATAACGCAGCCGTTATTTTGAACAACAACAAAGCGCCGATTGCTACTCGTATTTTCGGACCAGTGACTCGTGAACTTCGTACTGAACAGTTCATGAAAATTATTTCATTGGCTCCTGAAGTTCTATAAGAGGCAATCATGGCTAAGATTAAAAAAGGCGATCAAGTAATCGTGATCGCAGGTAAAGAAAAAGGCAAACAGGGTACTGTTTTGTCAGTTTCTAATGACCGCGTTAAGGTTGAAGGCCTTAACCTGGTTAAGAAGCATCAAAAGCCGAACCGTGTTACTGGCGCTGAAGGCGGCATCGTAACTCAGGAAGCTTCGCTTCATATTTCAAACGTGGCAATTTTTAATGCTACAACCCAAAAGGCTGACCGTGTTGGTTACCAAACGATTGACGGCGTGAAAACTCGCGTTTACAAATCAAATGGTGAATCAGTGGCGGTAGCGAAGTAATAGGTTGAAATAGGCAATGGCCAGACTTAAAACACGTTACAACGACGAACTTAAAGCTCAATTACAAGAACAATTGGGCATTAAGAATGTGATGGAGATCCCTCGCATCACTAAAATCACTATCAACATGGGTGTTGGTGCAGCTGCTGCTGACAAGAAACTCCTTGATGGTGCTCTTTCTGATATGCAAGCTATCGCTGGTCAAAAACCAGTTCTTACGTTAGCTCGTAAATCTATCGCAGGTTTTAAAATCCGTGATGGTTGGCCGATTGGTTGTAAAGTTACTTTACGCGGCGAACGCATGTACGAATTCTTAGACCGTTTGATCTCTATCGCGATCCCTCGTATCCGTGACTTCCGTGGTTTCTCTGCGAAATCATTTGATGGTCGTGGTAACTACTCTATGGGTCTTAAAGAACAAATCGTTTTCCCTGAAATCGATTTCGATAAGATTGATCGTATTCGTGGTATGGATATTACCATCACTACGACTGCTCGCACCGATGACGAAGGCCGTGCGCTTATGCGTGCATTCGGCTTCCCGTTCAAATAAGAGGTCGATATGGCTAAGAAAAGTATGATTAATCGCGAATTGAAACGCGAAGCTACTGTTGCTAAATACGCTGCAAAACGTGCTGAATTAAAAGCTGTTATTGCAAACGTAAATGCAAGCGACGAAGTGCGTTTCGAAGCGATGATGAAGTTACAAGCATTACCACGTAATGCGTCTCCAGTGCGTCTTCGTAACCGTTGTGGTTTAACTGGTCGTCCTCATGGTTACTTCCGTAAGTTCGGTTTAAGCCGTAACAAATTACGTGACACAGTAATGCAAGGTGATGTACCTGGCGTTGTTAAGGCAAGCTGGTAAGGAGCGACTAGAATGAGTATGCAAGATACCGTTGCCGACATGTTAACTCGTGTTCGTAACGCACAAATGGCGAAGAAACAAACTGTTTCTATGCCTAACTCTAAGTTGAAAGTTGCGATTGCAAACGTACTTCAACAAGAAGGTTACATTGCCAATGTAGAAGTTGCTGACGTTGAAGGCAAAGCAACTCTTACTTTGACATTAAAGTATTTCGAAGGCAAACCAGTTATCGAAACTGTGAAACGCGTAAGCCGTCCTGGTCTACGTCAGTATCGCGGTAAAGATGCACTTCCAAGCGTTAAGCAAGGTTTAGGTATTGCAATTGTTTCTACAAGCAAAGGCATCATGACTGATCGCGCTGCACGTGCTGCGGGCGTTGGTGGTGAAGTTATTGCTTTTGTTTCTTAATAGGTGATTCCTCATGTCTCGTGTGGCTAAAGCCCCAGTAACTGTACCTAACGGTGTAACAGTTACTCAGAACGGCCGGCAGGTCGAAGTGAAAGGCAGCAAAGGTACATTGTCTTTCAACCTGCATGCGCTGGTCGAGCTAAAACAGGAAGATGGTACTCTTCAAGTTGCTCCAGTAAAAGAGTCGAAAGACGCTTGGATGCAAGCTGGTACTGCTCGCGCTGTATTAAACAACCTTGTAAAAGGTGTGAACGAAGGTTTCGAACGTAAGTTACAACTGATCGGTGTTGGTTATAAAGCTGCGGTTAAAGGTACTGTTGTTAACCTTAACCTTGGTTTCTCTCATCCAATCGATTACAGCCTTCCTGAAGGTGTAACTGCAGAAACTCCTACTGCAACTGAAATCATCCTGAAATCTGCTAACAAGCAATTATTAGGTCAGGTAGCAGCTGAGATCCGTGGTTACCGTCCACCAGAGCCATATAAAGGTAAAGGTGTTCGTTATTCTGACGAAGTTGTACTTCGTAAAGAAGCTAAGAAGAAATAAGGCGCGAGGTTCTTATGAACGAAAAGAAACAATCCCGTTTGCGTCGTGCGAAAAGCACACGCTTGCACATCCGTGCATTGGGTGCGACTCGTTTGTGTGTAAACCGCACTCCGCGTCACATCTATGCTCAAGTTATCTCAGCAGATGGTGGCAAAGTTTTAGCGCAAGCTTCTACTTTAGATGCTACTTTACGTGCTGGTACAACTGGTAACGTTGAAGCTGCCAAGAAAGTTGGTGCTTTAATCGCAGAACGTGCGAAAGCAGCTGGTGTAACTAAAGTTGCATTTGACCGTTCTGGTTTTAAATATCATGGTCGTATCAAAGCCTTGGCTGATGCTGCTCGTGAAAACGGCTTGGAGTTCTAATCATGGCTAAAGTTGAACAAAACGAAGGTCTTGTTGAAAAGCTGGTAGCCGTTGATCGTGTTGCCAAAGTTGTTAAGGGTGGTCGTATCTTCTCTTTCACAGCATTAACTGTTGTGGGTGACGGTAATGGTCGCGTAGGTTTTGGTCGTGGTAAAGCGCGTGAAGTTCCAGCTGCTATTTCTAAAGCACTTGAAGCTGCTCGTCGCAACATGATTACTGTTGACCTTGTTGACGGTACTGTTCAGCATCCTATTCATGCTCGTCACGGTGCAAGCCGCGTTTACATGCAACCTGCTTCTGAAGGTACTGGTGTAATTGCTGGTGGCGCTATGCGTGCAGTTCTAGAGGCTGTTGGCGTGCGTAACGTATTAACAAAATGTTATGGCTCTACAAATGCTGCGAACGTAGTAAACGCGACTTTCAACGGTCTGCGTGATATGACTTCTCCTGAGAAAGTCGCTGCGAAACGTGGTCTGACTGTAGAACAAATTCAAGGGTAATCAATCATGAAAACGATTAAAGTTACCCAGACTAAATCTGCATCGCACCGCTTGAAAAATCACAAGCTTTGCCTGAAAGGTTTAGGTCTGCGTCGTATTGGTCATACTGTAGAAGTGCAAGATACGCCTTCTAACCGTGGTATGATCAACCAAGTCTACTATATGGTTAGTGTAGAGGAATAAGCCATGACTCTGCGTTTAAATGAACTTGCACCTGCAGAAGGTGCTAAACGTGAAAACCGTCGTCTGGGCCGTGGTATCGGTTCTGGCGTAGGTAAGACTGGTGGCCGTGGTGTCAAAGGTCAAAAATCACGTAAGAGCGGTGGCGTACGTCCAGGTTTCGAAGGTGGTCAAACTGCGTTATATCGTCGTTTACCTAAATTCGGTTTCACTAGCCAAATCGCTTTAAAAACTGCTGAAGTACGTTTATCTGAGCTTGCTAAAGTTGAAGGCGACATCGTTAGCCTAGAAACTTTAAAAGCGGCGAACGTTGTGCGTAAAGACATGATCCGTGCGCGTATCGTACTTTCTGGTGAAATTACTCGTGCTTTCACTGTTCAAGGTGTTGCATTGACTAAAGGCGCTAAAGCTGCTGTTGAAGCTGCTGGCGGTAAAGTCGAGGAGTAATCTCCAGTGTCTATGTCTCCTAGTTCTTCAGGTCATGTACATATGATGAAAGGCCAACCATTTCACGTGAAATATCGTGAAATTATTCGCCGAATGATGTTTCTCATTGGTGCGTTATTGGTATTTCGACTAGGAGCGCATATTCCAGTACCAGGCATTAATAATGCCGCACTTGAAAATCTTTTTAATGCAAACTCAGGTACTATCCTGGGTTTGTTTAACATGTTTTCGGGTGGTGCATTAGAGCGAATGTCGATTCTTGCTCTCGGGATCATGCCCTACATCTCTGCCTCGATTATCGTGCAGCTGATGTCAACCGTGGTTCCTTCGCTGGAAGCTTTAAAGAAAGAAGGCGAGCAGGGCAAGCGTAAGATTAATCAATATACGCGCCAAGGTACCTTGTTCCTTGCCTTAGTACAGGCAATCGGGATGTGTGCAGGTCTGATCAGTCAAGGGATTACCTTAACGTCAGGTCTTGCGTTTTACGTTCCGGCAGTCACCTCGCTGGTGGCGGGTACAATGTTCCTGATGTGGTTGGGTGAACAGATTACCGAACGTGGGGTGGGCAATGGTATTTCCATGATCATCTTCGCCGGTATCGTTGCCGGATTGCCAAATCTGATTTTGCAATCGCTATCTTCAGTCGATAATGGTCAAACCAGCCTGATTGGTCTGGTGATTTTTGGTCTGTTGTCACTGGCGGTACTGGCAGCCATTGTGTTTATCGAGAAAGCGCAACGTCGTATTCCGGTAAACTATGCTCAAAAACAGCAAGGTCGTCGTGTATTTACTGCACAGCAAACCCATTTGCCATTAAAAATTAATATGGCAGGTGTGATTCCGGCAATTTTTGCCAGCTCTCTGCTGTTGTTCCCGGCCAGTCTGGGTCAATGGGTAGGAAGTGCGGATCCTGATGCAGGGATTATCAAGCGTAGCTTGCAAGATCTGGCACTCGTATTGTCGCCTGGACAGCCATTGTATTTGGTGCTCTTTGGTGCGTTAATTATCTTTTTCTGTTATTTCTATACCGCGCTAGTTTTTAGTCCGAAAGAAGTGTCAGAGAACTTGAAACGCAGCGGAGCTTATGTGCCTGGTATTCGCCCAGGTGAGCAAACTGCTCGTTACTTAGATCATATTCTCAATCGTTTGACCTTTATTGGTTCGATTTATATCACAGTGGTCTGCTTGATGCCGATGGTATTGCAGAGCTCGTTTGGTATTCCATTCTATTTGGGTGGTACCTCATTATTGATCGTTGTGGTAGTCGTGATGGACTTTATGGCTCAGCTTCAAGCACATCTCACCTCGCACCAGTACGATAATCAAACGTTAATGAGAAAAACGACTGCTCATCCTAAGGGATAAGCGCACTTAGAGGTTTCATCATGAAAGTACAAGCTTCTGTAAAGAAAATTTGTGGTAGCTGTAAAGTTATCCGTCGTAATGGGGTTATCCGCGTAATTTGCAGCGCAGAACCTCGTCATAAGCAGCGTCAAGGTTAATCTGATCAAGACCTGTTGATTTCAGTAGGCTAATTAGGTTATTATCCGCCCCTCAAGATTTTTGTGGGGCGGTTGATTATCTTAACTGCCTTTTTGGAGAAAATTGAATGGCTCGTATTGCCGGTGTAAACATTCCGGATAACAAGCATGCTGTTATCTCTCTAACGTACATCTTTGGTATTGGTCGCCACACTGCTAAGAACATCTTAGCTGCTGCTGGTATCGCTACTACCACTAAGATCCGTGAATTAGATGACGCTCAGCTTGATGCGATTCGTGCAGAAGTTGCTAAGGTTCCGACCGAAGGTGACTTACGTCGCGAAATTTCCATGAACATTAAACGTTTAATGGATTTAGGCTGCTACCGCGGTCTTCGTCATCGTCGCAGCTTGCCTGTCCGTGGTCAACGCACCAAAACTAACGCACGTACCCGTAAAGGTCCGCGCAAACCAATTAAGAAATAAGATTTCTGGAAGCTAAAAGATGGCTAAAGATACTCGCACACGCAAGAAGGTCACCCGTACCGTCTCTGAAGGTGTTGCACACATTCACGCTTCTTTTAATAACACCATTGTGACTATTACCGATCGTCAAGGTAATGCACTGGCTTGGGCCACTTCAGGTGGACAAGGCTTCCGTGGATCACGTAAATCAACTCCGTTTGCTGCTCAGGTAGCTGCTGAAGTTGCTGGTAAAGCTGCTTTAGATTACGGTTTGAAAAACTTGGACGTCCTTGTAAAAGGTCCTGGTCCAGGTCGTGAGTCTGCGGTTCGTGCATTAGGTGCAGTGGGTTATAAAATTAACAGCATTACCGATGTGACTCCAATTCCTCACAACGGTTGCCGTCCACCTAAAAAACGTCGCGTGTAAGGAGAAACATTCATGGCTCGTTATATTGGTCCAAAATGCAAACTCTCTCGCCGCGAAGGGACAGACCTGCAACTAAAATCTGGCGTTAAACCATTTGACGTCAAAACTAAAAAACACGCTAAAGCTCCTGGTCAACATGGCCAAGCGCGCGGCAAACAATCTGAGTATTCACTACAATTACGTGAAAAACAAAAAGTACGTCGTATGTACGGTGTTTTAGAGCGTCAATTTAGTAATTACTATAAAGAAGCAGCTCGTGTTAAAGGCGCAACAGGTGAAAACTTGTTGAAATTGCTTGAAAGCCGTCTTGATAACGTCGTTTATCGCATGGGTTTTGGTTCTACACGTGCAGAAGCTCGTCAGCTTGTATCTCACCGTAGCATTACTTTGAATGGCCGTCGTGTTAACATCGCGTCTATCCAAGTTAAAGCTGGTGACGTGATCGCAGTTCACGAAGGTGCTAAACAACAATTACGTATCAAAAACGCAATTGAATTAGCTGCTCAACGTGGTATCCCTTCTTGGATGGAAGTTGATCACGCTAAATTAGAAGGTACGTTCAAAGCTGCACCAGATCGTTCTGATTTACCTGCTGAAATCAACGAAAGCTTGATTGTAGAATTGTATTCTAAATAATCCTTGAGGTAGCAATAATGACGCGTACTGCAAATGAGTTTCTAACTCCGCAAGCGATCAAGGTCGAAGCGGTTAGCGGGACCTCGGCAAAAGTTATTCTGGAACCATTAGAGCGTGGCTTTGGTCATACTCTTGGTAATGCTTTACGTCGCATCCTTCTTTCTTCTTTACCTGGCGCAGCTGTGGTTGAAGTTGAAATTGAGGGTGTTGAGCACGAGTACAGTACCTTAGAAGGCTTGCAGCAGGACATCGTCGAGCTCTTGCTGAACCTGAAAGGATTGTCTATTAAGCTATTCGATCAAAATGAAGCTTATTTGACATTGGAAAAACAAGGTCCAGGTGACGTTACTGCAGCTGACCTTCGTTTACCGCATAATGTTGAAGTGGTTAACCCTGAACACTTGATCGGCACTCTAAGTGCATCAGGCGCGTTAAAAATGCGTTTGAAAGTGGCTCAAGGCCGTGGTTATGAAACATCTGACTCACGTTTCCCAGAAGGTGAAACTCGCCCAGTGGGTCGTTTACAGTTAGATGCTTCTTATAGCCCGATCAAACGTGTGTCTTACATCGTAGAAAATGCGCGTGTAGAACAACGTACTGACCTTGACAAGCTGATCATTGATCTTGAAACCAACGGTACTGTTGATCCTGAAGAAGCAATCCGCAAAGCGGCAACAATCTTGCAACAACAAATTGCAATCTTTGTTGACCTTCAGAAAGATCAGGCACCTGTGGCTCAAGAACCTCGTGAAGAAGTTGACCCAATTTTGCTTCGTCCAGTAGATGATCTAGAGCTTACTGTTCGTTCTGCTAACTGTTTGAAAGCAGAAAATATTTACTACATTGGTGATCTTGTACAGCGCACCGAGGTTGAGTTACTTAAAACACCTAACCTGGGTAAAAAATCGCTTACTGAGATCAAAGATGTTCTGGCATCGAAAGGCTTGCAGCTCGGCATGCGTTTAGAGAACTGGCCACCAGCTAGTCTCCGCATGGACGACCGCTTCGCTTATCGTAGCCGTTAATTAAGTAGGACTATTCACCATGCGTCATCGTAATAGTGGTGTGAAATTAGGCCGTACCAGCAGCCACCGTAAGGCGTTGTTCCAAAACTTAACCAATGCTTTAGTTGAGCACGAGTTAATTAAAACAACTTTGCCTAAAGCGAAAGAACTTCGCCGCGTTGCTGAGCCTTTAATCACTTTAGCTAAAAACGATACAGTTGCAAACCGTCGTTTGGCGTTTGCTCGTACTCGTAATGCAGCAACTGTTGGTAAATTATTTACCGTTCTTGGCCCTCGTTACAAAGAACGTAACGGCGGTTATCTACGTGTTCTTAAAGCGGGCTTCCGTGCAGGTGATGCTGCACCGATGGCTTACGTTGAACTTGTAGATCGCGAAGTTAAATAATTTCGCAAGAGCAGTTCAGTTGTTCTAAAAAAGGTCGGTTTTTTAAACCGGCCTTTTTTTATGGCTATTTGTCTGACAATTTTTCTACTGTGTCCCGAATTGATATAAATTTTATCGCCTTTTATTAAACTTGACATTGAGTATTGTCAAATTTGTGCTTTAATAAAAACAGAACGTTGAACAGGTATAAAAACAAAATGGACAAGCATGTTGATATTCTAATTGTGGGTGCGGGCATCTCTGGTATTGGTCTGGCCGCGCATCTTTCCAAACACTGCCCGCAGCGCACCTTTGAAATTATCGAGCGTCGTGAGAGCTTTGGTGGCACCTGGGATTTATTTAAATATCCAGGTATCCGTTCCGATTCGGATATGTCGACCTTTGGCTTTAATTTTAAGCCCTGGACGCAAGACAGCATTCTGGCTGATGGCGCTTCAATTAAGAACTATCTGTCAGAAGTGATTGCAGAGTATCAACTGAAATCCAAAATTCATTTCCAGCATCGGGTGCTGTCTGCCAATTATGATAGCCAGACCCAGAAATGGTCTGTCGTGATTGAAAATGCACAGGGCAAAAAACAGACCTGGATCGCCAATTTTGTTCTGGGGTGTACCGGTTATTACAATTATGATCAGGGCTTCCAGCCGGATTTCCCGAATCAGTCGGCATTTAAAGGTACTTTTATTCATCCACAGCATTGGCCGGAAAACTTCGATTATTCTGGTAAAAAAGTGGTGATTATTGGCAGTGGTGCTACCGCTATTACCTTGGTGCCTGCAATGGTCAAAGGCGGTGCAGCGCATGTCACCATGCTGCAGCGCTCACCGACCTATATTGCTTCCATTCCATCGGTAGATTTTATCTATAACAACATGCGCAAGGTGTTGCCGGAGGAGCTGGCTTATAAGCTGACGCGGGCACGAAATATTGGTATGCAACGCGGTGTGTATGCGCTGGCACAGAAACAGCCGAAGCTGCTGCGTAAATTTTTATTAAAGTCAATTGAGATGCAGCTGAAAGGCAAAGTGGATATGAAACACTTTAGCCCGAGCTATAATCCATGGGATCAGCGTCTGTGTGTGGTGCCAGATGGAGATTTGTTTAAAGTGCTGCGTGAAGGGCAGGCCAGTGTTGAAACCGACCAGATTGAAGCCTTTACCGAACAGGGCATCCAGTTAAAATCTGGCAAACATCTCGACGCAGATGTGATTGTGTCGGCTACCGGTCTGCAAATTCAGATTTTAGGCGGGGTTAAAGCCACCATTGATCATCAGCCTTTGGATACCTCGAAACATATGCTGTATCAGGGTGTGATGGTCAGCGATGTGCCGAATATGGCCATGATTATTGGCTATATCAATGCCTCCTGGACTTTAAAAGTTGATATTGCTGCGGATTATATCTGTCGTCTGATTAATCATATGGATCAGCAAGGCTATACCGAAGTGATTGCGGAAGGTGATCCTTCAGAGTTGATGGAAGACACTGTGATGGGCAGTTTAACTTCGGGTTATATTGCCCGTGCCGCGAATGTGATGCCAAAGCAGGGTAAACATGCACCTTGGCGGGTGAGTAATAATTATCTAAAAGACCGCAAGGATTTAAAACAGGCTTCATTTGCTGATCCAGTGCTGAAGTTCCGTAAAGCAGTCAGTGAACCCGCACGTAAACCTAAACTGGTGTCTTAAGCACACATCATCATGATCGTGCAATGAACAAAGGAAGCTCAATTGAGCTTCCTTGTTGTTTATATCGGGTTCTACGCTTGTAATGCGTTATAGGGAGCGGGAAATCAGCTCTTTCATAATTTCATTGGTACCGGCATAAATCCGGTTGGCGCGATTGTCTAAATACGCACGGGCAATCGGATATTCCAGCATATAGCCATAGCCGCCATGCAATTGCAGACATTCATCCACCACTTTGGAAAACAGCTCCGAGATTTTGTATTTGGCCGCCGCTGCTGCATCAACACTTAGCTGATCTTCGAGCTGCAGTTCCATACACCGGTCCAGATAGGCACGGCAAAAATCAATTTCAGTGCGCATTTCCGCCAGTTTAAAGCGGGTATTCTGAAAGGCACCAATCGGTTTACCAAAGGCTTTACGTTCTTTGGTGTATTGTAGGGTATGCGCAAAGGCTGCTTCGGCACCGGCCTGACAGATAATCGCCACAATCATGCGTTCCCAGGCCAGCTCTTTCATCAGCATGATAAAGCCCATACCTTCCATCCCGAGCAGGTTTTCTTTGGGCACTCGCACATTATCAAAAAACAGCTCGCAGGTGTCCTGACCTTTCATGCCAATTTTATTCAGCGGTTTGCCTTTGCTAAAACCGGCACGATTTGCCTCGACCATAATCAGCGATAGGTTGGCCGAACCTTTGTCGCTATTGCCAGTTTTACACACCACAATCGCCATATCGCATAAATAGCCATTGGTAATAAAGATTTTTGAGCCGTTAATGACGTATTCATCGCCCTCTAAAACTGCTGTGGTGCGTACCGCTTGTAAATCTGAGCCTGTGCCCGGTTCGGTCATGGCAATGGCAGTGACCACTTCACCTGTCGCCATTTTCGGCAACCAGTACTGTTTTTGCTGTTCGTTGCCAAAGTTATGAATATAGTTGGCGACAATATCGGAATGCAGCGAGAAGCCGGTGGCCGAGTCGCCAGCATAGGCCTGTTCTTCAATCAGAATCATACTGTAGAGGCGATCTACCCCGGAGCCACCATACTGCTCTGGCATGGTGGTACACAGCAGCCCCAGTTCACCGGCCTTGTTCCATAAATCGCGGTCTACATGCTGTTGCTGTTCATATTTTTCCGTATTCGGCAAAACTTCCTTTTCATAAAACTTGCGCACTGTATCACGGAATGCCTCATGCTCACTCTGAAATAATTTTCGTGGCAACATGTTGTTGAGTGGGCGAATTGCAGCAGATTGCATGGTTAGAGTTCCTTCACTTATTTTTATGCCTTGAAACTAAAGCAAACAGAGCCGGCAGTACAATGTGCAGAAACATCATTTCTGGCTTTTTGCTGGCGGTTTTGGTCAGTCCGATAAATTCATCGAAACTTTTTCTGGGCTGGGTTAAACTAATTGCGATATCAATATGATGTGGACCAAACCATGAGTGAAGACATTAGCTTAGAAGAGCGTAAAGTGATTTATCGTGCCCGTCGCGGTTTAAAGGAAATTGATGTCTACTTTGATCCTTATGTAAAAAACTATTATTTAACCGCTGATCCGGAAGAAAAAGCCACGTTTGCTGCGCTGGTTGAACAGGAAGATCCGGATTTACTGGACTGGTTTATGGAAGTGTCTGAACCGCCACGCCCGGAAATGCGCGAGCTGATCCGTAAATTAAAACACTATGTCCACGGCTAAGCGCGACTTTCAGCTGAAACCGAGCCGTCTGGCACTGCTGTTTCAGCTGAGCCTGCTGATTCTATTTTCTGTTTTAAGTTTTCAATTATTACATCCGCTGCTTTGGCTGCTAGGTCTGCTCCTGGCGGCTGTCAGTTATTACGGGTTTCAGCGACGCTCCCAATTAACCGCCTTGGCGCATTTAGATGGGGCAGAGTGGAGTCTGCAGTTTAATTCTGGCTCCAAGATTCAACGCGGTCTGCTCGAGCATATTCTGGATCATCAGCTGTATCTGGTGCTGTATTTTCATCATGCACCGGTCAAATCTGCAGTCATCTGGCGTGACCAAGTTTCGTTTGCAGAGTGGAAAGCCTTAAAAACATTGGCAAAAACCATCTAATTGTCAGACAGTTGTATATTTTAATATAAAAATAAGATATTGATTTTAAATAAATTTATAAAGTCTATCATTTTGTTTGTTCTACACAGTCACGGTAAATTGGCAAAAAATACCGATTGTTGGACAAAAGCCTCTTGTGTTTGAAAATTATCCAGATATATTAAAGACACCAACAGCAAACAGGGAAATCGCCAGGGTGATCGCCACGTGAATGTTTCTGGTCATCGCAATTGTGTTCAATTGTGGCTGGATGATGAGGAAGCTTGCTGAAGGAACGAATTGCACCAATAAAATGCCCGTAATTGGGTTCCAGTTAATAAGTAGCATGTGCTGAACCGTCGCAATGCTACTTTTTTTTGCCTAAAATTTGGCTTTCCTGCAAATTCAGTCAATTTTCTTGCCCGCTTTTCATGTCAAAGTACAGCTCTCAGATTAGAGTAAATGCTCTTTTATTCAGATAATGCATCTGATATGTTTGTTGCCATGGACATAAACACAATTATAGAGGACAGGAAAATGTCGCAAGTCCAAAAAATCTGCCAGGGTGTGGCGGTTATTGCATTCACAACAACACTTCTTTCCGGCTGTTCACAAGTGGTGAAAACCGGTGCCAATGTGGCTTTAGGTTTTACAGAAAAACATATTGTTCCTCCCATTCTGGCTATGGATGATGCCGAAATGGTCTGTAGCAGCGGCAATTCCTTGACCCCTGCAATTATGGCCACCAAAGATATGGGGGCAGACCCGACCCGGGTTGCGGTGCTGATGTATTCAGCCGCCGGTATCTGTGCGGAAAACCGTGCCCTAGATGCCGAGCTGCGTTATTTGCGTGCGTCAAAAGCCGGACAGGTCAGTGAAGCGCAAGATGCCCGGATTGAACAGAAACGCTGGGCGGCTATTGCGGCACAGCGCCAATATACCGGTTATCAGTTATTCCAGAATCGCTGGGAAAAGAAATACAGAAAACCACTGGGTGAAGGCTGCCCGAAAATGAACAGCGATATTGATCAGACCGTGTATTTGCTTGGCATGATCAGTGGTTTACAGGCCATGACCAATGATATTAACTCTGGCGGTGCGGTGCATGTGCCTAAAGATATTGCTGCCGTGGTCGAGCGTGGCATGACCTGTCTGAACAATGAAAAATTCTGGGGTGCACCACAAGCCACCCGTGCCGTGATCTGGACCTTGTTGCCAGGTGCGGGAGATGGCAAACCGGAGCCGTATCAGACCCTGAAACAGTCGATGCAAATTGGTGAGCAGAAAGGTGTGCGCCTGTCGCATGCCCTGTATGCAGTGGCCGCGCAGGCCAGCGGCGATGATGCCAAGATTCGTGATGCGCTAAAATCATTTGCGGCTGCACGCACCGAAGAAAAACCAATTAACCCGCAATTCAAGCTAATTGACAGCATGGCTGCCACCATGGTGCAGGGGATTTCAGACCGTTACTGGACTGAAAATACCGGGGTACGTACTGCCGATGATGGCATGAGCCGTTTCTGGGATGAGCAGGACAATGCGTCTGAACTGGATGATTTATTTGGTGAAGATACAAGCGCTGATCCAGATACGGAACTCAACAATCTGTAAATAGTCGCTACGAGGAGGACGCTTTATACTTAAAAGATTCAACAGGGACAACGACATGACACTTCATTTTTTCAGTAAGAAAATTATTTTTATTGCCGTGTTTATGTCGCTGGCGGCCTGTTTGCAGGTGTTTGCGGATCATTTTATTTATTGGCGTCCTGCTCTGTTACAAGAATTCTGGCGCTTGTGGACAGCGCATTGGGTGCATGTGGGCTGGGTGCATTATCTGCTGAATATTCTGGCCTTTGCCTGTTTGCCTTTTATTTTTCCGCGGGTCAAAACCTGGCATTTTGTCAGCCTGTTATTGCTGTTACCTCCGGCTATCAGTTTCAGTTTCTATGTCCTGTTTCCACATATTGAAGCCTATGCCGGCCTGTCTGGGGTGCTGCATGGAGCCTATATGGCGGTGGCAGTAGTGCATCTGCTTGATGCTCAAGAACGCCGGTTTGCTGCGCTGGTATTGCTGCTGATTCTGGCCAAACTGCTGTGGGAAAATACCTTTGGCAGTAAGGAAACGGCCGAGCTGATTGGTAGCCCGGTACTGGTCGAGGCACATTTGCTGGGCGTGATCTGGGGTGCGGGATTGGCGATGGTCTACCTGATCTATACCTACAGCTTGAAAAAGTGATCCAGTTGACCATTTCTACCAAAAAGAAAATGAATATTGTCATTTTAAATGAATGTACTTTGATGCACATTCGAAAAGAATGACAACAAGATTTGAATAGCAGCAGGATGGCTGCTTGCTACAGGATGCGCGAAATACGGCCCTGTTGCCGTTTCCGAAAATAAAAAAACAGGAAAAAATATGTCAAATCAAGGACAACGCAGATCCGGACTGGATCTGCTCAGATATATATGGACAGAATGGATTTCTGCCTTTGTGATTCTGGTGCTGCTGCTGCTGACGCTGATCATTGGAACCGGTGAGATGATTCACGGCCAGCTGTTGCGTATGGGCGAACGTCTATACGGTGATCCTGCCACCGGCATGCAGTATTCATTCTTGCGCGCTGAACCAAGTGCCCCTGACTGTGACCGTAATCCAGATATTGACGGCCAGGTGCAGGCACAAATGAAAGCTAACGCGGCCGATGAATTTGCCGATATTTTTGGAACCCCGTCTGAATCGGATGTGCGTGCCTCAATTATGGCCGCGCAGCAGGTCTGTGAAGAAAAATATGTGTTCTATGATCAGGCTGTGCAGCATATGCAGGCGCATCCAAGTTTACGCACCTATCGCAGTGTAGAAACCACTTTCTTTGGCATCTTTAAATTTGGTACGGAAAACCGTGCCTTGCTGCTGGTGTTGATGGTGGTGTTTGCGGCGATTAGTGCCACTTTAAAAACCCATCATATTGGTTTGCGTGGGCCTGCCACACGAATTGATTATCGGATATATACCACCTGCATGACCGTGGCCAATGCCTTTCTGGCGTTCTCGGCCTATAGCCAGTATCGTTCGGTGCTAAATTCCGGGGTGCCGATGACCGGTGAAATGCAGATCATTTACTGGTTGTGGATGATCCTGTTCAGTGCGCTGACCCTCATCAGTTTATGGCAGTTTATTCGCCCGCCTGCACCAACGCGAGAAGGGGGCAGTCTAGGTCTGGCTTTCCTGAGTGTACCGCTGTATGCCTATATGGCCATTATTACCGGTATTGCCTTTACCTTCTTCATGGATTATCCAATGGGGCAGGGGATTTACCTGGGCCAGCTGGTGGAATTCTCCAGCATCTTCCTGAATCTGGCGCTGTTTATCTGGGCCGGTATGCTGCTGAAACAGACCCGTGTGGTGGATAAATTCCTGAACATCATGCGGCCATGGAATCTGGCACCCGAAACCCTGACCTGGTTAATCCTGATTGGTGCGGCATTACCGACAGCCTATACCGGTGCCTCGGGGATTTTTGTGATCGCGGCCGGTGCCATCATTTATAAAGAAGTCTGGAATGCTGGCGGGCGCCGTCAGTTTGCCCTGGCAGCAACGGCTTTATCTGGTTCGATGGGGGTAGTCTTACGTCCATGTCTGCTGATTGTGGTTGTTGCCTCTTTAAACAAGGAAGTCACCACCGATGTGCTGTACCACTATGGCGTGTATGTATTCCTGCTGACCACGACCATTTTCCTGGTGGTATCGCTGTTCTTTGCTGAAAGTAAGTTCCGGATTGCTTCACCAGCTGTGGCTGCACCACGATCTTTACGTGCCATGGGTGCGGTGGTGCCGTATGTGATTATTTTCGTGCTGATCTGGATGTTCTACAAATATGCGCTGGACACCAACCTGAACGAATTTACTGCGCCGGTGATGATGCCTGTGATTCTGCTGTTAATTGTCCTGTTTGATAAATTGCGGCATGAACCGGCGCCAATTCCACCAGTAGGTCATTGGGATGAAAGCCTGACAGCAAAATATACCGATTCATCGCAACCGGCGCTGGCGACCGCCAGTGCAGTCAGTGGTGTGGAATACCGCGATGGCGTACATACTGCAACTGAGGATACTGGCATGTCGGCGGATCATAGCGTGGCGGTGTCCGAGCCGGAGCGTGAGGTTGGCTTCTGGAAGTCGATGCACATTTCCATTAGTGAAACCGTGGGGCATATTGGCGCGCTGGTGATTCTGATGGCCTTATCGGTCAGTGTCGGCGGCTTCCTGGAACGGATTGAAATCATGGAGGCTTTCCCGACTGATATCAGTAGTACCTTTATTGTGATTAGCCTGATTGTACTGGTGATGGTACTGGTCGGCATGATTATGGACCCGTTTGGTGCGGTCATCCTGATTTCTGCCACGGTGGCACCGGTAGCCTACCAGTATGGGATTGAACCGGTACATTTCTGGATGATTACCCTGATTGGCTTTGAAATGGGTTATATCACCCCACCGGTCGCGCTGAATCACTTGCTGGCGAGGCAGTCGATTGGCGATGAAGAAGTGGCGGCGGCAGATGCCGAAGTGCGCCACAAATCCTTCTACTATCGTTTTGAGCGCTGGATTCTGCCGATTCTGGTGATGCTGCCAGCGATGCTGATCATTGCCTATGTACCATACTTCTTTAAACTGTTTGGCTGGTATCAGTAAGCCAGCCGTTCAACCGTGATGATGACCATACCCTGATCTTTTGCGAAAGGTCAGGGTATTTTTATGGCGCCTGTGTAGGACTGGCTTTTTTAAACAGCGGGCTGCACAGTAAAATCGCAATTAAAATCAGGCCAAAGCCGAGCAGGCTAGACAGATCTGGCAATTCCTGCCAGAACAAAAAGCCCCAGATGCCGGCAAAAATAATCGCAATATAATTTACCGGCCCAATCTGACCAGCAGGTGCCAGACTATAGGCCCGCGACATAAAAATCTGGCTGATATTGGCCAGCACCCCGGCACTGATCAGCAGGCCCAGTTCACTCCATTGATAGCTTCGCCATAGCCAGAACATTGGAATGACTGAAATCAGGGTGCCAATCAGGCAGAAATAAAACACAATCCGTTCTGGTGGTTCGGTTTGCGTCAGGGCGCGCACAGTGACAAAGGCCATTGCGGCCAGAAAACTGGCGCCCAGACCAATGATCGACAGATGATTGAACAGGCCGACATCTGGTTTGGCCACACAGAGTACGCCCATTAGACCAAACAGGGCGGCGATCAGCATGGCAGCACTGACTTTTTCTTTCAGGAATAACCAGGCAATGAGTGGAATAAAGATCGGGGAAGAATAGGTAAACACCATCGCGTTGGACAGTTTAAGCTGGGCAATGGCATAGAAGAAGCCATACATCGCCAGCAGACCGACCACACTACGCCAGGTATGCATCCACAGACGCCGGGTTTTAAAAAAGCCGAGGCCTTTATTGAACAGCAGCGGCAGAAAAATAAACAGGCCAATAAAATTACGGAAGAACACAATAGTGGCATTGTCGACCGTATGCGAGGCGTAGCGGATACACACGCCCATGAGCGAAAACAGAAAAGCAGAGAGGGTGATTAAGCCAATGGCTTTGATCAGATCATGCTGAGGCGTGGAGGCAGTCATCATCAACCCGGGCGAGGAATAAGGATGTATTCTAGCCGGTTTAACGCAGACTGCCGGTCATAATTATTGCTGTTTGAGCTGGGCTTCGAGCAGCTGAATCTGTTCTTCTTTCAGGCGAATCAGTTCATCAGCATCGGCGTGCTGGGCATTGAGCAGTGCGGCCTGATCATCTAGCTGTGCCTGCAGGTCTTCTAGTTTGGCCATTTCTTCTTTGGCCAGGGTCGCGTTGGTAGCAACCGGCTGTTTCAGAATATCTTCACTCACCAGTTGCTGTGGTACTTCTTCCAGCTGCACCGCTGGTTCTGCTTTGGCTTTGGCCGCAGGTGCGGCCGGCTGACTTAGCAGCTGGGCTTCAGGTGTTACCTCTGCGCTCTGGTTTTGGCTCATCCATTGATAAGACAGCACCACAAGTACGATTACGATCAGGCCCCCAATAATGGCCCATAATAGTTTTGAGCTATTTCTCTGATCAAGCGTCATGAATAAATGAACCTTAATTTTTTACTTAGGATGACGTGGTTTAAATTGAATCACACCCACTTCATCAGGCGCTGCCGGTGGCTGAGGTTCATCGACATGGGTTGGGCGATTTTCGCTATAGCCACAGTCGATACATTCAATCCATTCATCATCACCTGAGGTCAGCATGACCACCCGATCCATAGCCTGGCATTTTGGACATTTTGCGCCTGCAATGAAACGACGTTTGATGGTCATCATACTGATCCTGTGTTCAAATTAAGGCCCTAGTTTAAGCGTTTTTAATTGGCTTCGTCCAACCTTGATGACGCAATAATGCATCTATTTTTGGCTCGCGTCCGCGGAAATTGATAAACGCGTCAAGTGCTGAATCTTTTCCGCCAACTGCTAGAATAAACTGCCTGAACTGCTTTCCGGTCTCGGTGTTAAATACCCCTTCATTTTCGAAGCGATCGAAGGCATCGCTGGCCAAAACTTCGGCCCATTTATAGGAATAATAACCGGCCGCATAGCCCCCGGCGAAGATGTGACTGAAGCTATGCTGGAAGCGGTTGTAATCGGTGGTTGGCACCACCGCATATTTATACCGGATTTCATTCAGCACATCCTGAATCTGGCTGGCGGTCAAGGCCGGAGTCATGCGGTGAATATTCAGGTCAAACAGGGCAAATTCCAGCTGGCGCAGGGTCTGCATGCCGGACTGGAAGAAGCGCGCATTCAGCAGCGCCTGCAGTAAATCATCCGGCAGGGTGGCCTGTGTGTCGATATGCTGACTGAGTACATCCAGGCTTTCTTTGTCCCAAGCCCAGAATTCCATAAACTGGCTTGGCAGTTCCACAGCATCCCAGGCTACGCCGTGAGTGCCGGCCACCGCAATGTTGTCGACTTCCGTCAGCATATGATGCAGGCCATGCCCAAATTCATGGAATAAGGTCAGTACTTCATCATGGGTCAGTAAGGCCGGCTGATCCCCCACGGGCGGGGTGAAGTTACAGACCATATAGCAAATTGGCTGTTGCAGGCCCTGGCTTTGCTGCATGCGCGAACGGAAACCGCTCATCCAGGCGCCGCCGCGTTTGCCCTGACGGGCATACAGGTCAAAATAGAAACCGCCAATTACCTGACCCTGATCTTGCAGTTCAAAATAACGGGCGTCTGGATGCCAGACTGGTGCTTCACGCTCGATAATATCCACATCGTATAGACGTTTAACGATGCTAAATAAGCCATCAACCACTTTTGGCGCCGGGAAATACGGTTTCAGTGCTTCCTGAGACAGATTGAACTGGGCCAGTTTCAGCTTTTCTGAATAGAAACTGGTATCCCACGGTTGCAGCTGCTGAATGCCATCTGCTGCGGCAATGGCTTTCAGTTCGGCAATTTCCTGTTCAGCTGGCTGACGGGCATGTTCGGCCAGCTCAACCAGGAACTGCTCAACTGCTTCGACACTTGGTGCCATTTTGCTGGCTAATGACAGTTCGGCATAGTTGTTAAAGCCGAGCAGCTGGGCCATTTCCTGACGCAGGCTTAAAATTTCTTCCATCACCGCGGTATTGTCAAAGGCCTGATCGGCCGACTGGTCAGAAGCACGGGTGGTATAAGCCTTATATAACTCTTCACGCAGGCTGCGATCTTCAGCATAGGTCATAATGGCCAGATAGGACGGGAAATCCAGCGTCGCAACCGGCTGCTCCAGCTCACGTTGCTGGCCATACTGCTTGAGTAATTCCACACTGCTGGCAGGCAGGCCGGCTAGTTGTGCTTCTGTGAGCGGTTTAAAGTAAGCCTGTGTTGCATCCAGTACATGGTTGGAAAAGTCAGAGGACAGCTGCGACAGGCGCGCTGAAATTTCCGCATAGCGTTTTTTCGCTTCACCTTCCAAGGCCACACCTGACAATTTAAAGTCACGCAGCGCCAGTTTAATTGCGCTTTGTTGCGCTGCGGGTAAGTCATTAAACGTCACTGCATCATGAACCTGCTGATAGGTCTGATACAGCACCGTGTGCTGACCGAGCTGGGTATAGTATTCGCTCAGGCCAGGTAACAGTGCCTGATAGACTTCACGGGTTTCGGCATTGTTCATCACCGCATTCAGGTGCGAGAGTACGCCCCAGCTTTCGCTCATCTGGTTTTCCAGATGATCGACCTGCGCCAGAACCTGCAACTGTGCATCGCTACTGGCCGGAATGTCTTGGAGTTGCTGTAAAAAGGCCTGCCCTTGGGTGATGGTCTGTTCAACCTGTTGTTTTAATTGGGGCAGCGTAATCTGGTCAAACTGGGGTACTGGCAGGGTTGCCTGTTCTAATGTCATTGCTTTTTTCCATGTTGAAGTCCTGTCTTAGCAATAGATGTAGGGCCTCCAGCGTGGGAAATCAAGCGGTGTGTACAGAATTGCTCAACTTCATACAAAAAAGAGCGCCGTGGCGCTCTGTTTCTGATGGGTTGCTTAGTCCAGTTTGGACTTGGCATTGGATTTTTTCTTTTTCACTTTGGCTTTTTTCTTGACCTTGTCTTTGCTTTCGGCCTTGGCAGTGACTTTTTTCGCCGGCTTTTTGCCATAAGAGCTCGGCTTGGATTTGGCCTTTTTCTTCTTCAATGGCTGTTCGCCATCTTCACTCAGGGCAAGCTTGACTGGACGATCATTGGAGATTTCTTCGGTGGCTTCAGCACGCGGCGCGGCTTTCGCCACACGTGGTGCACGGCTGCGGATCGCGCGGCCGGCATGGGTCAATTGCTTGACCAGCTCGAAATCAATCTTGCGTTCTTCCAGGTTGACTCCGGCCACTTTAACTTTGACTTCATCGCCCAGACTAAAGGTCTGACCGCGTGACTGACCGACCAGTGACTGGCTGGCCTGATCAAACATAAAGAAGTCATCGCCCAGCTGGCTGACGTGAATCATGCCATCGACATACAGATCTTTCAGCGTGACAAACAGACCAAATTCGGTCACGGCAGAAATCACCCCGACAAATTCTTCGCCTAAATGCTGCTGCATATAATGACATTTCAGCCACATGGTCACAGAGCGGGAAGCTTCATCGGCACGACGTTCGGTTTGCGAGAAATGCTCACCGGCATCATCCAGCGCGGCACCCGAAATCGGATATGGTTTCTGGGCCAGATGCGCTTTAATGGCACGGTGCAAGAGTAGATCCGGATAACGGCGAATTGGCGAGGTGAAGTGAGTATAGGCTTCATAGGCCAGACCATAGTGGCCGGCATTGGCCGCGCCGTAATAGGCCTGCATCATCGAGCGTAACAGCACCGCATGAATACTTGGCGCATCAATGCGGTCTTTGGTGGCATCAATCACGGCCTGATAATCGGCCTGGGTTGGCTGTTCCGGGAAATTCAGTCCCAGCAGTTTTACAAATTCACGAACTTTCTGAATCCGTGAAAACTCAGGTGGTTCATGCACACGGTACAGCATCGGAATATCATTTTTGAGCGCAAATTCTGCCGCCGCCACGTTGGCCAGCAACATGCACTCTTCAATCAGTTTATGCGCATCATTACGGGTTCGCGGCAGGATTTCCTGAATCCCGCCGAGTTCGTCGAAGGTCATATAGGTTTCGACGGTTTCAAATTCCATAGCATGACGCTGGGCACGTAAACCTTTGAGTACCTGATACAGCTGAAACAGGGTATTTAGCGATTTGCGTACATCCCGGTCTTCCGGAATGGCAGCGCTGTCGCCGTCAAAATATTGCGCCACCTGGGTATAGGTCAGACGGGCTTTGGAATGCATTACCGCAGGATAGAATTCGAATTTGGTCACCCGGCCGGCACGGGACAGGTTCAGGTCACAGACCATACACAGACGATCTACCTGCGGATTTAGCGAACATAAGCCATTTGATAAGGCTTCTGGCAACATCGGCAAGACAAAATGCGGGAAATAGACCGAAGTGCCGCGTTCCTGAGCTTCATCATCCAGCGGTTTGCCCGTGCGGACATAGTGGCTGACATCGGCAATCGCGACCACTACGCGGTAACCACCCCCTGGACGTTTTTCTGCATACACCGCATCATCAAAGTCGCGGGCATCTTCACCATCAATGGTGACCAGAGCTAAATCACGTAAATCGACCCGGCCCTCACGGTCTTTGGCTGACGGTTCTTTAAAACTGTCGGCATCTTTTAAGACATTGTCCGGAAATTCATACGGCAAACCAAACTCTAAAATGGTTTGTGGAATGATGATTTCAGTGTCGGCTTTATCGGCCATCGACTGCACCACATGGCCGGTGGCAAATTCTTCACGGCTTGGATAGTCATCAATGGCGACGCGAACTGAATCGCCCAGATTCAGTTTGGCGTGTTCAACCAGCTCTTTTTCTAAAGTCACCGGCTGATGGCTGTTCGGATTGCCCGGCTGAATAAAATATTCACCGTCATACATCGACAGTTTGCCAATGATCTGTTTCACACGGCGCTGCTGGACTTCGGTAATAAAGCCCCAGGCTTTGCCTTTGCGATCGACCGAGGTCTGGCGCACTTTGACGCGATCGCCATTAAACACCAGACGCAATTCACGCTCGGGTAGCAGGATGTCATTTTGTCCGTCAATATGAGCAGAACCCAGACCTTTGCTATTAATGTAGACCGTGGCTTCATGGGTAGGCTGCTCGGCGGCAAGCTGGAACTTGAATCCGTCTTTCATGAGCTGGCCATCACGCACCATGGCAATTAAGCGGTGGCTCAGGGCATCAATACTTTTCTGATCGGCAATTTCAAAATATTCAACCAAGTCGGCATGCGACTGGGCCTGTTGCAGTTTTTCAATACTTTCAAGAATCAGTGTGCGACTTGGAATCGGATTATCGTAACGTTCGGCTTCAGCTTTTGCTTCAGGATCGACCCAGTTTTTCATCATGTCTTTGGCTTCAAGTCAGAAGATAGGTTTAGCATAAGTCATGCAGCGTCAGACTGCACGTAAATGATTGCAATAATGTGTTTTAAGTCTTTATTTTAAGATGATTGCGAGTAGATAAAATCACATTCCCCGTAAATTTGCAGAAAATGCCAGGCTAGAAGCAATAAATTGTTTAAAAAATATTTAATTGAGCAAAAAACTGCAAAAAATAGAGTGACTGCGCTTGCAGTGCTACAGTTAAATTTGTATTATGGCGGCACGTTACGGTGAGATGGGTGAGTGGCTGAAACCACGTCCCTGCTAAGGACGCATACGGGCAACTGTATCGAGGGTTCGAATCCCTCTCTCACCGCCACTTTACTTATGTCGCGCTCATAGCTCAGCTGGATAGAGCACTTGGCTACGAACTAAGGGGTCGGGAGTTCGAATCTCTCTGAGCGCACCAATAAGTAAACCGGGAAATAACGCAGTCTGATATAGACGACACAAGTGACGCGCTCATAGCTCAGCTGGATAGAGCACTTGGCTACGAACTAAGGGGTCGGGAGTTCGAATCTCTCTGAGCGCACCAACTTGAACAATTAACCGCACATGTTGCGGTTTTTTTGTGCCTGCAATTTGGCTACTCAGCTGCATCCGCCGGCTTCCTTATTTGTTACAATTTCAACTGCAATTTAAAACCTGTATAAAATCAGCGCACAAATACATGATTTGTCCAATATCTATCCATTTGGTTGCATTTTTATGAAATAAGACTTAACAAATACCGAAAAGCCCGTATAATGCACCCCATCAAGACGTCGCGCTCATAGCTCAGCTGGATAGAGCACTTGGCTACGAACTAAGGGGTCGGGAGTTCGAATCTCTCTGAGCGCACCAATCTTGATAAAGAATTCTGAAAAAACCGCACATGTTGCGGTTTTTTTGTGTCTATAATTTACTAAAACATTCCCGCATTATTTGATCTTCTGTTGAATCTTTAAGGTCAGCACAGTATTGCCACCCAATGCCGGCAGCAGCTCGTGATACGGCATACTGCGCATGGCGCGTAATAAAAACGGTGCCTGCGCATCAATGTTCATGGCACTGGTCACATTCAGTAAACTGCCCTCAACTTGCGGCAAAATCTGCATGCCGCCTTGCACATAGCGTAAATCTCCACCCACCGCCTGAAACTGCTGCTCCAGAGCGCCTTGTGCCTGAAAACGCAGTTTAAAATCAAACGGAATCTGAATCACGCCCAGTCCGACCGAAATTTTATAGTCGGCATCCAGCTGCCGGGCAGAGGACTGCTGAATATGAACTTTTTTAATTTGCCGTGGAAACAGGTGCTGGTAGGCCTGCGGTTCAAGCCAGGGTTTTAGCTTGCTGGCCGGCTGGGCATAGTACTGATAGCTGCTGCTAAAACGCATGATTTCCTGCTTTGCACCATAGGACACCTGATAGGCCGGTAAAATAAAGGATACGGGTTCTTGTGATTTCTGGCTGATCTGCCGGATTTTGTTCATCTGGCTGACACTTAATTCAGGGGCTGGTACGTCGCCGGCGGGTAAGGCTCGGGGTGTGGTGCTTTTAAATTTACGTTGCAGTGCTTCCAGAATAAAGGCATTGGTGCCGGCCGGCAGGCCCAGTTTGGCATCGGGCAGGGCATTCAGGATGGTACGAAATAAAAAGCCTTTGGGCTGCGCCAAATCTCCCCAGTGCGTGACCGTGACCAGCGTCTGATGGGCCGACAAGGCAAACCATTCTATTTTTCCGGCGCCATACGGAATGGGTGCGTCAATCACCAGGGTTTCAATACTGTTGTCGGTGCGCTGATGTTGCAGAATCACATCGTCTTTAAAGTTCAGCACCGGAATGGGCGTGGGAATATGAATCCGGTATTTGACCTGACTGATGTGCTGGCGCTGCTCCAGCATCTTGGCGCTTTTGAAGGTCGGAAACAGCTGGGCATAGCCTGAATAATCACTGAGCAGTGCCGCAACTTTGTGACTGGGCACTGGCAGCACCACCGCAGCACTATAAAATTTACCCCGTTTTGTGGATGCGAAAGTTGGCAGCTGAATCGGTTGCGCGGCATGCGCATAAATCAGAATTCCATCTCCGGTCAGCGCGGCCAGCTGCTCGGCACTGCTGCCATAGCCTTGTAAACTGCCTGGCATTTTTCCTGTCCAGCGAACTAAACTGGCCCAGGCAGAAACCGGCAGCAGCAGACTGCAAAGCAGGGCGATCAATCGGGTGTGCGTCTGTGGCATAAAACATCCTGTTTTTGCTGTGGAGATGAGCGAATCATCCCGTTTTGAATAGGGTTATTTTTTGAATGGTGGTTGCAGCATCATCATGACAGCACTGGCGAGAAAAAGAATAAGGAAATCACCTATTCTGGTGTAATATTTAGCGTAATTTAACTGATTTGATGATGAGCCGATGTCGGAACTCAAGCCTGCCTTGTCGCTACGTTATTTTTTAAATCTGGAAGAATCTCAGGATGGCTTTGCTCTGGCCACCTTTGGTAAAAAACAGTTTACCCGTTTTATTACTCCATTAATTAGTGTCGGGATTATTGCCTGGGGCATTTATTTGGGCCTCGATGGTGTAGGTCGTTACTATCTGGCGCTGGGGGTATTTTTTCTGGTGCTACAGATGCTGATGCGCTACTGGTTCCTGCCGATGATGTTTAAGCGTCAGTTTGTCAAATACCAGTTTGGAAAAAGCGAACAGGGCATTGCGCTGTATCAGGATTATGCCGAGATTTCTGCCAATGGCCGTGACAAAGTGGTGCATTATAACGAAGTGCAGAATTTTGCTTCAGGCAAGCTGACCTATATGATTGAGCTGAAAAACCGCATGGTGATTATTGTGCCAAAACGCGTGTTTGAAAGCACAGCCGATCAGACCCTGTTTGAAAATACCTTTAAAAAATAAGCCTGTTAAAACCATCACATCATAAGAGGGAAGATCATGAATACACGTCCATCGAAAATTGTCTGTGTGGGTCGCAGTTATGCGGATCATGCCAAAGAACTGGGCAATGCGGTTCCTGATCGTCCGGTGCTGTTTATCAAACCGCCGAGCAGCCTGCGTCCGTTATCTGCCGGGATTGCCTGGAATCCGGCCTGGGGCAGCTGTCATTATGAATGTGAACTCAGCCTGCGTATTGACCAGCCCTTAAAGGCAGAAACCGATCCGCAAAAAGCCTTGCAGGCCGTGGGGGCGGTGACTTTGGGGCTGGACCTCACTTTGCGTGACTTGCA
Organism: Acinetobacter sp. YH01025; assembly: GCF_013420185.1. Lineage (NCBI taxonomy): Bacteria > Pseudomonadati > Pseudomonadota > Gammaproteobacteria > Moraxellales > Moraxellaceae > Acinetobacter > Acinetobacter sp. YH01025. The sequence continues at coordinate 153,935 of NZ_VOYR01000003.1, read as the reverse complement.
GGATGAACTGAAACAGAAGGGCCATCCATGGGAACGAGCCAAAGCCTTTGATGGGGCTTGTGTACTGGCAGACTGGGTCGATGTTGCAGAAATTAATGACTGGAAAGATGTGCACTATACGCTGCATATTAATGACGAACTGCGTCAGCAGGGGCATACCGCGCTGCTGATTTTTGAAATTGGTGCGCTACTGGCTGAAATTAGCCACAGTTTTAGTTTGGAGCCGGGCGATGTGGTAATGACCGGTACTCCGGCCGGGGTGGGTGCCTTAAAGGCCAATGACCAGTTAAGTATGCGTTTGCAGGGCAAAACCCGGGAATTTGTCTGGAGCACTTTTGTTCAGGCTTAACCGCCTCCCCAGACGACGAGGACTGCAATTGCAGTCCTTTTTTATGGCGCTTTTCGAGCCTTCCTGGTTTCAGTCTTTGAGTAAATCCTGAAACTTGCTATGCAGCTTCATCAGTTTGGGTGGAATTACAAAGTTGCAATAGCCTTGCGTCGGGTTATTGGCAAAGAAGTTCTGATGATAGGCCTCTGCCGGATAAAAACGCGGTGCAGCGGTCACTTCGGTGACCACAGGGATGCCTTCTGCCTTGAGCTGCTGGATCATCTGTTCGGCCTGTTGCTGCTGCTTCGGATTTAAATAATAAATCACCGAACGATACTGGCTGCCGACATCATTGCCCTGACGGTTAAGCGTGGTCGGGTCATGGGTGGCAAAGAACACATTTAACAGCTGGGTATAGCTGATTTGACTGTCATCGAAATCAATCAGAATGACTTCAGCATGGCCGGTATCACCATTGCACACCGCTTCATAATTTGGATTGTCCATCTGGCCGCCGGCATAGCCACTCACCACTTTGGCCACACCGCGCAGTTGGAGAAATACCGCTTCGGTACACCAGAAACATCCACCACCAAAAATTGCCTGTTGCATAGGGTCAGCCTTCTGTTTTCAATCGTTCATAAAAAAGGTCTGCAAAGGTGCAGGCCGGTGCAGTATTAACGCGGTTGTACGGCACTTTCCAGCTGAATCAGCAAATTGCCATAACGATCCAGCAGTTTCAGGGTTTTACCAAAGACCTGATAATGGGTCACTTTGGCCAGTGCTTCATTGAATTTCTGATCAATGCCATTGCTGTTGAGGCAGGCCATACGGGTGCCAGCCATTTGGCTTAGCGTTAGCGTGTCACGGCCGGCGCTGTAGCTGCCCATAATCCGGTTACAGCCATCGGCACCGCTAACGCGTTGGGTGGCGCTATCAAATTGCAGGCTTGGAATATTGTGGGCAGTCGGTTCGGTGCGAACCGCGGTATTGCCAATCTGGGTCACAATCCAAGTGCGGTTTTGCAGCTGGACAAGATTGGCAGTTTCAACGGTAGCACCCGGGGTTGGTAAAGTTTCACAGCCGCTAAAAACTAGGGCTGAACCTAAAAGGGCAACGGCAGCAAGATGTTTAAGCATATGGATTTCTCTTTATTTTAAAGCTGATGGATGTATCTAAACCAATTTTAAATTTGATCGCCAGTTAAAATTGTATCATTGATTTGACGGAGCGCCAGGAGCGGATGGCGCGGGCAAACCCTGCCGGATTAGTGCTGAAAATTGTGCACTATCCAGCTGGCCCGGCTGTTCCACACGCGGATTGATATAAGCGCGCTGATACCAGCTTTCAATGCTCAAGCTCTGATCAAGCGCCTGTAAATCATACAAATAATTGGGTAAATAACCCGAAGCTAGCAGGCGATAATCGGTGGGCAAGGTCTGGTTGGATACTGCCTGCACCATGTCAAAGACCAGGGTAGTGCAGTTACTGGTCAGGGTGTTATACCATTTGGGCTGTTGTGCCAGTTCATCGGCTTTGGTCAGATATTCCAGAAACAGGGCTTTTTGCATTTCTTGCGGCATCTTCAGCGGGAAAAAATAGACCTGTTCACCGCGAATATTACTGCGGGTATAGATAATATCTTTTTCATCCGCCGCCACCAGACTCAGTTCATATTTGCGGAAGAATCCGCCCAGCGAAGAAAATTCTTCATGGCGTTCTTTGCGGATTTCAATCGAAAAAGTCAGCGGTGCGGCATTGGCAAAATCGAAACTGACCAGGGTGTGGGCAATTTGTGGTCCCATCCAGTAGGAAGTGATGATGTTGACGCCCCGAATCTGGTTCAGGTCATAATGGCGACTTTCCCAGCGCTGCTCGTAGGAACCATCGCTGTGCCAGTTAAAGTTACGCACATTGTGCAGAATGACCTGATCGCCGTGACGCTCGGAATGTAACAGCTGCGCCACCTCGGGATTCCAGTCGCGGTCCTGGCGAGGTGGCAGGCCAAAATACCAGAGCTGGCTGCACAGAAACACCAGCAGATAAATCAGCACATCCAGTTTACGGCTAATCAGATGCCGGCTGATATAGATGCCCAGAATGCTCATGGCAAAGGCAATCCACAGGCCAATCAGGATCCGGCTAAACAGCAGTCCAAACGGCTGCTGAAACCACAGGATCAGCACCAGCCAGATCGAGCTGCCAATTACAAACAGGCTAAACAGGCCATGCAAACTGCCTTGAATCAAACGCTGTGCCAGTTCGGGCTGTTGGGGTGTCTGCATGCTGATGAATTCATTCAGAAAAATAAGCTTTATTTTCGGTAGCTGGCAAACTCAAATGCAATGCCAGTTTTGTCATCCAAATGTTGCTCGGCACTGACTTTCTGGAACGCTGCCGGAATTTCCGGATAATGCGCATCGCCCTGCACATCCAGCTCGACATGGGTCAGTTCCAGACGGTCGGCAATATCCATGGTCTGTTTAAAGATTTCACCACCGCCAATAATAAAAATACTGTCCGGCTTTTCTGAAGCCTGCACATCAGCCACGGCCTGAGTTAAAGCTTCTTCAATTGAATAGGCGACTTTGGTGCCCTCAAAGGCCCAATTTGGATCTCGGGTAATCACCCAATTGACACGTTTCGGTAAGGCACGACCCATTGATTCCAGGGTTTTACGGCCCATCACTACCACGCCGCCCTGGGTAATTTCCTTAAAATGTTTTAAGTCGGCAGAAATATGCCATGGCAAATCATTGGCTTTTCCAATACAGCGCTGCTGATCCATGGCCACCACGTGTACAACTTCTAAACCTTGAAATGCCATGCTGTTTCATCCATATCTCATGCGAAAAATTAACCCTATTAAAATGTAAAATCCCCCTCGATGAAAGGGGGATGGGGCATTTGTCCGGAATTAATTGGCTTTAAACCGCTACCGGGGCCTTAATTGCCGGATGTGACTCATAACCGACAATTTCAATATCTTCAAATTTAAACGCGAACAGATCTTTGACGTCCGGGTTCAGTTTCAGCTGGCACAGCCCCAGCGGTTCACGACTGAGTTGCAGTTGTGCCTGTTCAAAATGGTTGGCATATAAATGGGTATCGCCGCCGGTCCAGACAAAATCACCAACCTCTAGATCACATACCTGGGCAATCATATGGGTCAGCAGCGCATAGCTAGCAATATTGAATGGTACACCCAGGAAGACATCGGCACTACGCTGATACAGCTGGCAAGAGAGTTTGCCGTTATGAACAAAAAACTGGAACAGGGTATGACAAGGTGGTAATGCCACCTGACCGGCTTCCTGCGGATTCCAGCCCGATACAATTAAACGGCGTGAATTCGGGTTGGTTTTAATCTCATTGATTAGCCAGGAAATCTGGTCAAAACCATCCTGATTATAGCTGTTATCGGCATTTTTGCTGGCGCCAAAGTTGCGCCACTGATGGCCATATACCGGACCAAGCTCGCCTTCAGGACGGCCGAAACGCGCGGTCTGTTCTGCAGTTGACCATTCATCCCAAATCGTAACTTTGTTGTCCTGCAGATACTGAACGTTGGTATCACCTTTCAGGAACCATAACAGTTCAATCACAATTGAACGGAAATGCACTTTTTTGGTGGTTAACAGCGGAAAACCCTGAGACAGATCAAAGCGCATCTGATGACCGAATACAGAACGGGTTCCCGTGCCGGTACGGTCGCCTTTGTCGCCGCCGTGGTCAAGGATATGTTGTAACAGGTCAAGATATTGGCGCATGAAATTCTCTCAATCAAATAGTGATGTGGCTCCTGTGTCGACCTTCATTGCAGCGCAAAAGGCTGGCTGTGTTGAAGATCTTGGCTTTAAATGAGCACATAAAATTGCAGCCATCATAACATTGATGCCGGGCCGAGATAAATATTCATCATCATTAAAAAAGGCATCTTAAAAAAGATGCCTCAGCAAAATAGGAACAGCCTATGCGGTTGGCCGGCCGGTGTGCGGGGTGTAAATCAGGTCACTCAGGTCATAACCCAGACTTTTGGCCTGCGCCAGATATTCATTTTGTGTGGCTTCATCCAGCTGTGGATGACGATGCAGCAACCATAAGTATTTGCGGCTCGGGTCACCGACCAGTGCGGTCTGATACTCCGGATCAAGTTTTAAAATCCAGTAATCACCTTTGGTAAACGGAATCCAGCGCAGGCCTTCTGGCAAGAAGCTGACTTCCAGCTTGCCATGTTCAGCATCGACCGGGGTGGCTTCACCAATCGATTCATCTAGTTGACCCTGACCATCCAGACGGCGGTTTTGCACACGCACTTTGCTATCTTCATTCAGGCTGTAGGTGGCGGAAATATCGGTACTGTCTTCGGGTTCATGGCGCATTGGCAAACGGGCAATTTCGTACCAGGTGCCCAAATAACGTTGCAGGTTAAAACCGGAAATGGTGTTCAGTTCTGAATTCATAAACAACTTCCTGAATGATTTTCATAAAGACTGCAGTTATTCTAAGCAGGCTGAACGGGATTCGGGTTATTGTTGTTAGCGCTCCTGTTTCGGCATGTATGCAGTGTAAATTCAGCCCGGTTTTCTGTGCAGCAACTGCTACACAGGTTATTAAAATGCAAAAAATTGGACAGGAAAATAAAGCTTAGGAGTCAAACCGTTTGGCACGTTGCTGGTAGATCGACACCATAAACAGTCCTACCAAGATAAAGCCGAGTGCTTGCAAGGCCATGGCCCAAAGTTGCATTTTCGGTAGAAACAGCAGCAATACGGCCAGCAGGAGCAGCGGTGCCAGATTCAATCCCCCGTACATCAGTCTGCGCTGATGTTCTGGCCAGGAACGACGGTCGATCCATTGATACAGCAGATGTAAGCCCATGCCCAGAATCAGACTGAGGATGACCCAAAACGGTGGCAGCTGTGCCTGCGTCGAGGCCAGATAAATCAGCAGACAGGTACCAATACAGATCATCAGTTTGAGCTGGCGATGACAACGCGCGGAATACCAGAAACTGAGCATTTATGCCTGATCCTGATGTTGATGCAGCAATGACAGTGGCGAGAACAGACAAATTGCCAGAGCCATAAAGCCTAAACCTTGCGCGCCCGGCAATAAAATTTCACCCTGTTGCATATTCATGAAAATTAGTGCCAACAGCAGGGCAATCGGAATCCAGGTCAGCAGGCGATACAGTAAACCGGTGGGACGTTGTGCCGCAAAATGAATTTTGCAGTAACGGCAAATCAGAAAAATAATTCCGGTGCCCATAAACATCAGGATGGCATCATAGGCCAGCGGTTGCATCCAGTATAAAACGCCGGTGACCACTGCAATCAGAATAAACAGCATGAGTTTTTGCAGTACGGATACGTTGGGATTAAACCAGAATTCGAGCATAGCCCACCAGATGAATTGTGCAAGGGTGCATGCACTTTAGCAAAAATGGCATAAAAAAAGCGAGGCCAATGCCTCGCTCCGGTTTAACTATTTTTCTGTGGGCCCCAGTCATAGATTTTTTTCTGGTAGGCGTACCACATCATCCAGAGACCGACCAGAATCATTGGCAGACTCAGGAATTGGCCTTTACTCATCCAGGCAATAAATAGCTGACCATTGTCCGGTTCGCGGAAGAATTCCACCACAAAACGCGCCAGACCATAACCAATCAGGAACAGTGCCGAAACTGCCATACGTGGACGCGGTTTGGAACTGAACCACCACAGCAGAATAAATAACAGCAGCCCTTCAAACAGCGCCTGATACAACTGTGATGGATGACGTACCAGCTGTAGTGGATCGGTCGGGAAAATCATGCCCAGTGCAAAGTTTGGATCACTGACCGGACGGCCATATAACTCGCCACCAATAAAGTTGCCGATGCGTCCAAACATCAGCCCGGTCGGGACACAAGGTGCAATAAAGTCCAGGGTTTGGAACCAGGTCATCTGGTATTTTTTGCACCAGAACAGCATGGCCAGCATGACCCCCAGGAAACCACCGTGGAAACTCATGCCCCCGGTCCAGACTTGAAACAGCCACACCGGGTTAGCCAGAAACTGCTCAAAGCCATAAAAGAACACATAACCGACACGGCCGCCAATGACTACCCCCAGCGCGCCGTAAAAGATCAGGTCCGAAACCATGTCCGGCGTCCAGCCACGCTGCTTGGCGCGATAGGTGGCCAGACCCCAGGCAAATAAAAAGGCCAGTAAATACATCAGTCCATACCAGTGGACTTGTAAGGGACCCAGCGATATCGCCACCGGATCAATATTTGGATAGGTCAGCATTCCTGTTCCTTGTCATTCTGTTTTGCACAGATTTTAGCTGAATAAGATGAAAAATGTTGTACATTCAATGTGTAAAGATAGCGAGCAGGAAATTATGTGTATTGTGGCCTTTGCCTGGCAGGTTCTGGATGAGCTGCCTTTATGTTTAATTTCAAACCGTGATGAGTTTTATCAGCGTCCGACTGCGGCGTTGCATGCCTGGGAAAATAGCCCGATTTATGCCGGACAGGACTTGCAGTCGGGTGGCACCTGGATGGGCGTGACCGCCAGCGGCCGCTGGGCCATTGTTACCAATTTTCGTAATGGACAGGATCAGCACAATTATCCGACTTCACGCGGGCATCTGATTCAGGATTTTCTAGAATCTGAATTAAGTCCAATTCGCTTTGCGCAAGCCTTGGAGCCGCGCCAGTGCGATTATGCCGGCTTTAATTTATTTGTCGGCGACCGGGAACAGGCGGTGTATATGAGCAACCGAGGGGAAGCGCCGCAAGTACTAGCCAAAGGCGTATATGTAGTGTCCAATGGCTTAATGGGCGAGCACTGGGAAAAAACTGGCCATTTGCGTAAACGCTTTACCCAGGAATTTTTACCGATGTTACAGCAAGCCCAGATGCCAGAAGCAGATCTGCAGCATGCTGCCTGGGATATTCTGGAAGATGAACGCAAGGTGATTGCAGATTTATTGCCAGAAACCGGTATTTCTGTCGAGCTGGAAGAGTTATTGTCGTCGACCTTTATTCAGAGTCCGGCGTATGGTACACGCTGTTCCAATATTTTAAGATTAAATGCTCAGCAATGGCACTGGTTAGAGAAAAGCCAGCAGGGTGAAACCGCCGGACAGATCGTGGAGCTGAATATTCCACTACAGAAATAAAAAATACCGGCATCAAGCCGGTATTTTTAAGTTTAAGGATGCTTAAGAGAAAGCGTTTTATGCTTGCTCTAGTGCCTCACCTGCAATCGGACCACCGTCTTTACGGGTGATGACTACAGTAGCTGAACGAGGAACTTTACCTAACGCACTGTAGCGGGTACTTTGGTTTGCTGGCCAAGCACCACCTGGATGCTGAACATTGACAAAGATCGCTTTATAGTCAGGTGTAATGGTTACCCCGGTAATTTCACAGCCAGATGGACCAACCAGGAAGCGGCGGACACGGTCATTAGAAAGCTGTGCGCCCACAATTGTTTCTTGACCACCTGCTTTGGTACTTGCTGCAATCGCGGTACCGCCATCACCGACTGAACCTGGAAGTGCTGCAAGCATCATACAGTTGGTTTCATCTGTATATTGACCATCATCGGTTTGAATCCAAAGGATACCACGTGGGTCAAACCACATACCATCCGGGCTAGAGAAGTCGTTCATATCGTCTAGACCAGACAGGTTGATGTTTGACTCAGCGCGTGCTTCAGCACCAAATAAGAAGATATCCCATTTAAATGCTGTAGCGGCTACCGTGTCGCCTTCTTCACGGAAGCGAATAATATGGCCATTCATGTTTCCGGAACTACTTGCGCTTGTGCCCTTGAAGTCAATATAGCTACGTGGGTTAGCGGCATCAGTTGGATACGAACGACCACGGCTGCTGTTATTGGTTAAGGTGACATAAACTTCGCCATTTTCAGGGTTCACTGCAACCCATTCTGGGCGGTCCATTTTGGTTGCACCAACGTGGTCTGCAGCAAGACGGGCATGAACAACGACATCATCCTGACCGGAGAAAGGATAGATTGCATTCGCAGAGGTGAGGCCATTCTGGTTATGCGACAGTTCTAACCATTCACCGGTACCATCATCATTGAACTTGGCAACATATAATGTACCGTTATTCATATATTTGTCGCCAGCGGCATAGCCGCCGTTGACATCTTTAGGGTCCCACACTGCATCTGATACGAACTTATAGATATATTCACCTGTCGCATCATCACCCATATAGAACGCTAATGGCTGACCAGGGATCGGGTTACTACAACGACAATCTTCATGTGCAAAACGGCCGAGTGCAGTACGTTTTACTGGACGTTCAGTTGCGCTAAACGGGTCAATTTCAACAATAAAGCCACAAGTGTTCATGACATTACGGTAGTCTGCTAGCGCGTTTTCACCTTTAACTGAAATATCCCAACGATCATACAGATCTTTGTCACCAGTTAACTCGGCAACTGGCGTATTCCATAAATATTGCGAAGAACGGGCATTAGCACCACCACGACCATAACGTGATAAGGCAATTTCTTCTTTTGCAATGGCACGTGTGTCATTGGCTTGACGAGCGAAATAACCGCTCCAGTTTTCTTCTGCAGTCAGATATGTCCCCCAAGGTGTATAACCGTTACCGCAGTTTGCAAATGTACCACGTGTTAAAGTACCGTCTTGAGAGAATCGGGTTTTAACCAGATCAGAACCGCGCGCTGGACCACGGATTTCCATTTCAGTTGCGGCAGTAATACGACGGTTAAATTCAGAATTTAAATTAATTTTAACGTCTTGGGTATTTTCATCTTTGCTAATTTCAACAACAGATACACCGTGAGCATTTACTTCACGTAAAACCTGATCTTCAGGGCGGATGCCATCTACTGAAATCGTGCCCACAGGGGTATGTAACTGAGATTGCTGCAGATACTCATGGTTTAATACCAGCAAGCCTTGTTTTGATTCTTTGGCAGCATAGTTTTTGTTGGTTGGATGCATACCGAAGAAGCTCATACCATCATGGTTATCGCCGGCACGGAATTGATAAGATGCACCTGATGGTAGTTCAGCATCGGTTTTTTCTGGATAAGTAGGGTTAATTGGATCGCCTACTGCATATAACACTTTTAGCTGGTAGCCTGCAGGAACACTGAAGAAGTTCGCTGTATTTTTTCTCACAGGTTCAAAGGTTAATTTATTCGGGCGGGCGTTCAGATCGCTCCACTCATGCTGGTCAGGAGAGGTTGTGTCTGGAGGAGTAGTTGGATTTTCACCTGAATTAGCAGAATCATTATCATCATCTGAACAGCCGCTCACGCTTGCTGCAAATGCTAATGCCATTGCCCCACTTGTAGTTTTTGCAATAAAACCACGACGATTCATATGTTGATCAAGAATCGTTTGAAAATGCGTATTATTTGAAGTGTTACTATCTTCGGTCAGATCCTGACACGGAATCATTTCATCGTTGTTCATTTAAAAGTCCTAGCTTTTCTTTAATGGCTTGGTTGCTGCTTAAAAGCTAGAAATAAACTACCCGCTGAATATGACAGTACCTTGAAGAAAATATTTCAAAAAAGTTAAATAAGAACAATGGTTTACTAAAATAAAAAAGAGCAGCCGGAGCTGCTCTTTTTTAATCGGGTTTGTAAAAACTTATTCTGCAGCCAGCCGACGCTTTTCAATCAGCTTGCCTGCAAATAAGCCCAATTCGAATAACATCCACATTGGAATGGCCAGCATAATCATCGACAGCGCATCCGGTGGGGTCACAAACATCGAAACAAAGAAACAGCCAACAATAATAAAGCGACGTTTTTCGACCAGCTGCTGGGTACTAACCACACCAATTAAAATCAGCAATAGGGTAATAATCGGAATTTCAAAGGTAAACCCGAACACCAAAAACAGTTTCAAACAAAAAGTCAGATAGCTATTAATATCCGTCATCGGGGCAACTGTTTCCGGTGACACACTGATGAAAAAGTGCAGAATTGACGGCAGTGCAATAAAGTAAGCAAATGAAATCCCAATATAAAACAGGGCAATACTGCTTATGAGCAATGGCAATGCCAGACTTTTCTCTTTTTCATATAAGGCCGGTTTTACGAAAGCCCACAGCTGATAAATAATAAACGGCATCGCAATCATCAACGCCACAAAAAAATTTAGCTTAAACGGTGCCATAAAGGTGGCCGTGACATCGGTAGCAATCATGGTCGATGAGGTCGGCAACTGCGCACGCAGCGGTTCAGATAAAATCTGATAGGTGCGATTGGCAAAAGGCAATAAGCAGAAAAACAGCGCAATAACCAGGCCCACAATCTTAAATAAATGCTTGCGCAGAATCACCAGATGTTTGGTGATCGGCATTTCTTCTAAAGCAGCCTGCTCGCCCACTGTCGTCGCTGGCAATTGAGAAGGAGAACTTTGACTCATACAGCCACCTTATAATCGGTAAATTGTGACGTGGTCGGAGGGATAGCTTCAGTCGCGGTTAGCGGTTGATGCTGAGGACGCAGCAACAGCGAAGGTTGCGGGGCAATAAAGGTATAACGCGTCGGCAAATTTTTATTATCCGTTGCAGCGGTCTGGTTCGGTTGTTCTTCCGCGAATATTTTTTGTTGTTTTAGCTCATGCATCTGAGACTGCATTTTTTGCTCAAGTTCCTGAATACGTGCCATTTCCTGTTGCATCTGTTCACGCAGTTCAGAAAGTCGAAGTTCCCGATCAATATCATTTTGCACATTGCTGATGGTACGTTTAATTTTGCCGTACCACTTTCCAACAAAACGTGCAGCTTCAGGCAGCTTTTCTGGACCCAGCACCAATAATGCAATGATGCCGAAAAACAGCAGCTCCGCCATTCCAATATTGAGCATAACAAAATTACCTGAAAAATTATTGTTTTACAGTCGTGTTAACATCAGATGATGTCGCTTGATGTTCAATGGTACGTGGCTCGTTTAGGGCCGCAGTGGTCGTTTCATCATCTTTAATTGATTTTTTAAAGTCTTTAACCGCACCGCCCACATCTTTACCCAGGTTTTTCAGTTTAGATGTACCAAACAGAAGAATTACCACAATTGCAAAAATCAGAACGTGCCAGATCGATAAACCAGCCATAATATTTACCTCTTTTTAATTCAAGACATATCTCAACAGGTCTAGATGACAGCGAGGTGACAGGAATATTGCGATTCAAAGACAGCAGATGGGCTAAAAGCATGTTGTGCCATCAATTATGTTAGGATAATCACCACTTTTCTGCCTTCCTGTGTACCCGCATGGCGCTGCTGCTTCCGCTAATTTCATTTCTGATTGGATACTTCGGGGTCGCGTATTTAAAGCCGTTGCGTCCGGTGCTAGCGATGTTACTGGCCCGGCTGTTTATTCCGTTACTGATTATCTACAACATGGTGTTTTATCAGGACGGCAGCTTGTGGCTGATTGGTTTTAGTCTGATCAGTTCCATCCTTTTCTTTGCGGTCTTTTATGTCTTGCAAAAAGATAAACTGATCGCACTGTGCTTCAGTTATTTAAATGGGGCCTGGCTGGGTTTTCCCTTTGCCTTGGCCCTGTTTGGACCTGCGGCCAGCAGTATTATTGTGGCGCTGTATATTGGCGGATCCTTATTTGGCAATGTCTGTGCGGTGATGGCGGTGAGCCAAACCCGGCAAGAATTAAAGTTTATTGTTAAAAATGTGCTGCTTTCACCGCCGGTGATTGCCCTGAGTCTGGCGGGTATTCTATCTTTTTGGGATGTGAGCCAGTTTGAACATCAGACCTGGCTACAAGTGATTTACCAAAGCAATAAAGTACTGGTGACCTTTGCCGGCATGTGCGTGCTGGGGATGTGGCTGAGTAAAGTTCGGATTGGCTGGGCTGACTTAAAGCGTAGCCTGGGTTTACTGGTCGCACGTATTCCGCTGGCCTTGTTGCTATGTGCTGTGGCGTACTGGTGTTTACCCATTCCGCAGCAGACCTTGATTTATGCCGTCATGCTGATGTTTTTCCTGCTGCCACCGGCTGCCAATATTGTGGCACTAGAAACCCATTATCAGGGCACCGGTGATTCGGCCAAATATATTGCCTCAGGAACGATTGCCAGTGCAATTTTGATTGGCGTATATGGCGTGGTGGTGCATATATTGGTGCCGGGTTTATAAATCAAAAAGTTCTCTCTCCCTTTGGGAGAGAGTTAGAGAGAGGGTATAAAAGTTTTTGAAAGTCCCTCTTTATTAAAGAGGGGGATTTACGGAAACCCTTTGTAGAAATGAGCAATATTTTAGCGTCAGAAGAAAGATGTATAGAAGAATCTCTCCCAGCCTCCCTTTTTCAAAGGGAGGAGTTTTAAAAGGATGTTACTTCTCCAAACTCGCTTTAAACAGCTGCATCGCCTGACCTCGATGGCTGATCTTATTTTTTTCTTCCTTGCTCATCTCGGCGCTGGAAATACCCAGCTCCGGTAACCAGAACAGTGGATCATAACCAAAACCATTTTCACCACGTGGTGCATCCAGAATTTCACCTTGCCAGATGCCCTGGAAAATTTGTGGTAAAGGATCTTCGGCATGCTGCACCAGGGCCAGAACACAGACAAACATGCCTTCAATAGCGGTTCCGTCTTTGCGTAAAGGCTGTAAGTCTGCCAGCAGTTTTTCATTATTGGCAGCATCGTTGCCATGTGCGCCAGCATAACGGGCAGAGTAAATTCCCGGTGCGCCGCCCAGTGCCGGTACGCAAATCCCAGAATCATCAGCAATCGCAGGCTTGCCAGAAATTTTAGAGGCATGACGCGCTTTAATAATCGCATTTTCAACAAAGCTCAGACCATCTTCAATGGCATCTTCAATATTGAGTTGGCCTTGCGGGATGACATCAACCGGTAAATTCAGTTCTGCAAACAGTTTTTCAAATTCCGCAATTTTGCCTTTGTTATTGCTGGCCAGAACCAGGGTGACTTGAGAGAGCCAAGCAGGTGCAGTCATCTCGAATTACTCATGATTGAAAACATGCAGGCTAGTTTAACCGAAAACCGCCAGACAGCAGGCATGAAAAAAGCACCCGAAGGTGCTAGTGTTTTTGAACCTGGCTTATTGTGCCTGAATCCATTTGTCGGCACGGTCACGTGCCTGACGAATCTGTTCTTGGGTCAGGTTGGCGGCCAAGGCCGTTTTTTTGCCTTCAGATAAAGAAATTACTTTATTGTCGAGCATGCCATCACGGGTAGACAGTTCATACCACTGATAAGCGCCCATATAGTTTTTCTTTTTCTCTTCCATCATCGCCAGGTTAAAGCTGGCACGGTTATCACCGCGACTGGCCGCTTTTTCAAAATACTGACGGGCCAGGACTTCATCTTTTTTGGTGCCAATGCCATCAGCCAGCATACGGCCTACGTTCAATTGGGCTGAAGACAGTCCCTGATCGGCAGCGGCTTTATACCAGGCAAAGGCCTGACGTTCATCTTTGGCGACATCCTGACCATGCAGATATTTGGTTGCCAGATAGAACTGCGCACCGGCCTGACCGGCTTTGGCGGCTTTAATCAGACCCTGAATGTCCATCACCGAATACTGGGCGGCCTGGCTCGACACCGAGCTGCCTGGTGCCACATAATCTGCATGCACCTGCAGGCTAAAAAGTCCAACCAGTAGCGTCGTGCTTAATAATAATTTTTTCATAGAGCGCTCACTCGATAAATTGCGACTTCACCAAACAGATTCGGGATATGTTTACTGAGTAAACTAACTTGTTGATCCCCATTCACAGCGAGTCGATTAATAATACGGATATTGTTTTCAGCACAGAGTGCTTCGAAATCACGGAAAGTACAGAGGTGGATGTTCGGGGTGTTGTACCACATATACGGCAAAGCTTCTGAAACCGGCATTTTTCCTTTCAGTGCCAGGAAAGAACGGGTCCTCCAGTGGGCAAAGTTCGGAAAGGTAATAATCGCCTGTTTTCCGACACGCACCATATCACGCAATAATACGTCAGGTGCATCTACAGCTTGCAAGGCTTGTGCCATGACCACATAGTCAAAAGACTGGTCGGCAAAGCGGCTTAAACCGAGGTTTAAGTCTTGTTGGATGATATTTAACCCCCGACTGACGGCAATTGCAATCTTTTCTTGGTCAATTTCCAGGCCGTAAGCACGAATATTGTGCTTTTTACTCATGTGGGCCAGCAGTTCACCATCACCACAACCGAGGTCTAAAACGCGGGAACCGGGCTTAATCCACTTTTCGGCAAGTTGCTGATCAATACGCATTACACAGCCTCCTGCGGGGTTGCCTTGAGGTGTTCTGCACCTCCCAAAAATGCTCTTAAAGATTTGACATATAACGGAATCGGGAACAGGAAGGAGTCATGGCCCTGTTCGGCATCAATATCTAAATAGCTGACCGGTTTATGGTTGCTAATCAGCGCATCGACAATTTCCTGTGAACGCGAAGGCGAGAAACGCCAGTCGGTGGTAAACGAAATCACCAGGAACTGGCATTGGGTATGGGCCATGGCCTGTACCAGCGACTGTTCGTATTCACGCGACGGATCAAAATAATCTAGCGCCTTGGTCATAATTAAATAGGTGTTGGCATCAAAGTTACGGCTGAACTGTTCACCTTGATAGCGCAAATAGCTTTCCACCTGAAACTCGACATCGAAACCGTACATGAATTTGCCCAGTTTCAGGTCACGGCCAAATTTCTGCTTCATGGCTTCTTCAGACAGATAGGTGATGTGTCCGACCATCCGCGCCAGAATCAGGCCACGTTTTGGATAGCTGTCATGTTCCAGATAACGGCCATGATGAAAATCAGGATCAGAAAGAATCGACTGACGCGCGACTTCATTAAAGGCAATATTCTGTGCCGACAGTTTTGGCGCACTGGCAATAATCACACATTTTTCCAGACGGTCCGGATAATCAACCGACCATTGCAAGGCCTGCATGCCCCCCAAAGAACCGCCAATCACTGCATACCATTTTTGAATGCCTAAGCGGTCTGATAGCATGGCCTGGGTTTTGACCCAGTCACGCACCGTCACCAGCGGGAAATCCGGACCATAAGGGCGGTTTTCATTTTCCGGGTTGGGTGAGGTTGGACCGGTCGAACCATGACAGCCACCAATATTGTTCAGTGCCACCACAAAGAATTTAGAGGTATCAATGGCTTTGCCCGGACCAATACAGCTGTCCCACCAGCCAGACTTTTTATCATCTTCATGATGATAGCCCGCCGCATGATGATGCCCGGACAGGGCATGGCAGATTAAAATGGCATTGGATTTGTCGGCATTCAAGCTTCCGTAAGTTTCAACCATCAGTTCAAAACGTGGCAGAATGCGTCCACATTCCAGCTCTAACGGCTCTTCAAATTGAAACTGTTGTGGCGTTACGACACCCACAGAGTTAGCAGGGAAAGACACAGGAATAATTCGCCTTAGAATCTTTAGAATGAATAAATAAAAAGGATACCACTTGGGGTATCCTTTCTAAAGTACTTTATGTGCTTAAACGGCAGCAGCAACCAATTGTTCTTTGCTTAATACGCCCTGATCAATCAGACGGTTAGTGCTGGCAATAATGGCTTCAATGGATGAAGTCACAATGTTGTCATGCACCCCGGCACCAAAGGCAGATTTACCGGTACCTTTCACCTGCAACTCAACCAAGGCCAAGGCTTTGGCATTGGCACCCGAGCTGATGCCGCGTTCTTCATAGTTCAAGACATCAATTGGTAACTGCAAGGCATCCAAAATGGCCGAGATCGGACCGTTACCTTCACCGCGCAACTGCTGTGTCGAGCCATTCACCACCACTTCAAGTTCAATTACCTGTTTGCCATTGTCATCAGACAATTTATAGCTCTTGGCAGAATAATGTGAATCTTTGGCATCGACATAGGTTTGCTGGAACAATGACCAGATTTGCTGTGCTGAAATTTCAGTGCCTTCTTCATCGGTCACTTGCTGCACCACTTGCGAGAACTCGATTTGTACACGACGCGGCAACACCACGTTGTAGTTCGATTCTAACAAGTAAGCAATCCCGCCTTTACCTGACTGCGAGTTCACCCGAATCACGGCATCATAGTCACGGCCCAAGTCTTTCGGATCGATTGGCAAGTAAGGCATATCCCAGATTTCTTCGTTTTTCTGGTATTCAAAGCCTTTTTTAATTGCATCCTGGTGTGAACCCGAGAACGCCGTGAAGACCAAATCACCGGCATATGGATGACGTGGATGCACAGGTAAACCGGTACATTCTTCTACGGTCGCAATAATTTCGTTGATGTTAGAGAAATCCAATTCTGGTGCCACGCCCTGGGTGTACATGTTCAAGGCAATTGCTGCCACGTCAACGTTACCGGTACGCTCGCCGTTACCAAACACACAACCTTCAACACGGTCAGCACCGGCCATAATTGCCAATTCAGAGGCAGCAATACCACAGCCACGGTCGTTATGACAGTGAACAGAGATGATCACCCCGTCACGACGTTTGATGTTGCGGTGCATCCACTCGACCTGGTCGGCATATACGTTTGGAGTCGAAACTTCTACAGTCGCAGGCAAGTTTAAGATGACTTTGTTTTCAGGAGAAGCTTCCCAGATTTCAGTCACGGCGTCACAGACATCTTTAGCCACTTCCAATTCGGTTGCGGTGAAACATTCCGGGCTGTACTGGAAAATCCAGTCCGTTTCTGGATATTGCGCTGCGTATTCTTTCACTTTTTCAGCAGCGTTAATGGCCAACTGTTTGGCACCCGCGACATCAACATTCAAGACTTTTTGACGGAAGGTTGGCGAGTTGGAGTTATAGATATGTACAATCGCGCGTTTTGCACCTTCCAATGCTTCAAAGGTACGCTGAATCAAATGGTCACGTGCCTGAACCAAAACCTCGATATACACATCATCTGGAATGTGGTTTTCTTCAATCAATTTACGGGTGAAATCGAAGTCAATTTGTGAAGCAGACGGGAAGCCAATTTCAATATGCTTAAAGCCAATTTTCACCAACATCTGGAACATTTTGAACTTCTGTTCAATGCTCATTGGTTCGAAAATTGCCTGGTTACCATCACGCAGGTCGGTGCTCATCCAGATAGGCGCTTTTGTAATTTCGTTATTCGGCCATTGACGGTCTGGCAAGTCAACACGTTGATACATGCGACGATATTTTTTACTTGGATCAGCCAACATCATGAGGTAACTCCTTGTGAAGCATGGGTTGCTTAAGCTTATAAAAAAGCAACGTACTACTTATATAGATGGTATCTATGGTATCAATTTACAAGCGTATTTCCGGAAAATATTAGGATCAGTCCACATTCTCAGAAAGAGTTGCTACCTGGCTGGTACCGTTCGCGGTCTTGCAAATTCCTAAGATAAATATAAGCCAACTGAAGTGGAAATTATTCTCTTAATTTGCATCATTAAAGGTTGTGGAGATAAAAAATTTCACTGGATCTAGTTTTTGTGAAAAATATAGCGACTATTGATCTCTTGCAGGCGCGCCGTTCCCATTAAAGCCATGGTCACTTCCAGTTCTTCCCGCAAAATTTTAATCACATGCGCCACACCTAACGCACCGGCTACTGCCAGACCATAAATATACGGCCGGCCAATCAGCACGGCGGATGCGCCCAAGGCCAGCGCCTTAAAAATATCGGAGCCGCGGCGGATGCCGCCATCTAGCAATAAGGGAAAATTTGCCGGTAGTTGTGTACGCATCATCTGTAGAGCTGTTAGCGGGCTAATGCAGTCATCTAGCACCCGGCCACCATGATTGGAAATGACCAGTCCCTGTACACCGTATTGCAATGCCAGTTGAGCATCTTCAGGATGCACAATGCCTTTGAGCAGCACCGGTAAAGACGTTTGCTGTACTAGCCAGGCGATATCTTCCCAGGTCGGTGCCTGTTGCATCAGACCATCAAACAGGGGATGTTGCTCTGGCCTGAGGATGGGGGATGTAAAGGAAGATAGATGCGGATGAGGCAGATGCGCCGGCACTTGAAAACCGGCCCGACGTTCACGGTCACGAACGCCGCTATGCGGTGAATCGACGGTCACCACAATGGCTTTAAACTGTTGTTGCTCTGCCAGTTGCACCAGTGCCAGCGATTGTTCGCGATTGCCTTGCCAATACAGCTGAAACCATTTAAGAGAGGTTGTTGGCGCAACTTCACGCAGATCGGTAGTACTTAAATGACTCAGGACCAGATTACTGCCCACCGCTTCTGCTGCGAGGGCAGTGGCTAGTTCACCCTGTGGATGAAACAGTTGCTGATGGCCAACCGGGGCTAGAAAAATTGGATGGGGAAATTCCTGCCCGAACAGTTCGCAGCGGGTATGGCCTTGGCTTAGGTCACGCAGCATTCTGGGCAGCAGTTGCAGCTGCTGAAACTGGTCCAGATTCTGTTGCAGGCTGCGCTCATCCATGGCGCCGCCTTGTAAATAGTGCCAGGTGGCCGGCGTTAAATGTTTGCTGGCCTGAGCTTCATAGTCAGCAATGGTTTGCAGATAGGCTGGAATCTGGGTAAGTGGCGGCAGTGGCTGGGCAGGCATCATAGTTCGCCCCATTGACGCAGCAGATTATGATAATGCGCGGTCAGTTGCAGCACTTGTTCATTATCGCCAAGTTGCTGACGCAGTTGGCCAATGGTCATATCCAGATTAAACAGCATGCTGCGCTGCCAGTCATCGCGAATCATGCTTTGTGCCCAGGTAAAGGCGGCAATGCGCCGCCCGGCAGTGACCGGTTCTACCCGGTGCAGGCTGGTGGCGGGATAGAGAATCACATCACCGGCATCCAGCTTGACTTCATGAGCCCCGTAAGTGTCTTCAATCACCAGTTCGCCACCTTGATATTCTTCCGGTTCAGACAAAAATAAGGTCATGGAAACATCAGTACGAATCAGCTGCTGATGTGCAGCCGAATAATGCACGGCGCTGTCGACATGATTGCCATACGTCCCTTGCTGCTGATAGCAGTTAAACATCGGCCGTAGAATATGTTTGGCTAAGGTCGCAGATTGTACCAGCGGATGCTGTCTCAGTGCCTGTTCAATCTGTTCAGCCAGCGCTGGATACACCAGATGCTGTGGGTCAAATTGCAGATTGTGTTTGCTTTTTTTTGCCTGTGGCCCGGCACTGTGCTGGCCATCAATCCAGGCGGTGTGCTGGTCGAGCTGCTGACGAATGTCAGCCACGGCCGCTTTACTGAGAACTTGAGGAACATGCAGCATCATGAGACTTGAATCATCCTTCAGACAGAGCGCTGTCTGTCATCATAAAGCCAAATAAAAAATGAAGCAGCATTTCAGATAAATGCTGCTTCAACAGAACAAAATAAAACTTAGAACTTATAGTTAAAGGTCAGGCTGGCACTGCGCTCCTGACCAAGCGTCATACGCGAACCGCCGTTGTTCAAGGTGCTGATGTATTCTTCATCTGCCAGGTTATAGACATTCAGGTTCAGTGAGGCATTTTCATTGAATTGATAACCGGCCATGGCATCAAACACCACATAGCTTGGAATGCTTGGCATATTGGCTGGAGCAGTACTGTCGGTGACGACACGTTTTTGCTCATCGACATAACGTGCACCCAGACCCAGTTTAAAGCCGGCAATGTCATAGGTGGTCCATAATGAGGCGGTCCATTCCGGTGACCAGCGCACGCTATCGGTACGGGTCATGACATTGTCACGGAAACTTTGCTGATCTTCCTGTTTGGTTTTCATATGCGCCACACCGGCAGAAATATTCCAGGCATCGGTAATCTGGCCGACTGCACTCAGCTCAACCCCATCGACAATAGTTTTACCTTCCTGGATGGATTCCTGGGTAATCGCATCCTGGGTAAACTGGTTTTCATTTTCCGTGCGATAGACTGCGGCATTGAGGGCTAGACGACCATCAAGCAGATCCCATTTGGTACCCAGTTCATAATGATGGGTTTCTTGTGGTTCTGCCGCTGCACTGTTAATGCCCGACTCAGACATCACAAAGTTGGTGCTGCCCGGTGGGGTTAAGGATTTGCCATAAGAAGCATAAACGCTGCTGTAAGCAGTTGGTTTGTACAGACCGCCAAGTTTCCAGCTCAGCAGGGTGTCATGTGCACTGATATCTGAAGCTACAAGGGCATTTGTGCCGCGAGGTAAGGACAGGCCTTGATAGTCAGTTTCGTAATAATCTACCCGTACTCCACCGTTTAACTGGAAGCGTTCGCCAAACTTTAAGGTATCAAACAGATAAGCCGCAGCCGTCTGGGTTTCACCATCGCTATAAGCACCGTTATAGATCAGGTCGGCCATTGGATCATTGGGGTTTGGGTTATACAGGTTGGCTTCAGTGGTGGATGCTGTTGGTTCATCCGGCATTTGGGTGGCCAGATTGCGGGTGTATTGCTGCTCTTTTAAAAATTCCAGACCAGCCACCACATCATGTTCAATGGCACCGGTTTTCAGGTTCAGATTTAAAGTGGTCTGGTTGGCCAGAATTTTATTTTCCTGATCGACGCCCTGACGTGAACGGCTGATGGTCCAGTCGGCTGGATTGGTCGAATCATGTGCAGAAATGGTGTTAATCCCGGTCAGGACTCGGTTCATCTGGGTTTTGCCCAAACGGGTGATATTGGTCAGTTTCAGATTATCTGCCAGATCACTTTCAATTTTTGCGGTGAATATGTCGGCATCGACATCTTCGTAGTCATTTACATGGCCATAATAGTTTTCACGATTAACCTTGCCAGCTTGGGCAATATCCGGATTGGCATTCCAGAAGCCTTCCATACCAATGGTTGGAATACCGCCGTCTGGAATATTACGCTGACGGACGTGTTGTGAATATAAATACAGGCGGGTCGGGGTGTTCAGGCCAAAGGCAACAGATGGGGCAATGGCATAGCTGTTGTTTTCGAGCACATCACGGCCTTGCACGCCGCCTTCTTGTCCCATGACATTGAGACGAAAAGCGGTATTGTCATTGATGGCCTGGTTGATATCGGCCGAGAGGCGGGCATTTTCTGCGGTGTTGTAGCTGGCAGAGACTTCGCTACTGTTTTGCAGATGCGGCAGTTTGCTGACCAGGTTGATATAACCGGATGCTGAACCCCGACCGGCTTCGGCACCGGCCGGGCCTTTCACGACTTCAACCTGTTCCAGGTTAAATACATCGCGGCTGACTGCGCCCAAATCACGGATACCATCGACATAGGTAGAGGTTTGGGTAGAGAAACCACGCATCTGGAAGGTATCGCCGGCGCTGGTATTACCATTTTCACCCATTTGTAAGGTAATGCCCGGGGTATTGCGTAGCGCTTCAACCAGTGACGTCGCGCCTTGTTCTTTTAATAAGGTTTGATTAATAACAGAAACTGTTTGTGGGGTATCGACCAGTGGCTGGGTCTGTTTCGCGGAGCTGAGCTGAGTGGTTTTATATTTATTTTCAGCCTGAGATTTCACCGTGATTTCAGGAAGCTGGGTGACTTCTTCGGTTGCTGTGGTTGCATGTGCCATGAGCGGCAGGGTGGCTGCAAGGGCAACGAATGATGCAGTGCGTTGATGTTTACGGCTCTTAATCTGTGCCATGGTGGTGTATTTCCTGATATGAATGACAAAATTCCCTTACCACAATGATTTGAGTGCGCAGTTCAAATGCAGAGTAATGATGGACTTATTGTATGCGTTCAATAAGTAATGCGAATTTTAGTGATAATAATTCTCAGTAACAATATGGAAATTGGTTAAAACAAGCTAAACAATCAAGAAAATATTTATGGATTGCTCGCATTTAATGAAATAAATCAATAAGAATATTTGAATAATCGTATTTTTGATTTAATTTGATCGGTTTTAAGAATTAAAAAACCCTGCCGGGGCAGGGTTTTGGGTTCTTATGTGAAATCTGGATTAGAAGTCATAAGAGATAGATAACCAGTAGTTGCGGCCTGGGAGGTAAGTACCAGACATACCAGAGGCAATGTCTAAGTATTTGTAAGCAGTTGCGCTGGCGATAATTGGATTACCGTTCTTATCAGTTGAATCATATTGGTAGGTTTGATTGTCTTCAGTAAAATCTTTGTCTAATAAGTTATTTACCGCCATATTAATTCGGATCTGATCATTCACTGTATAACTTGCACCTAAGTTAAACACGTTATAGCCTGCAAATTTATCTCCAAAAATCAAAGACTCTTGATAGTCTGAAGAACCAAGTCCAGATGCTGGTGTTTTGGGTTGGGTCTGGAATCGGTCTTTACTTGAACGATATTCGTGTTGTAACCAGATATCTAAAGCAGGGTTAATATGCCAAGTCGAGGTCGTATTCAGCGCGTGTTTTGGTACGTTGCTGAAGTAAGCGCCTTTATTTTTACCTTTGGTGATCTCAGTTTCCATCAGCGTATAGGCTGTTTTAATATCCCATTCTGGCAATATTGAATAATTTAGGCTAACTTCTAAACCCTTTGTTTCAGCTTCATCTGCATTGGCACTTTGTGTGTATTCGGTCACACCTGTAGCTAAATTGGCACATTCAGGAGAGGCCGGGCAGTTGAATCGTGAAGATATAATTT
Organism: Acinetobacter sp. YH01025; assembly: GCF_013420185.1. NCBI lineage: Bacteria > Pseudomonadati > Pseudomonadota > Gammaproteobacteria > Moraxellales > Moraxellaceae > Acinetobacter > Acinetobacter sp. YH01025. The sequence continues at coordinate 131,017 of NZ_VOYR01000003.1, read as the reverse complement.
TGTCTTCAATTTGGTTAAAGAAAGCTGTTGCAGTTAGATTTAATTGATCACTAGGTTGGAAATTAAAACCTAATTCATAGTTAATCGAAGTTTCAGGCTTTAAGTTTGAGTTGCCTAAAGTCGGAGTTTCACCTTGTCCGCTGTAGTTAATAATTCCGTCATGTAAAGCTTTTGGAGATGGAACTTTATAACCTGTACTCACACCACCTTTCACAGTGAAGATATCGTTGGTGTTCCAAACTAAGTAAGCACGTGGACTAAATTGTCCACCAAAACCTGAGTGATCTTCGTAACGTCCCCCAAAGGTAAAACGGAGATTATCTCGTAATGCCCACTCATCTTCTGCGTATAACGACCAGGAATCTTTAGAGAATTCTTGGCCAATACCTGCAATATCATCAGCAACTGTTGCATCTTTATATTCAGCACCTGCAGTCACGGTGTGATTTGCCAAAGGCATGACAATGTGTGAGTCAACAACTAAGTCTGTATTTTCTAAAGTACGATCTTGGCCTTCATATGCATTGTTTGGGAAGGTGCCATTAGGAATCGTACGGCCTATAGTTTCTGTTTCAGTATGGCTAACATAAGTTTTCCATTGACCAAAACTATAGTCACCATCATGTCCTACAGAAACTTGTGTACGGTTAAACTCTAATTCATCTTTATAGCCATTTGCTTTGTTAGGTTTATCAATATTACCTAAACGGTTGTCTTCATTTTTATATTTTTGACTGGAATGGAAGCCGTCTATCCATAAAGTATTTGTATCATTTAACTGGTAAGTAAGCTTAGCACCTGCATCATAATTGTCTGCTTTACTTGGGCGTGGATCACGACCTGTTGAGCCAGGTACTCGCTCTGAACGTTGACGGTCTAAATATGAGCCACGTAGTTGCATACCAAGTCGATCATTGATAATCGGACCATTAACAACAACGCTAGTTTTCCAGGAATCAGCTTCACCATTATGTTCCATTGCATTGCCACTAACCGTGACATTGCCATTCCATTCATTACTGACTTTTTTGGTGATGATGTTGATTACACCACCCATCGCTTCTGAGCCATAGCGGGTTGCCATTGGTCCACGGATGACCTCAATACGTTCAATTGATGAAAGAGGCGGTAAGTAACCATTTGATGATTCACCAAAACCATTAGGCGCAACATCAGAAGAGGTGGTTTGGCGACGTCCATCAATTAAAATCAAAGAATATTCGTTACCTAAACCGCGCATTTTAATATTTAAGCCGGAGGTTTTGCCTACACCATCACGAATATCAATACCAGGTACATCAACTAACAAATCAGCAATACTGGTGGCATTTTTCTTTTCAATATCTTCTTTTGTGACCACGCTAATAGAAGCAGGTGCATTTTTAATATCTTGTTCAAAACCTGCCGCAGAAACCACAATCGTGGATAATTGATGTGTCGGGTCAGCTGTAGTTTCAGTGGTTGTATTTGCAAATGCGGAACTAGCAGAAATTCCAAGAATCGCGAGCGAAAGCGGGCGAAGGTTAAAGGTGCGCATAACCGAATTCCAGTATTGGGATATAAGAAGAATAGTTAAAAATATGAGTTAAAAACCATTGAATATTAATGATAGTACTTATCATTTGCAACAAATATTAGACAATAGATAAAAATAGCGAAGGGAATATGAAGAATTTAAGCCGAAAAATTGTTCTGATCGCTTGTTATTTTGTATATCTTTAAATGTTGTCATATAATATGGCACTTTTTTAAAAACTGTTATTACTAAATATCGAGGAAGCCATGCAAGTAACTTCTGAAGCGGTTTCGGGCGTTGCCCGTCGTTTAAATGTATCTGTACCGACGAGCCGTATTAACGAGCAGTTCGAAGCTCGCTTAAAACGCACAGCTAAAACTGCGAAGATTAACGGCTTCCGTCCAGGTAAAGTGCCTGTAAACGTTGTACGTCGTGAATATGGCGCGGGTATCTATCAAGAAGTTGTCAACGACATCATTCGTGACACCGTATTTGAAGCAATCCAACAAGAAAAAATCAATGCTGTTGGTATGCCAAATATTGAAAAAACTGAAATGAAAGACGACGCTTTAGTATATGAAGCGACTGTTGAAGTTTATCCAGAAGTTGAAGTGAAATTCGAAGGTCTAGAAGTTGAGCGTAAAGCATCTGAAGTTAGCGACAAAGATGTAGATCAAATGATCGAAAATCTGCAAAAACAGCGTGCAACTTGGGCTGAAACCAAAGGCATGGCGAAAAAAGACATGCAAGTGACTTTTGATTTCGAAGGCACAGTAGATGGCGAGAAATTTGAAGGCGGTTCTGCTGAAGACTTCAAACTGGTATTAGGTTCTGGCCGTATGATCCCGGGCTTTGAAGACGGCATCGTGGGCATGAAAAAAGGTGAAGAGAAAGTTATTGATGTAACTTTCCCGGAAGACTACCAAGCTGAACAGCTGGCAGGTAAAGCAGCTCAGTTCAAAATCAATGTAAAACTGGTTGAAAAACAAAAGCTTCCAGAAGTTGATGCTGAATTCTTAAAAATCTTCGGTTTAACTGAAGAAGAAGGCGTTGAAAAGTTAAAAGCTGACGTTCGTAAAAACATGGAACGTGAAGTGAAAAACGGTCTTCGTAACCAGGTGAAAGGTGCAACGTTTGATGCGCTGGTTGCTGCGAACGAAATCGAAGTTCCAGAATCTATGGTTAAGCAAGAAATTGACCGTCAACGTCAACAAATGATCCAACAGTTCACGCAGCAGTTTGGTGCGCAAGGTGCGAAAGCATTTGACTCAAGCATGCTTCCAGACGAACTGTTCAAAGAACAAGCTGAAAAATCTGTAAAACTTGGCGTATTGGTGAGCAAAGTTTTAGCAGACGCGAAACTTGAAGTGGATGCTGCACGTGTTGATGCTTACATCGAAGACATGGCATCTTCTTATGAAGATCCAAACGAAGTAATTGAATACTTCAAAAATGACAAACAGCAACGTGCTCAAATTGAAGCAGTTGTGTTAGAAGACCAGGTGGTTGATCACATTCTTGCAGCTGCAAAAGTGACTGACAAACAAGTCAGCTACGAAGACTTATTGAAAGAGCAACAAGCTCGTCAACAAGGCTAATTTCAGCTGAAGTAAAAAAGGCGCCTAAGGCGCCTTTTTTATATAATATAAAAACTTGGATGGTTTTAAAGTTTACAAAGCTTATGCAAAAAATATCCATGAATTGTGGGTGAATATTTTGCAATTTAGATGATTATCCCTCATATTGTGATCATGGGTGAACTCACAAGAATTTAGGAATAAATAAACGTATGTATGTTCCATCAATTGATAACGCATTGGTTCCAGTAGTCGTTGAGCAATCATCTCGTGGTGAGCGTTCTTTTGATATTTATTCACGTCTTTTGCGTGAACGGGTGATTTTTTTAACGGGTGAGGTTGAAGACAACATGGCCAACTTGATTGTGGCGCAAATGTTGTTTTTAGAAGCAGAGAACCCAGATAAGGATATTCATTTATACATTAACTCGCCAGGCGGCTCAGTTACTGCCGGTATGGCGATTTATGACACCATGCAGTTTATCAAGCCAGATGTGGTGACTTACTGTATGGGTCAGGCAGCGTCCATGGGTGCATTCCTGCTGAATGCCGGTGCCAAAGGCAAACGTTACTGCCTGGAAAATGCCCGGGTCATGATTCACCAACCTTTAGGCGGTTTCCGTGGTCAGGCTTCTGATATTGAAATTCATGCGCGTGAGATCCTGTTCATTAAAGAGCGCTTGAACCGTTTAATGGCAGAGCACAGTGGCCAGGACTATGAAAAAGTGGCCAAAGATACCGACCGTGATAACTTTATGACTGCACAGCAGGCCAAAGAATACGGTTTAGTGGACGAAGTGTTATCTAAGCGTCCATAAGTTTTAAAGATTTAAATTGGAGAGAATATGTCCGAACATCCTCAAGGACAAAAACATTGTTCATTTTGCGGTAAAACGCAGTCTGAAGTCGGGAAGCTGATTGCAGGCGAGGACGCATATATCTGTAATGAATGTGTGGACGTATGCCTGGATCTGGTTCAGACCAGTCAACAAGTTGAGTCGAGTGACTGGGCCGCCCGTCCGTTGCCAAAACCGCATGAAATTCGCGCTGCACTGGATCAGTATGTGATTGGTCAGGACCTGGCGAAAAAGACTTTATCAGTGGCAGTTTACAACCACTATAAGCGTCTGAAAGTGACGCATAACGGTCAGAAAACCAATGATGCAGTCGAAATTGCCAAAAGTAATATCCTGCTGGTGGGTCCAACCGGTTCGGGTAAAACCTTATTGGCACAGACCTTAGCGCGTTTGCTGGATGTTCCATTTGCCATGGCCGATGCCACCACCTTAACCGAAGCCGGTTATGTGGGTGAAGATGTTGAAAACATCGTGCAGAAGCTGCTGCAAAAAGCCGATTATGATGTCGAAAAGGCGCAAAAAGGCATTATCTATATCGATGAAATCGACAAGATTACCCGTAAGTCTGAAAACCCGTCGATTACCCGTGATGTATCGGGTGAAGGTGTGCAGCAGGCCTTGCTGAAAATGATTGAAGGCACAGTGGCGTCTATTCCGCCGCAGGGTGGCCGCAAGCATCCGCAGCAGGAATTTATCCAGATTGATACTTCAAACATCCTGTTTATCTGTGGTGGTGCATTCTCGGGTCTAGAGAAAATTGTGCAGCAACGTCAGGAAAAAGGTGGTATTGGCTTTACCGCTGAAGTACGTAACAAGGATGAAAGCAAAAAACTGTCTGAACTGTTCCGTCAGGTTGAAGCAACAGATTTGGTGAAATTCGGTTTAATTCCGGAATTTATTGGCCGTTTGCCAGTTATTGCAACGCTGGATGAGCTGGATGAAGATGCATTAATGCAGATTCTGACCGAGCCGAAGAATGCCTTGACGCGTCAATACGAATATCTGTTCGAGATGGAAAATGTCGACCTGATCTTTGATGATGCCGCATTACGTGCAGTGGCGAAAAAAGCCTTGGAGCGTAATACAGGTGCGCGTGGTCTGCGTTCAATTCTGGAAAATGCCTTGCTTGAAATCATGTATGACTTGCCAAGTCGTAGTGATGTAGGCACGGTTATTATCACGGAGGCAGTGATTAATGGTCAGGCCAAGCCAGAATTAAAACCGGAACGTCAAAGTAAAGAAGCTGCGGTAGAACAGCCGAAAGCCGATTTAAAAGTCGTGAATTCAAAAACGGCTTAAGACGCTATTCGTCAGAAACGTGCGGAAATCAACGGTTTTCGCACGTTTTTTATTTGAAAAAACAAGACAGAGTGCTAATCTCTGCATCAGGGCCTGGATGCCAAACCCAATAAAAATATTGAAAAAGTGTTAAGTGTAAAAATAAAAACGAAGGAATGAGGGATGTTCATGCGTGCTATATCAATCGTATTTCTGGCTGTCGCATTGGCTGGCTGTCATGGGAAGTCGTCAACCGAGGCGCAGCTGCCGCCCACCTCTACGTTAAAAGCTATTGATCAGAACGAAAAGCCTAGTTTGCTGGAACAGTACCGTTTTGGCATGTTTACCATTGGCGGTTGGGTCAATCAGAAATTGGGCCAGCGCTTTCAGGCCATTCAGCCGCAGCATGATCAGGCCGCCGTGGTGTATTTATATCGTCCGGATTCACGCTGGAACCGTCAGGAAATTGTAGCCTCCAGCCTATTTATCAATAGCGAACGCATTCCAAGCCTGCTGCATAATCATTATTACTGGATTGAATTGCCAGCCGGGGATTACCGTTTATCTACCAGTCGTCCTCTAGGTGTGCAACATTTTCAAAAGCCAAAGTATCTGGATTTTTCCGTTGAAGCAGGCAAGTCCTATTTTATTAAATATGATGAAGAAAATAGCAGTACCCGCCGCACGGTTTCTGGCCCCTTAATTATGATGCCGGAAACAGTAGGCCTCAATGAAATTGCTTTTACTCAATTGAAATCGCACAGTTATAACTTTGTGGCTGAAGACCAGAGTACCGGTAAAATTCGCTCCAAGGCACAAAAAATCAAACATGCTGATTATGACCCGGCCAGCGATGTGCAGTTGACCAAGCCATTTAAATTGTGGGACCCACGCACCTGGTAAAAATGCTTGATATTGAGAAATAAAAAAGCACCCAGATTTGGGTGCTTTTTTAATCGCTTCAACAGCGTTAATTAGCCAGCAGCGGCATCAACCACTGGAATCTTGCCAATTTTAGCTTGCCAGATTTTTGGCGCAGTCGCGTGTACAGAAGTACCGTTTACGTCAACTGCGACAGATACCGGCATGTCTTTTACTACAAACTTGTAGATCGCTTCCATACCCAAGTCTTCAAAAGCAACCACTTCAGCTTCACGGATTGCTTTAGATACCAGGTACGCAGCACCGCCCACAGCCATTAGGTAAGTTGCTTTGTTGTCTTTAATCGCTTCAATGGCTGCAGGACCACGGTCTGCTTTACCAATCATGCCGTAAAGGCCAGTCGCTTCTAGTACTTGACGTGTGAATTTGTCCATACGAGTCGCTGTTGTCGGACCTGCAGGGCCAACCACTTCATCACCGACTGGATCAACAGGGCCTACGTAATAGATGAACTTGCCTTTCAAATCAACCGGTAATTCTTCACCGTTGTTGAGCATGTCAACCATACGTTTGTGTGCAGCATCACGGCCGGTATAGATGGTACCGTTCAGCAGCAGCGTATCACCTGGTTGCCAAGAGTTCATTTCTTCTTGGGTGATGTTGTCGAGGTCAACACGTTTAGAAGAAGATGAGTCCCAAGTGACTTCAGGATAATCTTCAAGACGTGGTGCCTGAATATGGGCAACGCCTGAACCATCTAAAGTGAAGTGTGCGTGACGTGTTGCAGCACAGTTCGGAATCATACCGACTGGTTTGCCCGCAGCGTGGCAAGGGTAATCTTTAATCTTGATGTCAAGTACAGTGGTTAAACCGCCCAGACCTTGTGCACCAATACCGAGTGCGTTTACTTTTTCGAAGATTTCAATACGAAGTTCTTCAAGTTTATTTTGTGGACCACGACGAAGCAGTTCGTCCATGTTGATCTCTTCCATGAGTGCTTCTTTGGCAAGCATCATGGCTTTTTCAGCAGTACCACCGATCCCGATACCGAGCATACCTGGTGGACACCAGCCTGCACCCATGGTTGGAACAGTTTTCAGTACCCAATCTACGATAGAGTCGGATGGGTTAAGCATTGCTAGTTTAGATTTGTTTTCTGAACCGCCACCTTTGGCTGCAACAGTAATGTCGACTTTATTGCCTGGAACCAGTTTGTGGTAGATCACCGCAGGGGTGTTGTCTTTGGTGTTCTTACGACCAAATGCAGGGTCAGCAAGTACAGATGCACGCAGGACGTTCGAATTTTCTAAGTAACCTTGGCGTACACCTTCGTTAATTGCGTCGTCTAAGCTCATTGTTAAATCAAATTTAACATCCATGCCCACTTCAACGAATACGTTGACGATACCGGTATCTTGACAGATTGGGCGGTGACCCTCTGCACACATACGAGAGTTAATTAAGATTTGTGCAATCGCATCTTTTGCAGCTTTGTTTTCTTCACGGTCATACGCACGGCTCATCGCTTGGATGAAATCTTGTGGGTGATAGTAAGAAATGAACTGAAGCGCATCTTTAACCGATGTGATCAAGTCATCTTGCTTGATAATAGTTGTCATATCAAAATTCTCTTGAGCGGGCTGATAGCTAGCGGGCTAAATTATAAGACAAAATGACGGCATTGTGGGCGTTTTAGAAGTGGATTGGCCGAAAGTTTATAGTGGTGCTTTTACACAGGATTTTGGGTGATTTTTACTGTATTTGGCGGGCGGTTTTGTCATATTTGAGCTGAAATTAATGTCATATTACAGCTTAAGTTTAGATGAAATTTCATTAAGTTGTTGAATTTTAATTATTTAATAAAATTTAAATATTTCGGTTTTGTCATATAACTGTCATAAAACTTTCGCATAATTGTCACATCCAAAAATGAGACCTTAAAGATGACAACAGGTATTTTGATGGTTGCGGGCTTTTGTGTATATATCGCTGCAACTTGGATGTATGGCCAAAAAGAAGATCAAGCTTAAGCTTTATCTTCTTTTTTCATTTTAGGCTGATAAAAATAATATTTTTCTCAATTCTCAATTCTCAATTCTCAATTCTCAATTCTCAATTCTCAATTCTCAATTCTCAATTCTCAATTCTCAATTCTCAATTCTCAATTCTCAATTCTCAAAATTTGTTTATAGCTTTGCTTTATCCTCCTTTAAAGAAGGCAAGTTCTAAAGCTCGATATGCTGAAATCTGATACCCCACTTTGTCTTGCATTAAACGATAAAAACTTTCAAAAACCGCCTCATTTTTTAATTCGTCCAGAAGCGTTAGATATTCCAGATAAGTTTCAGGACGTTTAAATGCGAAGTTATGGGGTTCGTTGCCGCTTAAGAATCTAAATACACGGCTATCCCAAATCGCATAGTGTTCAGGATGAATAAAGTGCAACAATTTAGATACACCGACAAGAGAGTTATTGAATGCACTTTTGAGTGTTTGAAGTTCTGGTACTGTTAATTGATGACCTTGTTTTGCTTTGTTAAATATTTTGATCAGATCATCTGCTGCAGTTAAATCAATTTTTTTCAAAATAGTCGGCATCCACGAATAGGTAAAGCTGATGCCGATAACAATGTCATCCAGGGTGAGTACATCTGTTTTTTTGAAATAATTTAAAAAATGGGAATACGCAATGAGATAATTTTCTTGCTCTTTGTCAAATTGATTGGCGATTTCAAAGATCTGTTTAAAAACTTCGTTGTTATTTTTTAATGTTAAAGGCATGTGATTACCACCTAACCTATACAGAAAATGAGATGTATTTGATACGTCTGGTCTAAATTAAAAAACCACCCTATCTTTCGACAGGGTGGGTGAAGCGGAGCTTGTTAAAAACAGTTGTTTAAGCAGACTGCTGTTCAGCCTGAATTGCAGTTAGAGCAATGGTAAACACAATATCATCGACCAATGCACCGCGTGACAGGTCATTTACCGGCTTATTCAAACCTTGCAACATTGGGCCAACACTCACCACATTGGCAGAGCGTTGTACTGCTTTATAAGTGGTATTACCCGTGTTCAGATCAGGGAAAATAAACACATTGGCACGACCAGCCACCTGAGAGTTTGGCGCTTTAGAACGACCAACGCTTTCAACCGATGCAGCATCGTATTGCAGCGGGCCATCAATCAGCAGGTCTGGACGGCGCTGTCTGGCAATTTCAGTCGCTTGCGCTACTTTTTCTACATCGGCACCGGCACCTGAAGTTCCGGTTGAGTAAGAGATCATGGCAATACGCGGGTCAATACCAAAGGCTTTGGCCGAGTCAGCAGATTGAATGGCAATTTCAGCCAGTTGTTCTGCATCCGGGTCCGGGTTAATCGCACAGTCACCATACACATAAACTTCATCTGGCAGCAGCATAAAGAATACTGAAGATACCAGTGAATATTCAGGTGCGGTTTTAATCAGCTGGAAGGCCGGACGTACGGTATTGGCAGTGGTATGTACTGCACCAGAAACTAAGCCATCAACCTGATCCAGTGCCAGCATCATGGTACCTAAAACTACCGTATCCTGAAGCTGTTCGCGTGCCTGTAATTCGTTAAGTTTGCCTTTACGCAGCTCAACCATTTTCTCGACATAGTTTTCGCGAATCAGGTCCGGATCAATAATTTCCAAGTCATGCGGCAATTCAATACCACGGGCTTTGGCCACTTCAACTACGGCTTCAGGTTTGGCCAGCAAGATACAGTGCGCAATACCACGCGATTGGCAGATGGCCGCAGCCTGAACTGTACGTGGCTCATCACCCTCAGGTAAAACAATGCGTTTTTTCGCTGCAATTGATTTTTGTACCAGCTCATGACGGAAGGCAGAAGGCGATAAACGTGGGCTATGCGCACCGCTAATCAGCGAGTTTAACCATTCCGGATCAATATGGCTGGACACAAAACGGGTTACCTGTTCAGCGCGTTCAATATCATCGACCGGAATTTCATTACCGAAAGTCGAGAGTTGTTGCGCCGTTTCAAAGGTGGTTAAAGGGGTATGTAATACTGGTAAACCTTGCTTGATGGCAGTTTGACAGAAATTTAAGGCCTGTTCATTCGGTTGATGCTGCTCGGTTAAGACTAAGCCTGCTAAAGGAATGCCATTGCTGTTTGCCAGACTGCTGGCCAGTAGTACATCGGTACGGTCAGCTGCGGTAATAATCAGTTCACCGGCCACAAACTTGTGCAGTTCATGCTCGATATTCGAAGTAATCAGGCTGCTATGTAACACACGGCGTGTATTGGCTTCGCCTTCATGAATCCACTGGGCAGAAATATGCGCCGCCAGATCAGACAGGCGCGGCACGCTCAGGGTATTACTAAATGGTACCAAACCAATCACTGGCAGTTTTTCTGTGCCAATGTAGCTATAAGTTTGCTGAATGCTGGCCACAAACTTGCTGGTATCTGACAGTAAACGCAGGTTTGGATCAATCGTCACAGGAATTTGCGCAGAATCTTCTGGCAAACCTTTGGTACGCATAAACAGCACACCGCGTAAACGGTTCGATTCTGCACCACCGAAGTTACGAATCTGGTGTTCAATTCGTTCAGCAGAGCGAAGCGGATTGTTGATGTCGGCACCGCTGACAATCACTACCTGTGCATCTAGGGCTTGAGCCAGCAGGGCATTCAGGTCATCTGCGAAGCTGTCACGGAAATTCGGTAACAGGCCTTCGACAATAATCAGGTCATGCTGTTTGGCCACTTGGCGGTGTAAGCGAACCGCTTCTTCCAGCAATTCATCTTGCTGGTCATGGCTTAGTTGATGCACCACCTGTGCATAAGGAATGGGTTGAACCGTTTTGGTTTTAGAGACATGCTCAAACAGCGCTGTTGTCCGTTCGTTTTCAGGCTGTAATTCTTGAGAGAAAGGTTTGACGAAACCGGGTTTAATGCCCTGGCATTCCAAAGCATACACCAGACCTAAACATGCAGATGTTAGACCAACACCTTCTCCAGTTGGGACAAGTAGAATTGTTTTCATAAGGTATTATTCAAATCAGCCAAAAGTAAACAGGGTAAAACTGCGATTGCTTAAGCAATCGCAGTTTCTAATTCAGACTTTTTTGCCGGAGTTGCTCCCAACTCAGACTCCACCACCGCGCTGGTTTCTTTGGCGATACGGCCTTCTTCATCGGTTGGAACCACCCAGATTTGTGGACCGGTACCGTTATCGATACGACCTTCGGTGCCACGTTTCAGGCTGTCATTCTTCTCTTTGCTAAAGTTAAAGCCGAAGTGTGGTAAGTAAGACAGGGTTTTTTCACGGATATAAGCCGAGTTTTCACCAATACCACCTGTGAAGAACAGGCCATCTAGACGCGGTAAGCCACAGCTTAATGCTGCTAAAGATTTTGCTAAACGGTAGCAGAACACTTCAATGGCCAGAGCTGCATCTTCATTGCCTTGTTCAGAGGCTTCAATCAGGGTGCGCATATCGTTAGAGAGGCCAGATAAACCGAGTAGACCGCTTTGGCTGTTCAGCATCTTGTCAATTTTGTAGATATCCCAACCCAGGTTGCTGGCCAGGAAAGTGTGTAAAGATGGATCAACATCACCACTACGGGTACCCATCACCAGGCCTTCAAGTGGGGTGAGGCCCATAGAGGTATCTACACTTTCACCGTTCCAGATGGCACAGGTCGAGCTACCATTGCCGAGGTGCGCTGTTAACCAGCCGCCTTGTTTCAGGCTGCCGGCCAGTTCTGAACCACGTTCAGAAACATAGGCATGGCTGGTGCCGTGGAAGCCGTAACGACGTACGTTATGATCGGTGTACAGGAATTTAGGCAGGGCATAACGGTAAGCATGTGCCGGCATGGTTTGATGGAAAGCTGTGTCGAATACTGCGACTTGTGGCAAATCTGGGAATAAACGTTTAGTCGCTTCGATCCCGATCAGGTGAGCCGGATTGTGTAAAGGCGCAAGTGGAGTTGCTTCGCGAATTTTTTCAATAATTTCGTCAGTAATCAGTTCAGCTTTGGTCAGACTGCCGCCATGTACCACGCGGTGACCAATGGCATCCGGCTTGTAGTTCGCCAAACGCTCTAAACCTACTTCTAATGCTTTTTTATGATCTGCAAAAGGAATATGAATATCGACGGGTTCATTGCCGACAGTCACACCTTTAATACGGGCATTTTCTGTGCCTAAGTTCTCAGCTAAGCCGTGAATACGGAAATTCTGTTCTTCAAGCAATAGGGCAAACTTGATTGAAGAAGAGCCACAATTAATAACTAATACTGATTTAGACACGTTGTTTTACCCGAATTCTAATTGAAATATTTGTATCCCGTATTGATCTGCACCTGTTCCAACACGGTGCAATCTTGATCAATAACTAATTTTTATCATGGGATGGGTATCGCTTCTAGATAGACTTTAGGAGATTAGACTTAAGCACTATCGACCCTTTCGGAAATAATAACTAAAATTTATCGGTTGATAGATTTCATTTATTAATAAAATAGTAGTCATGTCCAGTCGCGTTGTTCTTCTGTTTACCATAACACGCCTTGAATCAAAGCATCTGACAGAACTGTTTGAAAATATTTCTTATTCCTTCATATTTAAGGTTTCTGATACTTCATTTCCGACCAGCGCACAATCACATAGGCAAATAGCGCCACCATAAAAAATACCAGCATCATCCAGGCCAAGCCTTGCAGGGTTTCAATTAAGGTGCGGTAAATTTCCAGAAACCAGCGTTCCTGCGTCAGTTCAATAATAATTTTCTGGTCGTTTTCGCTATAGGTGAGCGGGGTAATGTATTTTTCCATGTCATAAATCCGGATTCCGGAGGATGTCCCAACCACCATACCGGCAAATTTGGTATATCTGGCCCAAGCTTCATGAATCGGATCATGAATAATACGCGCCAGAATACGGTTAATGGAACTGGAAAAAATACGCATCACCACAAATGACACCAGCAGTGCCAGAACAAATGTGGTCACAATTAAATAATAGAACATTGTCCACCTCTTATTCTCATTCTTAAGACAGTGTACGGTGGAATAGACAGGGAAAACAGCAGAAAAATGTTCAGCCTCCGCAAAGGCTGAACATTCATATCTTTAGAAAAGTGAGTTATTGGCGAATCTGGCCATCTCCAAACACCACCCATTTTTGCGAGGTCAGACCTTCAAGACCGACTGGGCCGCGGGTGTGGATTTTATCGGTAGAAATACCAATTTCCGCCCCTAAACCATATTCAAAGCCATCGGCAAAGCGGGTAGAGGCGTTAATCATCACTGAACTGGAATCAACACGGGCCAGGAACTGACGCGCCAGACTGAAGTTTTCAGTAATAATGGCATCGGTATGGTGTGAGCCATATTTATTGATATGGGTAATCGCTTCATCCAGACCCGACACCACTTTAATGGCCAGAACCGGACCCAGATATTCGGTATACCAGTCGTCTTCGGTAGCCGTTTGAACGCTGTCGCCTAAAATGCGCTGGGTTTCGGCGCAGCCACGTAGCTCGACCTGTTTTTCCGCATACAGCTCGGCAATACGTGGTAAAAACTCATCTGCAATGGCTTCATCCACCAACAAGGTTTCCATGGCATTACAGACGCCATAACGATGGGTTTTGGCATTCAGGGCAATCGGTAGGGCTTTTTGCAAGTCAGCCTGTGCTTCGACAAAGACATGACAGTTACCATCCAGATGCTTAATTACTGGAATACGGGCTTCATTGGTAATGCGCTCGATTAAGCCTTTACCGCCACGTGGCACAATCACATCGACATATTCCGACATGGTAATTAACTGGCCTACAGCAGCACGATCTGGGGTATTGATGACCTGTACCGCCGTTTCTGGCAAGCCTGCAGTTTTCAGACCGTACTGAATGGCTTCGGCAATGGCTTTATTCGATTCCAGCGCTTCTGAACCGCCACGTAAAATAATGGCATTGCCTGATTTTAGCGCCAGCGAAGCTGCTTCTAAGGTCACGTTCGGACGTGATTCATAAATCATGCCGACTACACCCAAAGGCACACGCATTTTACCAATCTGGATGCCCGACGGACGATAGGCCATATCGGTAATTTCACCAATCGGGTCAAGCAGGCCAATTACATCTTTCAGGCCCTGTAACATGCCTTTAAAGCGCGGGGGAGTCAGTTCTAAGCGATCAAGCAGGGCGCTATCCAGATTGTTGTTGCGACCTTTGGTCATATCAATCTGGTTGGCAGCTAAAATTGCTGTTTCACTGTTTTCAAGCGCAGTGTAAATAGCAGATAAAGCATGGTTTTTTGTTTGGGTAGAAGCACTTGCCAGAACTGCGGAAGCTTGGCGCGCTTGTTGTCCTACCGTTTGCATATATTGTTCAATAGACTCGTGCATAGCGGTTTGATCACTTAGAAATTTCTCCTCGATATTAACAGTCTAGGTCGGGACAATGAAGCAGTTTGATGGAATTTTCCGCAGGAAAGCCGGAAAAGCGCTAAACATTTTGAAATTGTTTCCTGTTTAAAAGCAGACAAGTGGTTGCAGAAGAGGTTGCGTGTCAAAACGACACCTGTATAGAATGAAACACGATGGACATTGAAGTCATACAAATAACAATGAAAGAGCAGGATGCGATTTTTGCTCAATTTTAGAAATCATCTCTTGCACAATAAAAATAAGCGCGAGAATGGAGGAAAGGAATATGAATTCCATTATCCAAATGGACTCGGAAGTCGGGCAGTCAAGTGCTCACTTTGGTTTTTTTGATCTTTACGATAAGCACAGTTTCAAACAGCCAGCGCGTACAACCTGGATTGACGGTTGGAAGATTGAATACATGGCGATTGCTCGCCCAGACACCTTGCACATGACGCCGATGGTGATTATCGGGGGCGCTTTTCAGAATTTTAACTCCTATAAATACTGTGTTGAACAACTGTTTGATGCCGGCCCGATTATCCTGATTGATTTACCTTCCATGGGCGCCAACCAGCAAATCAGCAATATTGATAGCGGCGTATCTGCCGGTACGCTGGAGCTGGAAGATCTGGCAGCCATGCTCGGTCGCTGGCTGGATATCGTTGGCTTGAGTCAGGTCGCGGTATTGGGCATGTCCCTCGGTTCTGTGGTGGCATCCTGCCTGGCACATCAGCGTCCGGAACTGATAGACCGCATGATTCTGATGGGTGTCATGCAAAAGACCCGGAAAAGCTGGCGTATGCTGCTGGAAGAATCGCTGCATTTAATGAAAGAGCAGCGTATGGATGAGTTTGGTCAGGCGGTGATTTTATATCTGGTCAATCATGCCAAGCTGGAAGCGACCCGCATGTCGCCAACCGCCAAGCGGCTGTTCTTCCGGCAAATGGCCGAATTCACCGCCACCGAACAGGAACGCTATGATATCAATTGTAATCGTCTGCTGCGCCTGACTCACGTTCCTATTCCGCAGTGCAAGGTGCTGGTGGCCTGTGGCCAGTATGACAGTTTTACCTTGCCACATGAAAATGCCAATTTTGCCCTGCAATGTCCGGACATGGAATTTGCCATGATTGCCAATGCCGACCATGTGCCGCAGTTGCAGCGCCGTAAAGAAACCATGCGCCTGTTTGCCACCTTCTTAAGAGATGAACCAATTCAGTCGCTAGAAGGTATTATCCCCATGACCCGTGCCCAGCTCTTGACCATGGAGCGCCGTGGAGAAGAACGCATTGCCGTGCAGCAGCCATTTAGTCAGTTAACACACCGTCATTCCGATTTAAGTTTTGCCACGGAAATTGTCGATCTGAACTTTTTTGGCGTATTGCTACGTTTTGAAGACGGAGAGGCAGAACGGGCCGCGCAGTATGAGCGTGATTTAGCCCTGACATTAGAAGATGAAGAGGGTAGTTTCCAGATTGAGTGCCTGATTTTTGAAGTGCAGGATCAGCAGATTCGCGCTTTATTAAAACATGGCAGCTTTGATATTGCCGAGCGTTTGCTGCGTTATATCCAGCGTCAAAAAGGTTGTCTGGCAGCAATTGCCTAAATTGAGGTGTCTAAAAATAAAACAGCGCAAAGGCGCTGTTTTTTTATGGGCTGATGAGGCTCAGAACTCTCTTTTAGGCACTGGGCTGTTTATGGCAGGCGTGCAGCACCCAGACAATATCACCCAAATGTTCTTCAGGGGCGGGCAGGTCCGGAGTGTGGAAATAGTGCTGCGGCTGCAGAATATCGACCCGCTCAAAACCGCTGGCTTTAACAAAGTCACGGACTTCACCCGGACTTTGAAAATGAAAACTAAAGGCGCTGCGAGACATGACTTTCAGTAATTTACTGCTGGTCCACATAAAGCTGGCCAGTTTGTTTTTCACCGGTTCAGGATAAATATCACTCAAGTAATGCAGTTCCTGAAAATGTTGTCCATATTGATAAATCCCATGCAGCAGTTTGCTGAGCATCGGCTTGTCGAAATAATTGATTAAGCCTTCACTAATAATTACCAGCGGTTGCTGCGGGTCAAAATGCTGAAAAATCTGGGCAAATTCTTCACTGAAAATATCGGCACTCAAGACTTCCGGTGCCTGCTGGTCCAGTTGTTGCAAGGCGGCGGTTTTCACCTTGGCCATATCCGGTAAATCCAGCTCGCGGTAATTCAGTTCCGGATATTTCTGGCGGAAATTCCAGCTCCGTGGGGACAGGCCGCAGGCAATTTCCAGCACCTGGGTACGAGGATTGCGGGCAATCAGCTCGGTCAGTTGCTGGTCAATAATGGTGTGGCGTTCTTTCAGGGTGGTGCGCATACTGCCACCGACATATTTTTCGGCCCAGCTTTCCAGCGGATGGACCAATTTGGCCAGAAACTTGCCTTTTGAAGTAGCAAATACCGGATGCGAGATGCCCATTTGAAACCAGATATAGCCGGTATAGTGGGCAGTAAAGGATATATGGCGATGTTCGGAAAGCGGTTGGCTCATGCAAGGTCCTCTATTCTTTTTATTTATTCGGGGTGGATTTATGTATTTGCATCATAAAGAAAAAGGAACAGCTTGTCCTGTTCCTTTGTCGGTATTACTGGCCGCTGTCTTTAAAGCGGACAATACGGTCGCGTACTGCTTGCCATTCCGGGCCGAGCTCGAGTACATCACCAATTTGAATTTCTGGAATCTGGCCACGCATACGGGCTAAACGGGCCTGATTTGGTAACGGTAAATCCTGAATGCCGTCCAGTGCCAGACAGGCGGCGGCACGGTCATTACAGACCAGTCCCATATCACAACCGGCGTTTAAGGCCGCTTGAATGCGGGCATCGGCACCACCTGCCACACAGGCGGCCTGCATGCTTAAATCATCCGAGAACAGCACGCCATCAAAATTCAGCTGTTGACGTAGCACGGTCTGAATCCAGTACGGAGAGAAACCGGCCGGGTTCGGATCGACCTGATCATAAATTACATGCGCAGGCATTAGGGCATCCAGTTGGGCTTGCAGCTGGATAAAGCTTTGCATGTCTTTTTGCTGAATCTCTGCATAAGAACGTGAATCAATCGCAGCGGCCACATGCGAATCGGCCTTGACCGAGCCATGACCGGGGAAATGCTTGCCGGTGGTGGCCATACCAGCACGCTGCATGCCACTTAAGAAGGCGCGTGCCAGTACGATAATATCGTCCATATTGCGGGCAAAACTGCGGTCGCCAATGACATCGCTGATGTCATTTAAATCCAGCACCGGGGCAAAACTGAAATCAATACCGACCGCTAATACTTCGGTGGCCATCAGCCAGCCGCACTGTTCAGCCAGCTCGACCGCCAGTTCCGGCTGCTGCTGATACAGCTCGCCAAAACGGCCCATGGCCGGCAGTAGGGTGAAACCCTGTTTTAAACGCTGCACCCGGCCGCCTTCCTGATCGACTGCAATTAAAATATCCGGACGTACCTGACGCATATGATCGGTCAGGGCGCGTACCTGCCGCGGTGATTCAATATTTCGACCAAATAAAATGACGCCACCGACTTGCGGAGCTTGTAAGAGTTGAATATCTTCTTGAGTAAGTGCTGTGCCAGCGATGTCGAGCATCAATGCGCCAATCATATCGGTTCCGGATTCAAATTTTTATCGAAAAACAATACCTGAATTCTGCAATGATTTGCTACATTTTGTCAGCACAGAATATGATAAAACTACACGACATAAACAGATTAAGTTGTTTAAGATTTTGAATCTGCTTGATTCGTCGCTAAGCAACCTTGTACTACTGGTCGAAAACCAAGGAAATACACATTATTTATGAAACTTCAAACGATAGCTTGTGCAGTTGCCGTGGCAACTGGGGGATTCTTCTTTAGTCACGCAATCAACGAAGCCATTGCTGCCAATAATACTGCTGCTGTTTCCAATACCATTGTTCCAACCCGGGAACAGGCCTTGGTGTCACGCCAGTTAGCGACCTTGGTTGACCGTCAGCATTACCTGAACCAGCGTTTAGACAGCAACACCTCCAATCGCATTTTTGATTTTTACATCGATAGTCTGGACCCGGAGCACACCTTGTTCCTGGCCGATGAAGTCGAACAGTACAAGAAAAAATATGGCGCCAATTTTGGAGCCGCCTTAAAAGCCGGTGATTTATCGGGCCCGTATCAGATTCATGCGCATTATCGTGAACGCATGCAGGCCTTCTATCAGTTTATGCTGGCCGAGCTGAAAAAACCGCAGAATTTAAAACAGCCGAATGTCACCATTGAGCTGGATCGTGAAAAAGCGCCGTTCTTTAAGACCCAGGCCGAGCAGCGTGCCCACTGGCAAAAAATGCTGGTGTCCCAGCTGATTAACCTGACCATCAGCAAAGAAGAAGAGCAGGCCAAACAAAAAGCCCTCAAGGAAAATCCAGAACTGGCCAATGGGCAAGATTTATCCGGCCCGGAAGATATGACGCCGGTGGAAACCCTGACCAAGCGTTATACTCGTCAGCTGGAACGCATGAGCCGTCTGAAAAGCGACGATGTGCTGGACAAAACCTTAAATGCGATGATGCTGACCTATGATCCGCACAGCAACTATTTCCCGCCTGTTGATGCAATGGAGCTGAACCGTCAGACCACCTTGCAGCTGGAAGGGATTGGGGTGTCGATTCGTCCGGATCGCAGCAATGAAGATTACACCAAGATTGAAACCATTGTTGAAGGCGGACCGGCGAGTAAATCTGGTCAGGTCAAATCTGGCGACCGGATTATTGGTGTCGGTCAGGATGGCGAGAAAATTGTGGATGTGATTGGCTGGCCAAGCAATGAAGTGGTCGGTCTGATTCGCGGTAAACGTGGCACCAAAGTGACCTTGCGTTTACTCGGTCCGGGTGCCTCGATGAGTCAGGCACGTACCGTGACGTTGGTACGTGACATTATTCAGGAAGAAGATGCCGGGGTGCGTAACCGAACCGTGCAAATTCAACGTGATGGCAAAACCTATACCTATGGCGTGATTGAAATTCCATCATTTTATCTGAACTATCGGGCGCGCCGTGCCGGGGTGGAATACCGTTCGGTATCGGAAGACACCAACAATGCCTTGAAAACGCTGGCTGCCAAAAATGTCGACGGGATTATTGTCGATTTACGCAATAACCCGGGCGGCTCACTTGAAGAGGTGGCACGTATGCTGGGTCAGGTGATTAAATCGGGTCCGGTAGTACAAATCCGTGATGGCAATGGCAACGTGAGTGTGTTTGAAGACAATGATGGCGGTGAACAGACCTATGCTGGCCCGCTAGCAGTCCTGATTAACCTGGCCTCGGCTTCTGCCAGCGAGATTTATTCAGCCGCGATTCAGGATTATGAGCGCGGTATTGTGATTGGTAGCACAACCACCGGTAAAGGGACAGCACAGGTGCAGCTGGATACCTTGGCCTATGGTCAGGCCACGCTCACCCAGCGTAAGTTCTACCGGATTACCGGCGGCAGTACCCAGAACAAAGGGGTGATTCCGGACATTAAACTGGTAGATATCTACAATGAAGAATTTGGTGAGCGTAAGGCCAAGAATGCGCTGAAGTGGGACACCATTGCCACCGCACCATTTAAACGTGAGGGTGTGGTGCAGTCTTATGTGCCGCAACTGGCCAAATCTTCGCAGACCCGGGTCAGTATTGATCCGCAGTTCAAGTATCTGACTGAGCGTAAAAATATTGCCAAACAGGCAGAAGAGCGCAAAACGGCGGTGCTGGATTTAGATCAGCGCCGTGCCGAGCTGATTGAGCTGGAGCGTAAAACCTTAGCCGCTGAAAACGTACGTCGTCAGGCGACCGGTTTGGCACCGTATCCAAACTGGGAAAGCTATCAGGCCTCACTGGAAGCGCAAGCCGAGTCACGGGCCAAAATGAAAGCCAACCAGCGTCCACCACTGCCGGAAGAAGAAGTCTTTGTGAGCGAAGCGGCCAATGTGTTACTGGATTATAGTCAGTTACAATCAGGCACAGCCAAATAAGACCTTGGATGTGAGAAAAAGGCCGGTAGATGTACTGGCCTTTTTTGATGCGCTTGAGTTGAATGGCTCAAAAGGCAGATGAGCCGGCAAATCAACATAAAAAATGACGGTTTTCAGGGCGGAAAAACCGCATTTAGGCTTGACCTCAATGCGATAGTATAAGATTCTAGTTTGAGTTTTAATTCCTTGTTTTATTGTTATCTTTTAAAGCGGCAAATTCATGAGTATTTAGCGTTGAGTATAGTAACAACAAAAAAATAACCTATACGGAAGCTTTTTATGGTTCATATTCATTATGACTTTAGCCTGGTGGTAGGTTCAATTGCGGTTGCAATTCTGGCCAGTTATCTGGCTATTTCAACCCAGCAGTTCCTGCTCGGGGGAATCCGCCAGAAATCTGAAAAAGCCATGCTCTTGCTCAGTGGCCTATGCCTTGGCGTTGCTATTTGGGGCATGCATTTTGTCGGGATGCTGGCTTGCCAGTTACCAGCCAATTACGCGTTTAATCTGCCGCTAACCATTTTTTCTGGTGTTATTGCCTTTATTGCTTCCACCTTTGCCATCTTGCTGACCACCAAACCCACCCTGCCTTTTGCCCGTCTGGTGATTGGGGCGGTGTTAATGGGACTCGGCATTTCCGGCATGCACTATACCGGTATGCTGGGCATGGTCGTAGAGAATCATCGGACCTATTATGATCCGCTACTGGTGGTGTTTTCGGTGCTCATTGCCATTAGTGGTTCCGGCCTGACCTTCTGGCTGGCGTTTCGTTTTAAAAATACCTTGCTTTACCATCGTCACTATAAGGTGATGATTGCCATTATGATGTCGCTGGCCATTGTCGGGATGCATTATACCGGCATGGCCTCGGTGTCTTACTATCCGATTGATACAGAACGTCTGGATGCGATCTATAAAACCGGTAATGGCATCTTGCTGTTTACCGTGATTTTTGTGACCAGTCTGGTGATGGTTGCCGCCTTTAGTGTGGCCGTGCTGGAGCAGCGTCTGGAAGAACGTAACCGCCAGCTGTCGCTGGTTAACCGTGAGCTGGCCAATCAGGCGGTGCAGGACAATCTGACCAAATTACCGAACCGTTTATATCTGGCTGAATATGCGCATTTGCTGTTTAGTGCCCAGCGCATCAATCAGCAGAATGTCGCGTTTTTATATATTGATCTGGACCGTTTTAAGGCGGTGAATGATGTATTTGGCCATCATGTTGGTGATCAGTTGCTGATTCAGCTGACCACGCGACTGCATCAGCAGCTGAAATCGCAGGAAAAATTATTAAGAATCGGCGGTGATGAATTCTTGCTGGTGCTGGAGCAGGCCACGGTTGAGGATGCGATTCAGGCGGCAGAAAATGTGCTGCACAGTGTACAGGACAGTTTCCTGATTGCCGGCAAGAGTATTAATATTTCGGCCAGTATTGGTATTGCTATGTACCCGGAGCACGGCAACAACCTGCAAGATGTACTGATGAATGCCGATGCCGCCATGCTGACTTCAAAATATCAGGGCCGTAACACCTATTCGGTGTTTAATTACAGCATTGACCAGCAGGAAACCAAAAGCCAGACCAAGCTGTTAAATGATTTATATAAAGCTGTCGATGAACAGCAGTTTATTCTGTTTTACCAGCCCAAATTTACCACCAGCACCCAGCAGATTTGTGGCGTTGAAGCATTAATTCGCTGGATGCATCCGGTGCATGGTCTGCTGACCCCGAATATGTTTATTAAAGGTGCGGAGAAGTCCGGCCTGATTATCCAGATGGGCTATTGGGCCCTCGAGCAGGCCTGCAAACAGATTCAGCAATGGGAACAGCAGGGACTGAACCTGTTTCCATTGGCAGTCAATCTGTCGGCGGTGCAGTTCGAGCATAAACATTTGTTTAGTACCTTGGAAACCTTATTCTGCCGTTATGCGATTGACCCGAGTCATCTCATGATTGAAATTACCGAAACCACTGCCATGCATCATGTGGAATCGAGTATTCGCAGTTTTAGGCGCTTAAGAGAAATGGGCGTGAAACTGGCGATTGATGATTTTGGCACGGGCCATTCCAGTTTCCTGTATTTAAAAGACCTGCCGGTGGATGAGCTAAAAATTGACCGCGCATTTATTAAAGACCTGTATCGCGATTCCAAAGAAGAAATGATTCTGGAAAGTATTATCCAGCTGGCGACCAAACTGGGATTGACGGTTACCGCAGAAGGGGTGGAAACGCCATTACAGGCCGAAATTCTGGCGCGTTTGGGTTGTCAGCAATTACAAGGTTATTTGCTGTCGATGCCGGTTGAGGTCGAGCGTTTGGAAGACTTGCCGCAAGTACAAAATGAAATTATCGGGTCTGATTAAGGTACTGTTTTTAGATAGCCAGATGTTTAAAAAATCACGGTCGATGTTGCAAGAAAAAATGGTTTAAAAATGGATGCCAGATGACATCTATTTACCTCACATATTAAAAACGATAACGAAGCGCGAGCTGTGCATTCAGTGGGTCGCTCATCATATTGGAATCGTTCCCCTCACCATGTCCTGAGACAAAATAATCACGGTCAAACAGGTTATTCAGATTTAGTGTTACATCATACTGCGCGGTCTGATAACCCAGCGCGGCATTGAAAACCGCATAGCCCGGCAAGACATTTTTATTGTCCGGCGCACTAAAGCGGGAGGATTCTGCCCGGCCACCCACCGCAGCAAACCAGTGCTCATCCAGTTGATACTTTAACCAGAGATTGGCGCTGTTTTTGGGCGTTAACGCGGCCTGTTTGCCGGCCAGACCGATGGTCGATTTTTCAATTTTTCCATCCATATAGGCATAACCCGCCAACAGTGATAATTGATCGCTGAGCTGACCGGTCAAGGACATTTCAACGCCTTGCGTGCTTTGTTCCCCAGCCAGCATCGCCAGCGGCGGATTACTGTCCGGAATTTTATTTTGGATATTGCTCTGCGTCATTTCAAACACGGCCAGAGTCATATTCAGTCGATCATTGATGTCCCATTTGGTCCCGACTTCCAGGTTTCTGGTTTTGGTTGGTTTCAGGTCAGCACTGTTGCTATAAAACACGAATGAATCTGCAAGTGGCTGGAAGGACTGATTATAGGCGGTATATAAGGATAAATTTTTGGTCGGTTGATAGACCACGCCCAGGCGAGGGGAGAGGGTCTGGTCATTGCGCTGGATGCTGCTGTTATTTTTCTGATCATGCCTGTATTGGGAAAGATGATCATAACGTACCCCGGCCAAAACCTTGAGCTGTTCATTCAGGCTGATCAGGTCTTGTACATAGACGGCATAATTTTCAAATTCGCTGGCGGTATTGACTCTTGGAGTGGCAGAGGTATCGACCGGTGACCAGTGCGGCAAGACCGGATCATACAAATCGGTCGTGGCTTTTGACCCTAACCAGAATATTTCATCTTTGTGCTGCTGGCTGTATTCCGTGCCGATTAAGGTGTCGTGTTTGATTTGACCAGTATGAAAGACGCCAGATAATTCATTCTGCAAGAAGATGCCATCTTCATCGCGCATGCGTTTAATCTGGCTGAGCGTGACCTGATCTACTGCCGGACTGGCGTTGCTGTATTCCCGGTCCAAGGCATAATTATAATGCCGGGCGACACCGCGATATTTCAGCTGATCATTGAACTGATGTTCTAGCGTAACCGTCTGGCTGGACACTTCAGTATCGACATTGCCTACATCTTTTGCGTTGGATGCGCCATAGAATGTTTTTGGATTGGTACGTACCGGTTTACCGGTCAGCGGGTCCATGGGAAAGCCCTGATCGGCCAAACGGTCATCGTGCAGGTAATCGGCTTGCAAGAGCAGAGTGGTTCGATCTGAAATATCCCATTGCACAGACGGTGCTACAGTTTCCCGATTGACGAAACTCTGATTGCGATAGCCATCTGAGTGTTCAAGCGCACCGGTCAGACGGACTTTGAGCTGGTCATTGAGAGCATCGGCAAAATCAAGTTCGGCACGTTTTTGCCCCAAGCTGCTGCCGATCAGGCTGATTTCATGCAGTGCTTCATCCAGGGGCTTTTTATTGATCCGGTTGATCAGCAGGCCGCCTGCTGAACCCCGGCCATATAACACCGAACCCGGCCCTTTTAGCACTTCCACCCGTTCTACATTCGACAGATCACGATAATACAGCGCATCATCGCGTACCCCATCGACATACTGATCGGAAATAGCCGAAAAGCCGCGAATCATGACCTGATCACGCTGGCCATCTCCGACGCTAAAACTTAAGCCTGTTACATTCTGCAATGCGCCTTGAAGGGAGGTCACATTCTGTTCTTTTAAGACTTGTTGCGGAACCACATTCACAATCTGAGGAATATCTTTCAGTGGTACCATACCTTTGCTGGCGGTGGAGGCTTGCTCTACTTGCGTTTTCAGGCTAAGGCTTGCGCTGTCATCAAGCTGAGTGAAGACAGCAAAAAAAGAGAAGATTTCATAACATGCTCTGGATGGACCCCGAAAAAGTGCATGCAGTGTGGGGAATAAACAGTCTGCTGTAAATGATATTGAATATCACTATCTATTGATAATAATTATTATTTAATTGGCTTTAATGAGATATTTAAATCAAAAATATCCGCAGAGAGGATGCTGATTTTCCCTGATTTTTCCAAATGATAAAGAAATATGGGGAGTTCTGTTCTGCGGTGAAAAGCCTAAGTCTTTTAAAACTAAATAGATGGTGATTTTGAAAACTTTTATCGCAAAGTCGCGATCTCCAGATACTTTTATTTTCCACTTAAAATTTAAACCGATTCCGGCCCAAGTGCTCTAATGATTGTTGGCTGAAATCTGCTACAATTGCGCCAATTTTAAGTTATCCCTTCACGGCTTGGATTCACATGAAAATGTGTGTCGCAAACTGTGTATATATTGAAGATTTCCCTTATGTTTAAAGATCAACTCGCGAAAGAAGTCGCGGCGCGCAGGACCTTTGCGATTATTTCCCACCCCGATGCCGGTAAAACCACCATGACAGAAAAACTGCTGTTATGGGGGCAGGCGATTCAGGTGGCGGGGATGGTGAAAAGTCGTAAATCGGATCGGGCGGCGACCTCGGACTGGATGGAAATGGAAAAAGAGCGTGGGATTTCGATTACCACCTCGGTCATGCAGTTCCCGTATAAAGACAAGATGATCAACCTGCTCGATACCCCGGGGCACGAAGACTTCTCGGAAGATACCTACCGGACCTTAACCGCAGTAGACTCGGCACTTATGGTGATTGACGGGGCCAAAGGTGTCGAAGACCGGACCATCAAACTGATGGAGGTGTGTCGTATGCGTGACACGCCAATTATCTCTTTTGTCAACAAAATGGACCGTGAAATCCGTGAGCCTTTAGAGCTGCTGGATGAAATTGAAAACGTCCTGAAAATTAAATGTGTACCGATTACCTGGCCGCTGGGCACCGGGCGTGATTTTGCTGGCGTGTTTAACCTGCTGGAAGAAAAATTTTACGTCTATAAAGCCGGTTTTGGCTCGACTATTCCTGAAATTGAAGTGCGTGATGGCTATGACCATGCTGACCTGCGTGAAAAAGTCGGTGAACTGGCCTGGGCGGCATTTGAAGAATCTTTAGAACTGGTGCAAATGGCCAATGAACCGTTAGACCGTGCAGAGTTCCTGGCGGGTCGTCAAACCCCGGTACTGTTCGGAACTGCACTGGGTAACTTCGGTGTTGACCATGTCCTGAATGCTTTTAGCGACTATGCGCCACCACCAAAAGCACATCCGACTCAGGACCGTGTGGTCGAAGCGACTGAAGAAGGTTTCACGGGCTTTGTCTTTAAAATCCAAGCCAATATGGACCCGAAACACCGTGACCGGATTGCCTTTATGCGGATCTGTTCAGGCAAATATGAAAAAGGCCTGAAGATGAAGCATGTGCGTATTGGTAAAGATGTGCGTATTTCTGATGCTTTAACCTTCCTGGCCGGTGACCGTCAGCATCTGGAAGAAGCATGGCCGGGCGATATTATTGGTCTGCACAACCACGGTACCATCCAGATTGGTGATACCTTCACCTCGGGCGAAAACTTGCAGTTTACCGGTATTCCGCACTTCGCACCGGAAATGTTCCGCCGTGTACGTTTAAAAGATCCGCTAAAATCGAAGCAGCTGCAAAAAGGCTTAAAAGAGCTGTCGGAAGAAGGGGCGACCCAGGTATTTATGCCGCAAAACAGCAATGACCTGATCGTGGGTGCGGTCGGTGTGCTGCAGTTTGAAGTAGTGGCTTATCGTCTGAAAGAAGAATACAAGGTCGATTGTATTTACGAGCCGGTCAGCATCAACACGGTACGCTGGGTCTCTTGTGAAGATGAGAAGAAATTCAACGAGTTCAAGAAAAAAGCCCATGACCAGTTATCGGTTGATGGTGGCGGTCATCTGACCTATCTGGCGCCAAGCCGCGTCAACTTGCAGTTGATGCAGGAGCGTTATCCGGACATCGTGTTCCGTAACACCCGCGAACACTAAAGGGTTATCGCCGTTAAAACAGCTTCTTCGTGAAGCTGTTTTTCTAGGATGGGGAAAATTTCAGGAAGAGAGAACCACAATGCAAACAAAAATCAGTTTTATCGCTTGTGCCGTGCTGGCACTGTCTTTGGGGGGCTGCGACTCATCTTCCCAGAACAATGAATCGGCTGAAGATGCGCGTCCTGAAAAAAATATCTTCCAACAGGAAAAAGCCGAGGTGCTGCCATTCCTGCAGATTAAGCAGCAGCCGGCAGAGATTGCTTTGCCATTTTGTGAAAAGAAAAACTGTATTGATCTGGATATTCAAACCATTCAGACGCAGGATCCATGGCTGAACCAGTGGATTGCCAAAAGTCAGGCCAAGGTGATTCAGGACCAGATCGGGCTGAAACAGGACATGAGCCTGCAGCAGGCGGTGAATGCCTATGTAAAAAAATCTGATGCCTGGCAGGCCGAGTTTGCCAAAAATCCGGCCTATGAACTGGCGCTGTATACCCGGCTAGCCTATCAGCGCAACCAGTATGTGTTATTGCAGATTGGGGTGGATAGCCATCAGGAAACAGTAAAAGTTAAAGAGCGTTATTATTTTTTCGTGGCTGATCGTCAACAGCAGCAGGCTTTAACCGCACTGGATATTATTCAGCCCGAGCAGCAAACTGCGATGCATGCAATCGTGCAGCAGGCCTATCAGCAATGGCTGAAAGAACAGAGTGCAGAGGTACAAAACACGGCACCGAAAACCTTATATTGGGGACAGGCCGACTGGTTCTTTGATCATGAAGGCATGGGGCTGCATTATCGCACCCATGAAATTGTGAAAGATGGAACACAGCTTGATATTTACTTAACGAAAGCACAAACTCAACAAGTTGTAAAAGCTGAAATTTATTCGCGCATGTTTTAATAATCAGAACATCCGCTTTGAATCTGGGATGCACAAAAGGCAATAAAGGTTATTCAATGTTAAAGCAAAAAACAGCATGGGTGATGAGTGTCTTGGCCGTGTCCATGGCATTGACCGCATGTCAGCCCAAAAATAATGAACCGAAACAGGAACAGCAGGCGCAGGCTGCAGAAGTTGAACAGCAGGCGCTAAAACTGATTGGCGAGCCGGAAAAGCTGCAGCTGAACTTGCCGGAATGTGAAGGCAAGAACTGCCCCGAGCTTTCTGTTGAGCGCTTGCAGAGTAACCAGCCTTTTGTCGATGAGCAGATTGATCAGTACATTCTTAAAGAACTGAACCAGACCCTGGAAATTGCCCCGGCAGATAAACCTCTGAATGTTGAAGCACCAGCCTCTGCGGCAGAGCCAGCTTCCTCGGCACAGGCACTGACGCAAATTCCAACGCCAAAACAGAAACTGGAACAGCAGGTGCAGCCCTTTATTGCGGCCTTCTTAAGTCTGGATCAGGAAATCAAGGCGCTGAGTGCCAATCATCAGATTAGCCTGATGATTAAACCAAAAATTTTAAACTCGGAAGGGCCGCTGGCCACCGTGGTGGTAAATAGCAGCAGCTATCTGGGCGGTGCACATGGCGCTACTGCGCAAACCTATTTTAATTTTGATCTGGAGCAGAAAAAGCAGGTCAAACTGGCTGACATCTTGCAGCCGAAGCAACGAGCCGCTTTGGAAGCTGCCGCCTATGAAGCCTTTAAGCAATGGGTGGTAGACAGCAAACTGGCCAATAATGTTGCCGAGTACGAGCAGGCCTGGAAATTCAAGCTGTCGGATAATTTCTATCTGGGGCAGCAGGGCCTGATTCTGCAATATGCTGAATATGAAATTGGTCCGTATGTGGTCGGTTTGCCACGGCTGATGATTCCTTATACAGAGCTACAGCAGGTATTGAAAAAACCGTATTTGCCGGCACCCGAAGCGCCAGCCAGCGAAGCCACTACAGCAGCTGCGTCCAGCGCTGACGCGAAAACCATCTAATGGCATTGGCACTGTTTGATACCCATACCCACTTTGATGTGGCGGATTTTGATGCCGATCGGGAGCAACTGGCCTATCAGGCGAAGCAGGCGGGTGTCGAACAGCTGATTTTAATTGGCTTTGTGCAGTCGCGTTTTCAGCAGTTACTGAATACCCATCAATGGCTGAACCGGTTAAGCCAAGCGCCGCGAAGCCATCTGGCACCGGGATTACATCCGTTTTATATCGAGCAGCATCAGCCGCAACATCTGCTGGATGTAGAACAGTTATTGCGTGAACAGGACTGCGTTGCGGTTGGTGAAATTGGCCTGGATACCTTTTTAAAGCAGCATAAACAGCCCGAGCTGTATCAGAAACAGCAAAAGTATTTTACCGCCCAGCTGGAGCTGGCACACCAGTTTCAGCGTCCGGTATTGCTACATATTCGTAAATCCCATGCCGATGTGCTGGCGCTGCTAAAACAGCAGAATTTTAGCTATGGCGGAATTGCCCATGCCTTTAGTGGCGGTGTTGAAGAAGCCAAAGCCTTTATCAAACTGGGTTTTAAAATTGGCGTGACCGGACAAATTACCAATCCGAATGCCAAGAAACTGCATCGGGTGGTGCAGGAATTAGGCCCAGAACATCTGGTGCTTGAAACCGATTGTCCGGATATGACACCGCTGTGCTGCCAGTCCTCGACCGAGCAGCGCACCCGCAATACGCCGGCCAATTTGCCTTATGTACTTGAAGGGCTGGCGCAAAGCCTGCAGATGGAGCAGACAGCACTGGCTGAGATGATCTGGCAAAATTCGTTACAGGCTTTACATCTGGCCTAAAATTTAAATCTCTCGCTGATGTTGCGCCGTGCAAAAATCCTCCAATCTCACACGCCATGTGAAAAAACCGTTAAAATAAGCCCTCCTGTATAAGATTTGATTGTGCAATGACTGAACTGCTCCAAGATGATGAATATGACCGCCGTTTTGCCGGTGTTGCTAAAATTTATGGTGAGGACAGCTTTCAGTATTATGCCAACAGTCATGTCATGGTGATTGGTATCGGCGGGGTCGGTTCCTGGGCGGTTGAAGCCTTGGCGCGAACCGGTATTGGTGAGCTGACCCTGGTGGATATGGATGTGGTGGCCGCTTCCAACATCAACCGGCAATTACCGGCCATGAGCAGCACTTTGGGCCATGAAAAAATTGAAATTATGGCCGAGCGTTGCCGTGCTATTAATCCACGCATCAAGATCAACCTGATTGATGATTACCTGACCCCGGACAATGTCAAAGACCTGCTGGCGCATACGCCCGATGTGGTGCTGGACTGTATTGATGATGTCAAAGCCAAGCTGGCGCTGATGCTGCATTGCCGCTTTAATAAAGTGCCGCTGATTGTGTCTGGTGGTGCCGGCGGTAAACTCGATCCGCTGAAAATTCGTGTGGCTGATTTATCTAAAACCGAACAGGACCCGATGCTGGCCAAACTGCGTGCCCAGTTGCGTAGCAAAGGCATTTGTAAAAAGCCGAAAGAGAAGTTCGGGATTACCTGCGTCTATTCAATTGATAATCCGTTTTCCAGTGCCGATGTCTGTGCCAGTGCCGGGCTGCGCTGTGGTGGCTATGGTTCGGCGGTGGTGGTTACTTCCAGTTTTGCGATGGTGGCCGTGGCCGAAGTTCTGAAAAAACTCGATCAGCTAAAAGCCAAACAGGCATAATCCGGTTACGATCTGATTCTAAAAAAAGCCCTCAATTGAGGGCTTTTTGTTGATCTTTTAAGGCTGAACAGCGTGTTCCTGCAGATAGTTTTCAGTACGCTGCATCGCGGCCTGAATATTCTGAATAGCCACTTCTACATCTTTTAAGGTCTTGGCATTACCACCACTTAGCGCCTGACGCCATTTGCGTGCGCCCGGTAAGTTCTGGAACAGGCCCAGAATATGACGGGTGATAATCGACAGCGGTGCACCTTCAGCCACGCGCTGTGCGATATATGGCATCATCTGCTGCATAATCTCGAAACGGTCCGGGAGGGGCAGATTCCAGAAATGTCCCAGCTCGGCCAGTAAATACGGATTGTGATAGGCTTCGCGGCCAATCATCACCCCATCGACATGCTGTAAATGTGCCTGTGTTTCTGCCAGGGTTTTAATGCCGCCGTTAATTTCAATGATCAGCTCCGGGCGATCCTGCTTTAAACGGTAAACATCTTCATAGCGTAAAGGTGGCACTTCACGGTTTTCTTTGGGTGATAGGCCTTGTAACAGTGCAATCCGGGCATGCACGATAAAATTATTGCAGCCGGTTTTGGCAACGGTATCGACAAAATGCAGCATTTCTTCATACGAATGCATGTCATCAATCCCGATCCGGTGTTTAACCGTCACTGGAATATCCACCGCATGGCGCATTTCTGCAATACATTCTGCCACCAGATCAGGCTCGGCCATCAGGCAGGCACCAATTTTATTGTTCTGCACGCGGTCACTTGGGCAGCCGACATTCAGGTTAACTTCATCATAGCCCCAGTCTTGCGCCATTTTGCTACAAGTGGCCAGATCTTGAGGATTGGAGCCGCCGAGTTGCAGCACAATTGGATGTTCTTCCTGATTAAACTCCAGATGGCGTTTGGCATCACCATGAATAATGGCGCCGGTGGTGACCATTTCTGTGTATAAAATCACGTTTGGATTAAACAGACGCGCAAAGAAACGATAATCCCGGGTGGTCCAGTCCATCATGGGGGCCACGGAAATTCTTGGCAGTTGGATATTTTCAAGCGTATTTACATTTGACATTCAACAGCAAACCTTGCAACGACGGGAAACAAAACTGAGGCGCTATTCGCACAGATCGGGCAGCACAAGGCAGAGGGTTTTACTCACATCCACCGGGCGTGCAGGGGCGAGATAGTAGCACAAAATCCGGCTGACGAAAAAAGATTGTTATTGGCTGTCCGCAGGCGTGCGGGTGAATATCCATATTTTAGCTTGCTGCTATTTTAACTGTTATATTGTTAAAATATAAATTATAATTATTGATATTAAGTTTAAGTTATTTTATAAATTAAATGAATACTCCCGAAAATGATCTTTAAATTCAATTAGAATATATAATCAAAATACATATAATCCTCTTAAGCAAAATAAAAATAATAAAATTAATTCACTGGAAAAATTGACAGTCAGTTCGCAAATTATAGTTATTCTTTGATTTGTTTAAAAAAATATGTAATTCCAATGTAACAAGACGCGCTTTTCTTGCAAAATATCTATTAAATACTACATAAAATTACGTAAAATCCTTCAATATCACTATATTCAGAATAATAAATGGATGATCGTATGCCCCAGTATATTAAACTTTCTGAAATAATCTATAGAAATGTCGAGCGAAATAAGGACTTTAGAGGAGATATTATCAATGATTTAAATATGTTAATGATTGAGCTGCGTGCTGAAATCAAAAAAACACGTCTTAAATTATTGGTCAATTGCATCGACTTTAATGAGCTGATGGTCAACCCTTTATATGCCAACGAGCTGAAACTGGACTTGAGCATTGTGCCGAAAAGCAGCAATAAAGAAGAGTTTATACTCTGGTTGGCGACATTTATTCAGAAAATTACCGTTGATGAAGATCAGCCGAAGACCCCAAAGGGAAAGAAGATCAAAGTGTCCTTAATGAGCTTAGAACCGCTGGATATTGCAGCCCCTCCACAGATCTCGAGTGACAAGGAGCTGGAGCGGTATCAAACGGCGCAGATTGCAGATTAAGGTGAGAGGAAAGCACTATGTACATCAAGTTTTAATCTGAATCTCATCCATCTATTCAAACAAAAGGGAAGCCATTGGCTTCCCTTTTGTTGATTCAGCTTGTATGAGTGCAGAACAATTAAGCCGGAATAGATTCTGCAATGGCTTCACGTGCCCAGACCCGGTTGTGACGAATCGCTTCTTTAAAGCCTTCCGCCACATTCTGGAAACTGGCATCGCTAAATACGCCTTCATCTGGTGGTAGACGCAGATGCTCCAGCAGTTCGGCTTTATCGCCTAACAGTACCACCGGTTTTAAATGCTTATAGGCTTCAATCACATAATGGCAGGCCACACCATCGCGCTTAAAGGCATCCAGATTGTTGCCATCCAGCACAATCACTGCATCATACAGCACTGAAGGTTCGGCCTGCTGCATCCCATCGGATGGAATCATGTCATCTTCAATGGTGGTGGTTGGGGCAGGGGTGGGCGTCAGAAAATCCAGCATCACATTTTCTTTTAAGGCCCATTGATGAATCGGCTCAATATTGTCGGTGGCGGCATGGGGATGTACCAGTACCGCGATTTTACGGCCTTCAATATTCGGCGGTAAAAATGCCGTCATGGATAACTTGGCTGAGGTTTTTTCCTCGGGTAGATCAGGCGGCAGCTGGCTTTCATCTAGTGCAATGCCGAGTTTATCGGCGACCATTTTGGCCAGATTGGCATCAATATTGGCCAGCATATTGTGCACCACACGCTCACGGATAGGTTTGCGCTGCACTTTACTCAGCTCAAAGACATAGGCATCGACCACGTGTTTCTGTTCAGGCAGGCTCAGGCTTTTGAAATACAGACGCACCTGCGAAAAGTGATCGCTAAAGGATGGACTGCGCTGACGGATTTTATGCCCGTCAATGCGTTCCTGATAGCTTTCAAAACCGCCACCTTTGGCTGCGGGTGGGGTTTCTCGTGGCCAGTCATTGTCAATCGAGTTGGGCTGATACGCCGCCTGACCGCGATGAACCCGGCTCTGATGGATGCCATCGCGCTGGTTATTGTGAAACGGACACACCGCCTGGTTAATCGGCAGCTGATGGAAGTTCGGACCCCCTAAACGGCTGAGCTGGGTATCGGTATAGGAGAAAATCCGCGCCTGCAGCAGTGGGTCATTGGTGAAGTCGATTCCCGGCACAATATGCGCCGGACAGAAGGCGACCTGTTCGGTTTCATCAAAGAAATTGTCAATATTGCGGTTGAGCACCATCCGGCCAATCGGAATGACCGGCACCAGTTCTTCCGGAATCAGCTTGGTCGGATCAAGCAGGTCGAAGTCAAAGCTCATTTCATCTTCCTGCTCCACAATCTGCACACCCAGTTCCCATTCCGGATAGAAACCGTTCTCGATGGCCTGATACAAATCGCGGCGATGATAATCCGGGTCTTTCCCGGCAATTTTCTGTGCTTCATCCCAGACCAAGGCGGCCATACCCTGTTTCGGGGTCCAGTGGAATTTCACAAACACCGATTTGTTTTCGGCATTAATAAAGCGGTAGGTATGTACGCCAAAGCCCTGCATACTACGGAAGTTTTTTGGAATACCACGGTCGGAAATGGCCCAGATCACCGCATGTGAGCTTTCTGGCACCAGCGAAACAAAGTCCCAGAAGGTGTCATGTGCACTGGCACCGGTTGGAATTTCGGTATCCGGTTCCGGTTTTAAGGCATGCACAAAATCCGGGAATTTCATGCCATCCTGAATAAAGAACACCGGGGCATTGTTGCAGACCATGTCATAAATGCCTTCCTGGGTATAGAACTTGATGGCAAAGCCGCGAATATCGCGTACCGTATCTGCCGAGCCGCGCGGCCCTTGTACGGTCGAGAAGCGTACAAAGACTGGCGTTTTATGTTCTGGGGTAGTTAGAAAATGGGCTTTGGTATATTTTTCATTGCCCGGATAGGCTTCAAAATAACCATGCGCACCGGTGCCACGCGCATGCACAATACGCTCCGGAATCCGTTCATGGTCAAAGTGGGTCATTTTTTCATGAAAAATAAAATCTTCGAGCAGGGTGGCCCCGCGAATGCCAGCTCTGAGGCTGTTCTGGTTATCGGCAATTTTAACGCCCTGATTGGTGGTGAGCGCCTGTTGTGTCGCATCACTGCGATACGGGTCTAATTGAACGGATTTATCATTACTGTTCTGTCGGTTTGCCGCATCTGCGCCGGCCATTTCACTCGGTTGTTGATCTTTTTTCATTGTTGCTGTTCTCCGTAATTAACTTTTATGATGCATTGGGTCGAGCGCCTGCGACAGCGCCGGGAAAAGGGCCTGGCTGTATTGCTGGGTACACCAGCGTCCGGCATCGCTGGCAGATTTATGCGGGGCCAAATAAGGCAATAGCTGCCGGATTTTGTCGTCAAAAGATGAGGCCTGGGCGTATTTGAGCTGAATTTCTTCCAGCTCCAGCTCGGCCATATAATTAAAGTGGTCGCTGGTTTTAAAATGGTCCGACGTGCTTTGCAGCGCAGATGGGGCAGGATGCTGTACTGCGGCATCTCCCAGAATCCAGTCATAAATAAACTGCTGTTCGGTACGGTTAAACAGCCCGAACATCTGGCTTTCCTGCTGATGAATCAGACGCCAGAATTTACTCTGCTCCGGGTCCTGACCTAAACGGATCCAGTCGGTTTCCAGCAGCTGCTGGATAAAACCATCCACGCCTTCGACGGTTTCCAGCCATTGGTTGATGCTGCGGTTGGTAAAAATACATTTATTGTCATGAATGAATTTGCCCATCAGGGCTTTATGCTGGAAAATTTTCTGGATAATGTCGTGCAGATGCAGCCGCTGCAGGATTTTTTCTTCGTTCATGCCTTGCTGGCTTAAGGCATAGCCCAGCTGAATCAGGCGCAGATATTGAGCCTGCTGTTTTTCGTCCGGGGCCAGACTGGCAATGGCATGTAGCACAGGCGTATGCCGTGATGTTGAACGCTGCTGTGGCTGAAAACAGCGGGTGTGAATACCGAGTTCTTTCAGTTCATGCGCAATGATCAGCTGATGCAGCGAGCACAGGTGTTTGCCAATATGAAACCCTAAGGTCAAAGGCATGAAATCGGTAGGGCAGTACGCCAGTGCCAGCTGAATTGCAGCCTGATGAAAATAGCCATCTTCCAGACCGAGTACAAAGTTATCTAGCTGCAGGGTTTCAAGCAGTGCATTGAACTGATACAGCTGATGCTGCTGCGTGTGACCATAGGCCAGAGCTTGCAGATACAGCTGAATCAGCTCGGTATAGCGCCGGTCATCCCAGTGCTGGCTAAAACTGTAGAGCCAGGCTGCCTGCGCACGCTGGGTCGGGGCAATCTTGATCAGAAACTCATAAGCATCGGACAGGCAGTGAAAATATTCGCGTGGCTGTCCCCAGGCACGGTGCTTTAAATAATATTCAAATTCGAGCTGGGCTTGCTGTTCATGCTGGATCATCCAGTGCTCCAGCTGATCCAGCTGGCTAGGGAAATCGGGTAGGGCCAACGGCAGGGTTTCAATTTCATTTTTTAAACTGAACAGGGCTTTTTGTTGTTTGGCGGTGGGAGCAATATCGGCATCTAAATAAAAGGACACCAGATCAAAATAGCTTTCAGGCACATCATTGAGTATGTCTAATAATCTTTGTTTGACGACCGTTGGCATTATTCTGCTCCATGATTTAACCCTAGAAAACAGTAATCTAGTTGGCTGTAAACTTAAGCCTGAGTTGTGTGGCTTCATGTAAAGTATGTATATGGGCAATTAACCTATAGGTATAAAAATCAGAGGGTTATATTTTTAGTTTTAAAAAATAAATGAAATGTTACTTTTCAGAAAAAAGCACTGAAAAAGAGCTATGTTTAAATCGGAAGGAATAATTATATTCAGGATGGGTATAAATGAATAAATGCTGCCAGTTACTTGCCAAAAAGAAATTAAAAGTCACCTTTATTGAAAGTGCTTCGGCAGGGTATCTGGCCTATCGTTTTTCATTAAATAAAAATTCAGGCGATATTTTAAATGGCAGCCTGGTCTGTTATGACGCCAATTTAAAAGTCAGTATTTTAAAAATTTCAAAGAAATTCCTGGAGAAATACTCTCCTGAATCTGCCGAAGTGACAGAACAGCTGGTTTTAAAAGCCAAACAGATCATTGATTCTGATATTTTTGTTGGCTGTACCGGTTTATTAAAACGTGGTGGCTCTGAAACTAAGGAAAAACCGGTCGGAACATTTTTTTACTGTATTTCGTATCAGAATAAACTGCATCATTATCGCTGTGTATTTAATGGCACCAAAAAGAAAAAACTGGAACAGCTGTCGCGGGCAATTAGTCAGAGTATTATTGAAGTAGTCAAGCAAAAATAATAGGAATATATAAATCAAATAGACAACCCAAAATAGAAAATCTGCAGAGATAAAACCCTTAGATATAAAAAAGTTATAGGTCATAATGACCTATAACTCTGAACCGTATCAGAACCAGACTGAGGGCAATCTAGTTTCTATCCCAGGCATCTTTAATCGCGTGCTTGGCCTGTTCCCATTTTAAGCGAGAATCTGCTTTAAACTCTTCCCAGCGCTGTTTCAGGTCGCCTTCAGAACTTTCAAAGTCGCGATCTGTGCCATATTCACTGCGGGCACGTGTACCGAGGTCATAAGCAGAAGATAAGTCCCGATCATAATCAATATCTGGGATATCTCTTTTAAAATCATTGTAGTAAGGACGGTCTGCATGGTTGTCACGCCAGTACCCATGTGGATCATTTGCATTGTTGACCATGATCATCTCCTTCGATTATTTATAATAAAAATAAGTGAAAAACAAAAAATGGTTTTACATATCTTCATCATCTAAGAGATTGTTTTGCTGCTGCGCATTCTGGTTATGGCGTTGTTGACCATATTGCTGCGGTTGTTGCTGTTGCTGTTGCTGGTTTTGTTGTTGCTGCTGGTTGCCCTGATGTTGAGGCTGTTGCTGCTGTTGATCTTGCTGGCGTTGCTGATTGCCTTGTTGCTGGTTATTTTGCTGTTGTTGAGGTTGCTGTTGCTGCAGACGGTCTTGTTGCTGCTGATTGCCTTGCTGTTGAGGCTGCTGTTGCTGTTGGTTTAAACCATTGTTTTGATTTTGCATTTGAACACCTCTTTTATA
This sequence comes from Acinetobacter sp. YH01025, assembly GCF_013420185.1. Lineage (NCBI taxonomy): Bacteria > Pseudomonadati > Pseudomonadota > Gammaproteobacteria > Moraxellales > Moraxellaceae > Acinetobacter > Acinetobacter sp. YH01025. Next base: position 93,050 of record NZ_VOYR01000003.1, on the reverse strand, counting down.
GATATCGACGCTATCGCTAGCGCGCTGAAATCATCTGAGAAAAACAGATAGCTTCTTTTTAACATGAAACATCTCATGAAAAACCCTGGCTCTGTTACATCTTATTTAGTTGTAAGCGGTGATTTTAAGCCGGCATTTTTAATTGGCTGTCCTACATAGGATTTTTAAGAATGTAATCTTTTGTGTAATTACATTTTTCGTGATTTTATATATAACTTTACATTTCTTTATTTTAAGTAGCTGCTAGATAAAATGTGTTTTAAATATATTTTAAGCTTTCAGATTTTTTATTTATTTTATTTAAATAAAAGGAAAATACTCGGATTTATTTATGCTGGAAAATAGACGGGTAATAAATAAATTGAAGGATCAAAAGGTTGAGACAAAATAAAAAAACCATTACATTGATGCAGTAAGACAAGAAAAAGGATAACAAAGATGCTGGTGGTTGAGGAAATTTACCGCAGTAAAAAGAATGAAAATTCGGTGCATTTTAATCTGAAAATACAGCGCAGCCTGAGCTGGTTTAAAAAAGCCCTGAGTCTGGATCAGGAGCTGGATTTCAAGTTTATGAGTTTATGGATTGCCTTTCAGGCCATTTACCGTGAAGATGCGGCCAGTCCATCCGCTGCGCAGTTACAGCAGTTTTTTCAGCTTCTGCACCAGCAGGATGAAACCCGAAAAATTGATTATGTGTTATGGGAAAAATACCAGCAGCAGATTCAGGCCCTGTTGGCGCACCCGTATACCCATCCGGAATTTTGGGCCTATCAGCATTTACAGCTCACGCGCGATGAATGGCAGCAGCGCGCTGCCCAAGAGCAGATTGATCTGCAACAGACCTTGCAAAATAAACAGTCGGTGGCCTTGCTAATGGCGGTGTTTAAACGTTTTGACAGTCTGCGTCACCAGTTTACCAGCGGCGGTGCCAACTATAACAGCCTGTTAAACCGTGACATTCTGGCTGGGGCAACCAGTATTTTTGCTGCCTTAATTCCATCCTTTATTCAGATTCTGCTGGAATATCCGGCCAGTATTGATTCGGCCCAGCCACATTATCCGATGGTGCAGGTGTCTTAAACCTGCCTGCACGATTTATACAGTTTTAAGCCAGTTGCTGGCGGCGCAGATGTTGCTGATCTAACCAGGCAAAACAGGCCGAGCAGAGCACCAGGGTTAAACCAACCAGACAGCTCATGCTCCAGCCGCCATGATGCCAGGCGTAAATGCCCAGTGCAGAACCGCAGGCGCCGCCAATAAAATAGCTGGTCATATAGACTGCGTTCAGGCGTGATTTGGCATCGGGGCGTAAATGGAAAATCACGTTCTGGTTACTGGTATGCACACTGGCCAGTCCCAGGTTAATTAGGCCAAAACCAATAATATAGCTCCATAAATACTGCGCGCCGAAATACAGGAAACTCCAGCTGACCGCCAATAAAGAGAGTCCGGCCCAGGTGATCAGTTTGCCATGACCCCGGTCGGCAATTTTGCCAATTTTTTTGGTAGAGAGTGCGCCGAATACCCCAATTAAAGTGACTAAACCGACTGCGACATCTGGCAGGCCAAAAGAGGAGCCAAGTAACACCGCAATGGTGGAAAACAGCACGCTCATGGCGGCAAAGGCACTGGCACCAATCAGGGCGCGATAGACCAGCCGTTTTTCCTGGCGGATCAGTTGCAGCATCGAATGCAGGATTTTGCCATAGGCCATGCGCACCGTCGGAATATGTGGCAAGCGTTTTTTCAGAATAATCGCCAGTCCCATCATCAACACGCCACTGATGATATAAATCAGCTGCCAGCCATATAAATTGGACAACAGTCCGGCCAGACTGGTCGACAGTAAAATCCCGACCAGTAAACCACTCATCAGTAGTCCGACCACTTCGCCCATTTTATCCGGCTTGACCGACATGGTGGCAAACGGAATCAGAATCTGCGCGGCCACGGAAAATAGTCCGGTCATGATGGTGCCAATCCAGAGCATTGGCAGATTCACTGAAAAAGCACATAGAAACAGGCCAAACGCGGCCAGAAACATCAGCAGTGGAATGAATTTGGTTTTATTGACGGTATCGCCAACCGGCACAATAAATAACAGCCCCAGCGCATAGGACACCTGGGCAAACGTCACCGTGAGCGCGACTTGGGATTCCGGCACCTGAAAATAAGTATGAATCGAGTTAATCAGCGGCTGGCAATAATAGTTGGCCCCTGCACATAGACCACAAGCCAGCGCCATAAGCCAGAGCAGGGTTTTATCCTGACTAATATCGGGAGAGGTATTCATACAAGGTCCAGTTCAGGTTAATTCATTCAATCGCATCTTCGGCAATACTGAGCATGACGGCCAAAGACCACCATTTGCAACATCCTTTTTGCATGTGCAAGACACATGCACAGCAGTCCGGAACAGGCTGAGCTGACTGATCATGGATCAGGCCATCAGCTTTTTCTTGGACAGGCTAATCATCATCACCCCAATGATATTGAGGGCGCAACCCAGCCATTGCCAGGCATTTAAATATTCATCTAAAAACAGGGTGGCCAGCACAATGGTCAGAATCGGGCCGATAGAGGCGATCATGGCCGAATGAGCGGCTCCCAGGCGTTCGATACTTTGCATTAATAAAATGGTTGGCAACACCGTGACCAGAATACCCAGTCCAATGCCATAGGCATAGACGCTGCCCGGTAATTGACTCAGCCGTTGTAGTGGCTCCGGTACGGCCAGCAGATAATGCAGTAAGGTGCCGAAACAGGCCACACTTAGCGCCAGGCCGGTAAAATTCCAGCTGCCAAATTTCTGGATCAGCCGCGGCGTCACCAGTAAATAGGCGGCAAAAGCCACCGCACTGGCAAATACCAGACTGGCACCAAGCCAGAAGGAATGGCCATCTGGCATGTTTTGCTGTTCTTGTAACATCACCAGTACCGTTCCACCATAACTGAGCAGCAAGGCCAGTATCGTTTTCAGGCTTAAGCGCTGCTTGTAGATCAGGCTGCTGGCTAGAACGGTTAAGGTGGGATACAGAAACAGGATAATCCGTTCCAGTGAGGCGCTAATAAACATGAGCCCCAGAAAGTCGAGCCAGCTGGCAAAATAATAGCCGAGCAGCCCGGCAGCCACGAGCAGTATCCATTCGCGCAGCTGAATCTGGGTATTGCGATGCCGGTTAAACCAGCAGATCAGCAGGAAAAACGGCAGTGCGCTGGCCATCCGCAGGGTCATTAAGGTGGTGGCATCCACCAGAGGTGAAAGTGCGTAGGCTTGCTTGATAAAAATAGCTTTGGTGCTAAATAAAAAGGCCGCGCATAGTGCAAACAGTGAACCTAACTGCGTTCTGGTCAAGGAAATGGACATATTCAGAGCAATTTAATCAAGAGGGCAGGTGTCACCATATTTTCATGCGTTGAGTATAAGCTGTCTGCTCGAAGAAATGAATGTGTAAAGATAGGCTTTATTCTCATTTTATGAAAATTTTAAGATGGTTTATTTCAGGCAAAGATCTATTGATGTCTTGCGGGCAATTGTTGCACAAAAATAGTGCAAAATACGCAAATTTAAGCAGTTGCGCTGCTTTATTCATCATCAGGCAAAATGATCAATAAAAAAACTTTTAATTTTTTATCGCGCTTTCACCGCCAGATGTATGGGTTAAGTCCAGATCAGCGGGCAGGAAATCATTTAGCCAATCGGTGCATTTGCCGCAGGATTTACTTTTCTGCCCGAACATTGGGCAGTTTTGACCAATTTATCCCGGATTCTTCTGTGATTAAGATGTCATTTCAGCCAATCATGAACTGGATGTTCATTTTTTGCTGCGAAAAAGCCGTTCATTATTGGTATTTATCAGCCTGTTGTAAGCCGGCTCTACACGATAAGATTTGTCAAAACAATCAATTTTAAGGAAAGAAAAAACAGAACAGGACGTAATTCGCTGTAAAAAGTCAGGAGCTGTGCTGAAAATTTATACATATTATTTTCAGAGCAGGGCCATGAAGAATATAAAGCCAAATTGATCAATTATATCTGCCACCCTTCTTTTTATGAATCATCAGTTCAAAATATGGGTATTTATTAAATAAATATTGGGTGGTAATTTAAAAAAGTTCAATTAGAATCCAAAAATTCAACAAGAACATAACCTGAGGGGAAGCATCGTTTTGGCGATGTTTACTTAAGAAAAATTAGCTTGAGGAACGCTCATGCAGATCGGAATCCCAACCGAAACTGTCGTCGGTGAAAATCGTGTCGCTGCAACGCCAGAGACAGTAAAGAAGTTGATCAACGCGGGTCATAGCGTGGTTATTGAACGTGGTGCAGGCTTAAAAGCTGCCTATATCGATAGCGCCTATGAGCACGTGGGTGCCAAAATTACGGATGATGCCTATACCGGCAGTCAAATAATTTTGAAAGTTCGCGCACCGAAAGGTGAAGAAATTCAAAAACTTGCTCCTAACTCTACCGTAGTGGCAATGTTTGACCCATACCGCAATACTGAACTTGACCAATTTGCTGCACAGCAGGTGTCTGCATTTGCCCTGGAATTATTGCCACGAACCTTGTCCCGTGCGCAAAACATGGATGTGCTGTCCTCACAAGCCAACCTGGCCGGTTATAAATCGGTATTGCTGGCTGCAGCTGAATACCAGCGTATGTTCCCGATGCTGATGACCGCAGCAGGGACAGTCAAACCTGCCCGTGTCGTGATCATGGGGGTGGGTGTTGCCGGCTTGCAAGCGATTGCGACCGCAAAACGTCTGGGTGCGGTGGTGGAAGCCACTGACCTGCGTCCAACTGCCAAAGATCAGGTTGAATCTCTGGGCGGGAAATGGCTAGACGTGCCGATGTCTGAAGAAGAACAGCAAAAAGCTGCTGATGCCGCCAAAAACGGCTATGGCTGGATGCCGGGCGAACAGTACATCAAAGATCAGGCCATTATTGTCGATAAAGCTGTTTCCAATGCTGACATCGTGATTACCACAGCGTTGTTACCAGGTCGTGATGCACCACGTTTAATCAAGGCAGAAACTGTGGCCAAGATGAAACCGGGTTCAGTCATTCTGGATATGGCGGTAGAAACGGGTGGTAACGTTGAAGGTTCTCAATGTGGTGAAACCGTTGTCACTGAAAATGGCGTGAAAATTCTCGGTATTCCAAATATTCCGTCGACGGTCTCTACTGAAGCATCGGCGCTGTATGCACGTAATGTGCTGAATTTTGTGGAAACCCTTTTTGATAGTGAAAAGAACTTTGCCATCAGTCAGGAAGATGAGATTCAAAAAGCCCTACTGGTTACGCACGGCGGCCAAGTGCTGTTGAAACGAGGTTAAGGAGAACAGTCATGGTTGAAACAATTACAATTTTTGTCCTGGCCATTTTCGTAGGTTACTACGTGGTTTGGGGGGTTACACCTGCATTGCATACGCCACTGATGGCAGTAACCAATGCGTTGTCTTCGATCATTATCGTGGGGGCGATGATTCAAACGGTTGGCTTGCCTGTGTTAGGTGTGGATGCCAATGTGCAGTTTCAGAGCATTAATGTGGTGAGCGTACTTGGTGCGATTGCAGTATTCCTGGCCAGTATTAATATTTTCGGTGGCTTCGCAGTGACTGCGCGTATGCTGGAAATGTTTAAACCAAAACAAAAGAAAAAAGAGGGCTAATTGATGGAATTTATTCGAGACTATGCGGATTGGTTCTACCTGATTGGGGCTGTCCTCTTTATTTTAACTTTACGAGGCCTGTCTGGGCCAAAAACGGCGATTGCTGGTAACCGTTACGGCATGATCGCCATGGCGATTGCCGTATTGACTACCTTCTTTGTGGCGGATCATCCGGTTATCTGGATGATTGTGGGGGCGATGATTCTGGGTGCCATTGTCGGGATTGCCCGTGCGCGTACCGTACCGATGACGCAAATGCCAGAAACCGTAGCACTGATGCACTCACTGGTCGGTCTGGCAGCGGTGTTAATTGCGATTGCAGCGATTATTCATAACAACAAGCTGGTTGAACTGGGTCCAGAGCTGTTGGCAGCCAATGGCGTCAGCTTCCATGAAATGAGCAAAGTGCATTTGTTTGAATTGTTCGTGGGCTGTTTTGTTGGTGCGATTACCTTTACTGCATCGGTATTTGCTTACGGTAAACTGGCAGCGAAAAAATGGGCCAAGACCATTTCGGGTGGCTGGGTTAAACCGGCTCAGGCACTGATTTTCATTGCCATGCTGGGCTTTGGGATTCACTTCTTCTTAAGCGGTAGCATGACCTCGTTCTGGGCCATGACCGCACTGGCTTTAGCCTTTGGCTGGGTCTGGATTGCCCCAGTCGGTGGTGGCGACATGCCGGTGGTGGTATCACTGCTCAACTCCTTCTCGGGCTGGGCGGCAGCAGGGATTGGTTTTACCTTGGAAAACAACATGCTGATTGTGGCGGGTTCACTGGTTGGTTCATCAGGTGCAATTCTGTCGTACATCATGTGTAAAGCCATGAACCGTTCAATCATCAACGTTTTGTTTGGTGGTGCGATGGGTGGGGCGGCAGCGCCTACCGCAGGTGCGGGTGAGCAGGTACAGCGTAACTACCGTTCAGGTTCTGCAGATGATGCTGGCTTCTTAATGTCCAATGCGGACAGCGTGGTGATTGTGCCGGGTTATGGTATGGCACAAGGCCGTGCGCAAAATGCGGTGAAAGAACTGGCCAACTTGCTGAAAGAGCAGGGTGTAACGGTGCGTTTTGCGATTCACCCGGTGGCGGGTCGTATGCCAGGTCACATGAACGTCTTGCTTGCTGAAGCCGACGTGCCGTATGAAGACATTCTGGAAATGGACGAGATTAACTCGGACTTCCCGGCAACGGATGTGGTATTGGTGATAGGTGCCAACGACGTAGTCAACCCGGCAGCCAAAGACGATCCAAACTCGCCAATTTACGGTATGCCAATTCTGGAAGCACATAAAGCACGTACCATTATGGTGATCAAGCGCTCAATGGCGACTGGTTATGCAGGTCTGGACAATGACCTGTTCTATAACGACAAGACTATGATGGTCTTCGGTGATGCCAAGAAAGTGGTTGAAGACATGACCAAAGCGATTAACGGTACGGGTCACTAAGACGTCCGATACCCGCGTTCAAAATCCCCCTCGATTGAGGGGGATTTTTTAATATCTGTGACTAAATAGAATCTTTTATTACATACGATTCAATCTTTGGGTTGGGGGGAGATCGAGAAGCACTGCCGAGAGGTTTAAGTTCAGCTATTGGGAAGTGGAAAAATCAGTCGGTGTCTGGATTCAGCTGTGACCAGCTCTTATTTTGACCCAATAAAAAAGCGACCTTCAGGTCGCTTTTTGGGAAATCTTAGTTTACAGATTCAGGTGCTGTACGCCATAAGCTTTCTAGGTCGTAGAACTTACGGGCAGTTGGAAGCATGACATGTACCACCACGATACCCAGATCAATCAAGATCCATTCAGCATCGCGTTCACCTTCCATACCAATCGGGCGGAAGCCTGCTTTACGTGCTTCTTCAGCAACGTTATCAGCAAGAGATTTAACATGACGGGTTGAGGTGCCGCTAGCAATCACAATAGCATCTGCAACATTGCTGATGCTGCTAACATCAAGCTCAACAATTTCTTTGGCTTTTACATCTTCAAGGGCATCGCGCACAACTTGCAGGCAAGCGTGTACGTCATTGTTTGGGGAAGTCATTGCGAGATCGTGAGAATTAGAAGCGCCGGGCGATGGTTCTAAATTCATAAAGGGTATAATTTCCTGACAATTATTCATTGTCTAATATAGCGGCTTTGAGCCTAAATTTCAAATCTATGACAGTGCCGAATTATTGATATTCGGCAAAGTATTTGTTTTTCCACGCAAAGGAATTTGCTGAATCTTTGCTCGGTCGATATTCCGCCGCCACATAGCCTGCATAGTTACTGTGTTTGAGCCAGTCAAACACTTCCGCAAAGGCAATGTCGCCGGTATCCGGTTCATGACGACCCGGGCAGTCGGCAAACTGGATATGGCCAATCTGTTGGATATTCTCGATCAGTCCTTCCAGTACGTTTTCACCCATCATGGCCATGTGATAGCAGTCATACTGCATTTTTAGCGCCGGATGTTGCACCGCTTCAAGCATCTCTTGGGCCTGGGCAATGTTCTGTACTAAAAAGTGCGGCATGTCGGTGCCATTAATCATTTCCATTACCGGCTGGATCTGCTGGCTGCTAAGCATATGGCTGGCCATTTTCAGGTTCTCGGCCAGTGTTCTGAGGCAAGGCAGCAGATCGGCATCCTGGGGCTGTTTACCAGCCAGAATATTGACACTTGGCACTTTGAGTGCAACCGCGTATTCAATGGCCTGTTCAACGGCATGACGAAACTCGATTTCCTTGCCCGGCACACCGGCCAGCCCGTTGCCGCCTTGCATTAAATCTCCGGCCGGAACATTAATCAGGCACAGCGTCAGTTCATGCAAGGTTAGCTGGCTTTGAATCTGCGCAATGCTCAGTTCATACGGAAACTGGATTTCAACATGCTGGAAGCCGTGTTGTCTGGCCAGTGCAAAGCGCTCAAGTAGCGGCACTTCAGTAAAAATCATAGAAAGATTTACGGCAAGTTTCGTCATAAACAATGTCCTGCATTCCCTGTGCAAAGGGTGAAATTAAGTGGTCTGTTCCACCTGTTGAATGACCGTGGATAAATCTGCTTCCGCAAAGCCTTTGGCCTGATGCGCTTGCAGTTGTTGCAAAGCCTGCTGTGCCACCGGAATATTCAGCTGATAATGCGCAGCCAGGGTCAGGGCATTGTTCAGGTCTTTGGACAGGGTCTGGACTTTCCACTGCACCGGTTCAAAGCTATGACTGGCCATGCGCGGGGTTAGAATCTGAAACGGTTTGGAGTCAGCAAATCCACCGGCCAGTGCGGGTGCCAGTAAAGTGGTGTCTACCCCAGCTTGAGCTGCAAGCGCGACAGCTTCGGCAATCAGGGTACTGTTGGCCGCGACAATCAGCTGGTTACAGATTTTGGTGGCCTGTCCGGTGCCACTGGCGCCCATACGGGTCACGCGCTGTGAGAGCACATTATAAATCAGGGTCAGTTTTTCAATGGTGGCGGCATCACCGCCGGCAAAGATAACCAGGGTGCCTTGTTCTGCGCCCGCTGTGCCGCCCGACACTGGTGAATCAATCCACTCCACCTGCTGACGGGCTGCCTGTTCAGCCAGTGTCAGGGTTTTATCCACAGACAGGCTGGAGAAATCCACAATCACCTGCTTGGCCTGTAAATGCGGCTGAATCTGCTCAAAAACGGCTTGGACTGCATTGTCATCGGCCAGGCAGCTTAAAATTACCGGATATTGACCAATCTTTTCTAGGGCCAGTGCTTCAGCACCCATGTCCAGCAGTTCCTCACAGGCAGCAGCAGTGCGGTTCCAGACCGCGACCCGAAAACCGGCATGAATCAGACGTGCTGCCATGCGTGTGCCCATTAAGCCCATACCCAGAAAGGCGATGGGCGTATTGCGATCAAAACTCATGCTTCTCTTCCCGATCTTGATGCTCTGTGCTTAGTTAAATTGACGCGGTAAAAAACTGGTGTCAGGTTGCTTGTCTTTTTTACGCGCCAGTTGACTGTTTTTGCCAAGCAGTAATTTCAGCTGCCAGATTTTTTCCAGACGTAAGGATTTTTGTGGATTATGTTCCATGGCATCTAGCACCTGTTTGGCCGCAGCCAGCGCATCCGGAGAACGCTGCGCCAGTTCCTGCGCCAGAATCTGGGCATGATCCAGTGGTGTGTCACTTAAGTGGGTGACTAAGCCAATTTCTTTGGCATATTGCGCTTCAAAAATACGGGCGGTGAGGGTCAGTTCTTTGGCCAGGTCCAGGCCAATCAGGCCTTTTAAAGAGCGGCTCAGACCCATATCCGGTACCAGCCCCCAGCGGCTTTCCATAATTGACATCTGGGTTTTAGGATGGGCAATACGAATATCTGCTGCCAGTGCCAGTTGCATCCCGGCTCCAAAACAGTAACCTTCAATCGCAGCAATCACAGGGACGGGCAATTCCTGCCAGATCAGAAAGGCTTTTTGAAACAGGCTCTGGCCGGGTTTGAGTAATTCCCAGGCGGCAAAGGCACGATTTTGCGGATTGTTTAAATCGGCCAGATCAATACCGGCACTAAACACTTCGGCTTCACCAGTCAGAATGACGCAGCGCAAGCTACGGTCTTTTTTTAGCTGCCTGGCAGTTTTGACCAGCTGTTTTAATAATGCAAAGCTCATGGCATTGCGTTTTTCCGGGCGATTCAGTCGCACAATGGCAATGCCGTTATTTTTTTCTACCTGTACTATGGTCATGGTCTAAACTCTTATTTTTCCTCTGTTGAGCATAGCATGCAGATACGCATGATACATGACAGGGCAGTCACATCCATCTTTCAAGACCCTGACTTTAGTCGAGTCAGACTACTGCGTGTGCTTGTTTAGAATCTGCTCGGCGGCATGTTCAACCTGAGCAATCACAGCTTGTAATTCATCAAAGCGTCTTAGCACTTCCTGAATAAAGGCATCATCGGCTTTACGGCGTTCTTTACGTAAGGTCGAAACAAACTGCTCAAAAGAACCGGTGGCTTCCTGCAGGCTTGGGGTGCCGACATAACGGGTGGCGCCATACAGGCGATGCAGCACATGCTCCAGTTGCGGGAAATCTTCCAGTTCAATCAGCTGCTGCATTTCATGCAGTTCGGTGGCAAAGCTGTCGAGCAGCATACGCAGCAGATCCAGTGCCAGATCTTCCTTGTTGGCGGCCAGCATCAGGCTTTGCTGCCAGTCAAGAACCAGCGGATCAAGCGCTTCAATCACCACGGCTTTTTCCACTGCCGGTACCTTGTTAAAGTTTTCAGTGGTCCAGTGGGTCAGAATCTGGATGATCTGTTCAATCTGGATTGGCTTGGTGACGTAATCATCCATGCCGACTTTCAGCAGGTTCTGTTTTTCATCGGCCAGCGCATGCGCGGTCAGGGCGATAATTGGCAGGCGTTTATGCTTGTCGAGGGTGGACTCCAGCGAGCGGATGGCGCGGGTGGTATCAATCCCGGACATCACCGGCATCTGAATATCCATAAACACCAGATCAAACGGTTTGGCATCCTGTTCAATCCGCTCTTGCAGGATATTCAGGGCTTCCTGACCGCTCAGCGCTTTGGTGGTGGTGACATTCAGTTCACCTAACAAGGCTTCTAAAACAATCAGGTTTGGCAAGTGGTCATCTACCGCCAGCACATGCAGCCCCTGTCCATCAAAGACTTCGGTGCCTGTATCTTCAAACGGATTTTCATTGTTCAGTAACTGAATCAGCGCGCCACGGCTTAAAGGCTGATACAGCGGGCGGGTGCGATATTCATTCAGCATGCTTGGATCAAGCGCCATCTGGTAGCCGTAAATGGCCAGATTGCCCTGATAGCGGCTGCGAATTTCTTTCAGTAAGGCTTCGGTGTCACCGCTATGATCGACAATTAACCAGGTGTCTTCTTCCGGTGTAGACAGGTGATTGAGTCGGCTGAATAAGTCCAGAATCGAAGTGGTTTCGGTATGCTGGACCTGATAATTTTCCAGATAGTGACGCAGCACATTGGCGGTTGCCGGATGCGCCAGATAGGACACCACATGCTTGTTGGCAAAGCGTGGGTGCACAATAATCTCATCCTCATCAATGCTGAATACGGCAGTAAACCAGAAGGTCGAGCCTTTTTCAGTCGGTGCGCGTTCCTGGTTGTCTTCAAAGCCAATCTGGCCCTGCATTAAATGTACCAGCTGCTTGGAAATCGCCAGACCCAGACCGGTCCCGCCAAACTGACGGGTCACAGAAGCATCGCCTTGCGAGAAGGATTCAAACAGTTTTTTCCGGTCGGTGCCGCTTAAACCAATACCGCTGTCCTGCACGCTAAAATGAATCATGCTCTGACCGATATCTTCATGTTCAATGCGCGCACGTACAATAATTTCACCATCCGGGGTGAATTTAATGGCATTGGAAATCAGGTTGGTCAGCACCTGCTTAAAGCGCAGGGCATCGCCAATCACATGCTTTGGCACGTTGTCAGCATAATAAAAGGCCATCGCAATCTGCTTCTGCGCGGCCAGCGGCGACAGCATGTCCATTACATCATAAATGGCTTCTTCCAGATCAAAAGGTGCGGTTTCCAGTTCCAGTTTGCCGGCATCAATTTTCGAGAAATCCAGTACATCGTTAATCAGCGCCAGCAGATGCGCCGAGGATTTGCGAATGGTTTGCAGATACAGGTTCTGCTCATTGCTGAGATTACCCTGGCGCAGTAATAAATGGATAAAGCCATCAATACTGTTCAGCGGAGTACGTAATTCATGGCTGATATTGGCCAGGAAGACCGATTTGGACTGGTTGGCTGAAATCGCCTGGTCACGTGCCTGACGGTAAGTAATGTTCTGGACTTCCAAGGTATCTAGGGTGCGGCGCAAGTCATCTTCGGTCTGTTCGGTATGTTCTTTTAGTTCCAGAAAGCTGAAATGCAGACGCTTGACCACATTGGCAATATCACGCTGCAATAAACGCAGCTCGCCGGTACTGTTAATTACCATGTGCTGATCTAGCGTGTCGGCATTCAGGCGTTGCAGTTGCATACGGATTTCGTACATTGGCGCAATCCAGCGGCGCGAATAGAAATTTAGACACAGCAACAGAAGCATCAGGGTCAGCAGGCCGGTGGTAATCAGCACGGTCATGACCCGATAACGGGCAATTTCCAGGGGTTGATTGTCTAGTTCGATTAGCAGCCAGGCATACTGGCTCTGGCTTTCATCAATACGTAAACCATAGACATGGCTGTCTTTATGCTGAATGGGGCCAAAGAAGGCGGCATCGCGCGGAAAACTGGGCCAGCCGGCCTGATCTTGATAGCCCATACTCAGGCGACTACGGCCTTGGGAATCAATAATGGCAGTCCGAAGTAAATGCTTTTCATTGAGCAGGTTTTGCATATAGCTGCGCGCCTGCTCATATTGCCAGGGAAAGGTGTTGAGCTGCTGCAAGGCCACTTCAGACAGCATTTCATAGCGGGTTAAAATCGCAATCGCCATCTGCTTTTGCTGGGCGCGCGCTGCATTCGAGGTTTCGGTCAGAACCAGCCCTGCACCGACTGCCGCCAGCACCATAATGGGCACAAATATCAGGGCAATCAGTTGCCCATAAGCATGATTTAAATGTAGGCGCTTAAATAACTTTTTATTGATATTTGACATGGTTAAAGCAGTTTATTCGTTCTGCCGAGCAGTTTAGCACGCTTTATTTTAAAACTGACTGTGCTTTAAGCACTTTCACGAAAAAGCTGGTGAAAAGAGTGCAGGCGGGTGGTTTTTTTCATACAATATGCGCACCTAGAGAAAGGTGCAAATAATGAGTAATACCACCCCTGATTTCCAAGCCGATGAATTTCTATTAGATCATTATGTGGGCAAAACGCCATTGGTACGCTTGCAGCGTCTTGCAAGTCATACCCAAGCCACGGTGTTGGCCAAATTGGAAGGCAACAATCCGGCAGGTTCAGTCAAAGACCGCCCAGCGTATAACATGATTATGCAGGCGGAAAAGCGCGGTCAGATCAAACCGGGTGATACCTTGATTGAAGCCACCAGCGGAAATACGGGGATTGCACTGGCCATGGTGGCTGCCATGCGTGGTTATCAGATGAAACTGATCATGCCGAATAACATGAGTCAGGAACGTAAAGATGCCATGCGTGCCTATGGCGCCGAACTGATTGAAGTGACCAAAGAACAGGGCATGGAAGGAGCACGTGACCTGGCCCTGCAAATGCAGGCCGAAGGTAAAGGTCTGGTACTGAACCAGTTTGGCAACCCGGACAATGTCGAAGCGCATTACTTGACCACCGGGCCGGAAATCTGGCAGCAAACTGGCGGTAAAATTACCCACTTTGTCAGCTCGATGGGGACCACTGGCACCATTATGGGGGTATCCAAATACCTGAAAGAAATGAATCCGGATATTCAGATTGTTGGGTTACAGCCTTCAGATGGTTCCAGCATTGCCGGTATTCGCCGCTGGCCAGAAGAATATTTACCGACCATTTTTGACCGCAGTCGTGTCGACCGGATTATTGATATTCCGCAAATTGAAGCCGAGCGGACCATGCGTAAACTGGCACAAAAAGAAGGTATCAGTGCCGGGACGTCATCGGGTGGTGCGGTCTGGGCTTCGCTGAAACTGGCAGAAGAAAACCCGGGTGCGGTGATTGTCTGTATTATCTGCGACCGGGGTGACCGTTATTTATCGACCGGTTTATTTTCAGTTCAAGATCCTGAATAAACCACTTTCAAGCTGTAGAGAAAATTATGCGTCTACCGGTGTTGGTATTTGATATTGAAACATGGACTGACCTGAAGTCGGGGGCGCATCTGTATGGTCTGGATTTGCCTGAGGCAGATCTGGAGCAGGCGCTGATGAAGCTGCGCCGTCAGGAATCGGGCATGGATTTTCAGCGTTTGCCGCTGCATGAAATTGTCTGTATTTCCGGTCTGTGGATTGATGAAACCGGCTTAATGACCCTGTTTTCTTTTAGCCGGGAACAGTATACCGAAGCCGAAATCCTGAAAAAATTTCTGTCGATTTTTGACAAGCGTCATCCGACTCTGGTGAGCTGGAACGGTTCGCAGTTTGATTTGCCGGTGATTTTATATCGTGCCATGTATCATGGCCTGTCTGCGCCAAGTCTGTTTGATCAGGGCGAAATTGACACGCAAAAGCGCTATAATAACTACCAGAACCGCTATCATCAGCGGCATATTGACTTGATGGATGTGATGGCCATGTTTAATGGCCGGAATTTCCAGAAACTGGATGATATGGCGCATCTGCTGGGTTTTCCGGGTAAACGCGGTGAAGCCGGTTATCATGTGCCGGAATATATCCGCGCCGGTGAATGGCTCAAACTCACCAGCTATTGTGAAGGTGATGTGCTGAATACCTGGCTGATCTATCTGCGCTGGCTCTTGCTGAAAGGGCAGTTGCAGCTGGATGATCATCGCCTGTGGGTTCAGACCACCATCCAGTATTTATCCAGCCTGCCACAGCATGGCGAGTTCCTCGCAGCCTGGCGCCAGAATGCACAAGCCACATACTTTACTGCTGCAGACTTCCCATCTTCCACACTTTAGGTGCTCATGAAACATCGTCCATCCGCTCGTCCAGCTCAACCCCTGATCCATACCTTTCAGGTTGAGTCGCTGTCCC
This sequence comes from Acinetobacter sp. YH01025, assembly GCF_013420185.1. NCBI lineage: Bacteria > Pseudomonadati > Pseudomonadota > Gammaproteobacteria > Moraxellales > Moraxellaceae > Acinetobacter > Acinetobacter sp. YH01025. Next base: position 77,751 of record NZ_VOYR01000003.1, on the reverse strand, counting down.
ATGAAGGGCGCGGGATTGCACACTATGGTTCACAGCCTGAACATCCGCAGGATAAACACGGCAAGAAGGTGTTTATTCAGGGTGCCTTGCCGGGTGAAACAGTCAAAGCACGGATTCATCATGTCACCAAACGGTTAGAAGAAGCCGACTGTATCGAACTGTTATCTGCACCTGCCGAGATGCGGGTCGAGCCGCCGTGTCCGTATTTTGGTGTCTGTGGCGGCTGCAATATGCAGCATATCCAGCTGGATGAGCAGATTCGTTTAAAACAGGATGTACTCAAGTCGCACCTGCAGCATTTTGCCGGCATTCAACCGGATGAATGGCTGACACCGTTACGTTCAACCCGGGAGGATTATCGCCGCCGTGCCCGGATCGGGGTGCGTTATTTCCCGAATAAAGACAAACTGGTGGTCGGTTTCCGGGAGCGCCAGAGCAACCGGCTGACCTCAATTGACCGCTGTCTGATTCTGGACCGTGAACTCGGTTCAATCACCCGCCTGAAACAACTACTCCAAAGTCTAAAAGGCAAAGCCGACATTGGTCATGTAGAATTGGCAATGGGTGACACGGAAATTGCTCTGTTGGTCCGGCATACGGAAAAATTATCTGAGTCAGATGTCAACCAACTGCTCAAATTTGCGTTACAGAAACAATGGCAACTGTATCTGCAGCCTGCGGGACCAGACAGTGTGCAACGTGTAGATCAACCTGATCAGGCCATGCGTCTGCATTATGCACTGCCGGAATTTGAGCTGAAATTTGCTTTCCATCCGCTGGATTTTACCCAGGTAAATTCCACCGTGAATCCGCAAATGGTCAAGCTGGCATGTGATTTGCTTCAGTTGCAGGCAGGTGAGCGTGTGCTGGATCTGTTTTGTGGATTAGGCAATTTCTCTTTACCTTTGGCGCGCTGTGTCGGCGAAAGTGGTACGGTGGTTGGCGTGGAAGGTTCAGATGAAATGGTGCATCGTGGTGCGGAAAATGCCCAGCTGAACGGGTTAACTCAGGTGAAATTCTTTTCACAAGATTTAACAAAAGATTTTTCGCATCATTCTTGGGCAAATCAAGGATTTGATGCATTATTGATTGACCCTCCGCGCTCCGGTGCCGAGGAAGTCATGCATTATGTGCCCAAATTTGGTGCGGCAAGAATCGTTTATGTGTCATGTAATCCGGCTACACTTGCAAGGGATGCGGGGATGCTGGTGCAACAGGGCTATCGTTTAAGCAAAGCCGGGGTGATGGATATGTTTAGCCATACCGGTCATGTAGAATCGATTGCCTTATTTGAGCAAGAAAAATCAATAAACGATTTATAGAAAATGAAGTATATAGAGGTAGGAGTAGGGTATGGTCACAGTACGTGAACAACTTCCTGGACGATTAAACGAATTGTCTGAGGAAACGACTGTAGAACATGCCGAGCAAGCACGACAGGATCTGGCAGAATGGCTGGACCGGGTTCGTGACATCTTAGATGGGGCAGCATTAGCAAAACTCGAAGAAGTTGCCACCTATACGTTACAAAAAGAGCTGGAAACGACAGTCAAGCACCGGTCCAATACCTTGTATACCGGAATTGAAATGGCCGATATTCTGGCGCATTTGCATGTCGATGAAGATACCTTGTCGGCTGCCATGCTGTACCGCAGTGTGCGTGAAGGGGTGATGACTCTGGAAGAAGTGCGTGAGCATTTCGGTGACAGCGTACATACCCTGGTCAAAGGTACCCTGTCGATGGGTAAGCTGTCCGAGCTGATTGAAAAGAATAAACGGCTGGAAGATCACTTCAATAACAACCAGCGCGAGCATCTGACCGGTATCTACAAAATGCTGATTTCGGTCACTGAAGATGTGCGTGTGGTGCTGATCAAGCTGGCTGAACGTACTTATGCCTTACGTGAACTGACCACAGCGTCCAAAGAGCGTCAGGAGCGGGTGGCGCGTGAAATTCTGACCATTTACTCGCCGCTGGCGCACCGTCTGGGCATTGCCCAGTTAAAATGGGAGCTGGAAGATCTGGCTTTTCGTTATCTGGCGCCGGACCGTTATAAAGAAATTGCGTCTTTACTGAATGAAAAGCGGCTAGAACGTGAGCAATATATCCAGTTTGTGATTGATAAGCTCAAGAGTGAACTGGCGGCGCATGGCATTGAGTCGGAAATTACCGGCCGGGTCAAACACATTTATTCGATTTATCGAAAAATGAAGAGCAAAGACCTGAGCTTCGACCAGCTCTATGACATTCGTGCAGTGCGGGTACTGGTCAAAACCATTCCGGAATGTTATCACTCGCTCGGTATCGTACATCAGCTGTGGCGGCATATTCCGCATCAGTTTGATGACTACATTACCAATCCGAAAGCCAATGGTTATCGCTCGCTGCATACTGCAGTGATTGCTGAAAACAAGTCGCTGGAAGTGCAAATCCGTACCATGGAAATGCATGAAGAAGCAGAACTTGGCGTGTGTTCGCACTTTAACTATAAAGAAGGCAGCAAAACCACCGATCATTCCTTCAATCATCGTTTGCATTCTTTGCGTGCGGTGCTGGAACATTATCAGGAACGTAATGATGCCAGTGCGCATAAGTCCTATGATGAAACTGAAAACTTCGAGCAGCTGCAAGAGTTTGAAGATTTTGAAAAGATTTATGTGTTTAGCCGCGATGGGGATATTAAAGAATTACCGCGTGGCTCGACCGTGCTGGACTTTGCCTACCATGTACATACCGAAGTCGGTAACAAGTGTTATGCCGCGCGGGTCAATCAGCGTTATGTGCCGCTGACCTATACCTTAAAAACCGGTGAACAGGTCGAAATTCTGACCAAGAAAGACCGTGAACCAAACCGTGACTGGCTGGTGAACTCACTTGGTTATATCAAGACTGCGCGGGCGCGTGACAAGTTACGCCACTGGTTCAGACAGCAGGACCGCAGCAAGAATCTGGAAATTGGCCGTGATATTCTGAATAAGGAATTGTCGCGTCTGGCGATTCACCCGAAAAGTATCGACTTGAATGATTACTGCAATCACTTTAATGTCAAACTCGGTGAAGACATTCTGATTGGTCTGGTCAATGGTGAAATCAGCCTGCATGCGCTGATTAACCAGGTTAACCGGCATATGCATCTGGATCAGGATGAACCGGAACTGGTATTAAAACCGACCCTGAATCCGCGAGCCAGCCATACCTTGTCGGCGCATGGTATTCTGATTGATGGTCTGGATAACGTTGAGCTGCATATTGCTCAGTGCTGCCAGCCGGTACATGGTGAATCCATTGCTGGTTATATTACCCTGAATCGCGGCGTCAGCATTCATAAGGTGGCTTGTCCGGATTATGTACGCATGATCAGCCAGGAGCCAGAACGTGCGGTCGAAGCCGACTGGGAAATGCAGCCAACCCGTGGTCAAAGCGTGCAGATTGTAGTGGAAGCCTATGATCGCCGTGGTCTGCTGAAAGATCTGACCCAGGTGATTTTCTCTGATCAGATTAATATTCGTCAGGTGAATACCATTTCCGAAAATGATGGTATTGCCAATATGAAGCTGTTAATTGAAGTCAAAGGGCTGGCGCAACTGTCACGTCTGCTGGCACGTTTGGAGCAGCAGCCGGGGATTATCAGCGCACGTCGTTTGGTACAGGGCAATTAAACTTTCTTTCTTATCTTTGAAAAAACCAGTGATCTTGATCGCTGGTTTTTGTTTATGCATGGAATGCGTGCACATATGAGCGCACAGATCATTTTAGAATTGGCCCGTCTGGCACAGATTGCACCGCAGCAGCCGGCGCTGGAGCGTAAAGCGTACATCCAGCAGCAGAAGCAGGCCATTTATGCTTTTCGTAACCAGCGCCTATCGGCCTATTTAAACGCGCCAATCTGCTTGGAAGATTTTGACCGTACTGCGTATGGCAAGCCGTTTTTGCCTGCGTATCCGCAGCTGGCCCTGAATCATAGTCACAGCCGTCAGCACTATGCACTGGCCTATAGCGAGCAGCTTCAAGATGTTGGGGTTGATGTTGAAGATCTGGATCGCAAGGTGCGCTTTGAGAGTCTGGCCAGGCACATGTTTCATCCGGCTGAATGGGAATTGTGGCAGGCTTATGGCCAGGAGACAGATTACTGGTTTAAGGTCTGGACCACCAAGGAGGCTGTTCTGAAAGCGTCAGGGCTGGGTATTCGCATGAGCCTGAACCAGCTGAATAGCGGGGTTCATCCGCATCAGCAGGGTGGATTCTGCCATCATGAGGGCTTGGGTACGTTTGCCTATCAGCATCTGAAGATTGGTGGCTGTATGCTGACCGTAGCCTGGCGTTCTGAACGTTCCTGCAAGGGATTTCAGTTTCCCAAGCTGCAACTGATCCGCCATTAAAAAAGCCCATCCGGAGATGGGCTTTTGCTGGTATGGGAGGGATAAGAATTAAGGAATTTCTTCCTCTTCAAATTCCGGCTTCACCTGCACAATAAAGTCTTGACGGTTCAGTCCACGCCACAGTGCAAAGGCGGTACCAATATAAATCGAAGAATAGGTTCCGACAAAGACACCGACAAACATGGCAATCGAGAACCATTTCAGGCCATCACCACCCATCAGCATCATCGCCACCACCACCAGTAACAGCGTCATCGAGGTGTGGATGGTACGACGTAAGGTTTCGGTTAAGGCAATATTGACCACTTCCAGCGGCGAAGCGCCACGAATTTTACGGAAGTTTTCACGAATACGGTCCGAGACTACAATGTTATCGTTGAGCGAGAAGCCGATAATTGCCAGCAGGGCTGCCAAAACGGTCAGGTCAAATGGCCATTGCATCATCGCAAAAATACCCACCGTCACGATAATATCGTGGAACAGGGACAGTACCGCACCCATCGCCAGTTTGAACTCGAAGCGGATGGTGACATAAATCAGCATCAGGATCAGTGCCAGTGCTACGGCACCTGCAGAACGTACATACAGCTCGTTACCGACCTGACCGCCGACCACATCAACCTTGGTTACATCAGCGCTGTTGCCCGGCAATTGTGCCGCGGCGGTAATGGTCTGGGTCAGGTCTTCGACTTCAATCTCGTCCTGCACCGGCATACGCACCATCAGGTCACGTTCAGAACCCAGGGTCTGTACCACCGGATCACGGAAACCGGCCTGCGTCAGGGCAGAAGAGACATCGCTGGCTTTCACCGGATTGCTGTAGTTCAGCTCTGCGGCAATACCGCCGGTAAAGTCCAGACCCAGATTTAAGCCTTTGGTGGCAATAAAGAAGATGCTGGCCACGGTTAAAATGATCGAAAGCAATGCCGCCGGCAACGCAATCTTCATAAACGGAATGACGCGCTCATCATCCGGACGGCCGTATTTTTTCGGATTCAGTTGAGTATTCTCAGTCATCATCGATCTCCTTAAATGCTCAACTTTTTCAGGTTACGGCGTTTGCCATAAATGATCTGTACAATCGCACGGGTTACGGTAATGGCCGTAAACATCGAGCAGACAATACCAATCATTAGGGTCACGGCGAAGCCTTTAATCGGACCGGTACCAATCGCGAACAGAATGAACGCCACCAGGAAGGTGGTTAAGTTCGAGTCGAAAATGGTGTTATAGGCCCGGTCATAACCAGCCACAATGGCCTGTTTCGGTGAGGCCCCCCATTTGATCTCTTCCCGTATTCGCTCACAAATCAGGACGTTGGCATCGACCGCCATACCAATGGTAATGACGATACCGGCAATACCCGGTAAGGTTAAAGAAGCACCAATCCATGACATCACTGTCAGGATCATCGCCAGGTTAAACACCAGCGCGAAGTTGGCAATCACACCAAACAGACGGAAGAACACCACCATCCAGATCGCAACCAGAATAAAACCGATCTGGGTCGAGGTTACGCCCTTGTCGATATTTTCCTGACCCAGACTAGGACCAATCACACGTTCTTCAACGAAGTACATTGGCGCAGCCAGGGCACCGGCACGTAGCATTAATGCCAGTTCAGCCGCTTCTTGCGGTGAATCCAGACCGGTAATCCGGAACTGTGAACCTAATACCGCCTGAATGGTTGCGGCGTTAATCACGACTGATTCGGTGTATGGGGTACGCACTTCAGTCTGGACGCCGGTTTCCGGATCAGTTACATAGCTGATGCGCTGCTTGTTCTCAATGAACAGTACCGCCATACGTTTGCCGACCGCATTACGGGTCGCGTCTGCCATCAGCTTGCCGCCTGCAGAGTCGAGGGTAATGTTTACCTCGGCGCCGCCAGTATCCTGACTAAAGCCACTCGATGCATTCTGTACGCGCTCACCGGTTAAAATACGGCTACGGTTCAGCAGCAACTGACGGCCACTGTCGAGCGATTCAAAGGCAAAGGCTTCAGTGCCCGGTGGTAAGGTCTGGCTGCTGAGCTGACCGGTATACGGGTCAATGTGCTGATCATTCAGGTCAGAGACCAGACGGAATTCCAGGTTCGCAGTACGACCCAGAACACGCTTGGCTTCAGCGGTATCCTGTACACCCGGCAATTCCACCACAATACGGTTGCTGCCTTGGGTTTGGACCAGCGCTTCGGCCACACCTAACTCGTTAATACGGTTACGTAGCGTGGTCAAGTTCTGGTTCACGGCATAGGATTCAATTTCCTGCTTGCGCGTGTCGGTATAGGTCAGGCGCAACATGGCACCATCTGTGGTGGCCAGTGCCTGCTGGTTAAACTCGTTGCCGTTACGGCGCAAGAAGTCCATTACGGCTGAGCGGTCATCATTGTTGGCGAACTGCACGGTAATGGTGTTGTTATTCAAAGACAGGCTGTTGAATTTCAGCTTGTTGTCGCGCAGTTGGCGACGCAGGTCAGTCGCAGAGGTTTCCAGGCGCTGGCTGATGGCCTTGTCCATATCCACTTCCAGCAGGAAGTGAACACCACCACGCAAGTCCAGACCCAGTTTCATTGGCTTGGCGCCAATTTTCTGTAGCCATTCAGGAGTGGTTGGCGCCAGGTTGAGGGCCACGACATAATCATCACCCAAGCCCTGACGTAATGCATCTTTGGCTTTAAGCTGTGCTTCGCTTGAGTCCAGACGCAACAGGGCTGCGTTATTGGTAAAGCTGTTGTCATGGCTGGCAATATTTTCTGATTTTAGAATTTGCTCTGCTTTTTGTACGATGCTTTGGTCAATTTGGGTACCGGCTTTGGCCCCAGAAATCTGAACCGCAGGTTCATCTGGATACAAACTTGGCAGGGCATATAATGTACTCACCACCAGAACCACAAGGATGAGTAGATATTTCCATGCTGGGTAACGCATTTAATTTTCTTCTTAAAATGAAAAAGTCGTGCGGGCGCACGACTAATTTTTGATTAAAGGTTGTTTAATGTGCCTTCAGGCAGAACTGAAATCACACTGGCACGCTGAATTTTTACTTCTACGCCGCGGTTCAGTTCAACCACTGCAAAATCACCTTCAAGTTTGGTGATTTTACCCATCAGGCCACCAGCAAACACCACTTCGCTGCCTACGCCCAGGCTGTCGATCAGGGCGCGGTGTTCTTTGGCACGTTTTGATTGCGGGCGCCAAATCAGGAAGTAGAAAATTGCAATAAATACTGCAATCATCAAAAGGTTAGCAACCATGCTTGGTTGTTGTGCAGCTTCACCTGCTGCGTGAGCAGTAGAAATAAAAAGGCTCATTTCATTTTCCTAAACTAAAAACTGGAATCAATAACATTGATAATAAATTGACTTGTTCTGCAATTTACCCTGTCTTTTTCTTCAGCGCAAATACTGAAAAGATTAATCTTGCGGACAAGGCGGCACATCCAGACCGCGACGGGCGTAAAAGTCCTGTACAAAGTCATCAAAAGTGCCATTGTCCAAGGCATTACGGATATCTTGGGTAAAGCGTTGGTAATAGCGCAGGTTATGGATGGTACCGAGCATTGAACCGAGCATCTCGCCGCATTTTTCCAGATGGAACAGGTAGGCGCGGGTAAAGTTCTTGCAGGTATAGCAGTCACAGTGCGGATCGAGCGGGCTCTGGTCATGACGGTATTTACTGTTACGAATCCGTACCAGACCATCGGTCACGAAATAATGACCATTACGGGCATTACGGGTTGGCATTACGCAGTCAAACATATCGACACCGCGGCGAATCCCTTCCACGATATCTTCCGGTTTGCCGACACCCATCAGGTAACGTGGTTTATCTTCCGGCATTTTGTTCGGCAGATAATCCAGTACCTTGATCATTTCTTCTTTTGGTTCACCGACTGACAGACCGCCAATGGCATAACCATCAAAACCGACTTCTAGCAGACCATTTAAAGACTCATCACGTAAATCTTCATACATCCCGCCCTGAATAATCCCGAACAGGGCATTTTTATTTTCAAGGACATTGTGATGATGTTCTTTACAGCGTTTGGCCCAGCGTAACGACAGCTGTAAAGATTTCTGTGCTTCTTCATGGGTCGCTGGATACGGCGTACATTCATCAAAAATCATGACGATGTCTGAGTTCAGAACCTTCTGGATTTCCATGGAAATTTCTGGAGAAAGGAATACTTTGGAGCCGTCAATTGGTGAACGGAAAGTCACGCCTTCTTCTTTAATCTTGCGCATGGCACCCAGACTAAAGACCTGGAAACCGCCAGAATCGGTCAGAATCGGCTTGTCCCATTTCATGAATTCGTGCAGGCCACCATGTTCTTTAATGACATCCAGACCTGGACGCAAATACAGATGGAAGGTGTTGCCTAAAATAATTTGTGCTTGAATGTCTTCAATATCACGCGGGAGCATGCCTTTAACGGTGCCATAGGTGCCGACAGGCATAAACACAGGGGTTTCCACCACACCATGTTCAAGAGTTAAACGACCACGACGGGCGCGCCCCGACTGACCTAATTTCTCAAACTTCATATATGTTCCAAATCAAGGCGAAAAAACAGTTCGCTGATTGTTCATGCTAAAAGTGGACTATTTTCCTAGATTATGCACGGAATTACCAGTTGAGATACGTTTTCCTTGGTAAAAATTACGAGTGAATATTTTGCTCAAATTCATTGTGCTTATATGGCGTAAATTTCTGAATATGCGGGTAATTTCTTCTTTATTGGTTTACTTTATTTTGATTTTATATTGTGAGTAAGTTTTATTTATTTTTGCTCAACTACATGGTTGTGTCAAAGCTGAAGAAGAAAATGTCAATAAGACAGAACAAATTGTAGTCAAAGCTCACTTAAGTTGTTACATTGTAATTAAAATAAATTCATAGGGTGGGCTATGAGTGAAATAAACAGTGCATTAAAAGAAGACCAATTCTATAAAACGCTTTTGGAAACCACGAATGCAATTCCCTGGCAGATTAACTGGAAAACCAAAGCTTTTAGCTACATCGGTCCACAAATTGAGCCTTTACTGGGTTGGACGCAAGACAGTTGGAAAACTGCACAAGATTGGATTGATCGGATGCATCCTGAAGATCGAGATAAGACCGTAAATATGTGTGTGAGTTTGTCTGATCAAGGTACAGACCACGAAGCTGATTATCGTGCCTTAACCGCTACAGGAGATTATGTCTGGATTCGTGATGTGGTGCATGTGATTCGTGAAAATGATGAAACTGTAGCGATTATCGAGTTTATGTTTGATATTTCTGCACGTAAACAGATGGAGTTGGAACTCGAAGCATTGAGTCGTAAAAATCTGGCTTTGAGCTTACAAGACCCGCTGACCTTGGTTGCTAATCGAAAGGCGCTCAGCGAGTGTATAGAGAATGAATTTAAACGAGCTTCACGTCATCAACATGCCTTGTCTATGCTGTTTATCGACATCGACCATTTTAAGCCTTATAACGACAATTATGGGCATTTGCAGGGTGATCACTGTTTGATTAGCGTGGCGCAGTTGCTTAAACAACACTTTGCGCGTGCATCTGACTTTGTGGCTCGCTTTGGTGGTGAAGAATTCGTGGTGCTATTGCTTGAAACGCCGCTGGCAGATGCCGTGCAACTTGCTGAAAACTTTAGGCAGGCAGTATATGCACTGGAAATTCCACATACCAAGACGGGGGAAATCACCCAAGTCACTGTGAGTATTGGCGCAAATAGCTATCATCAAAATCAGCAGTATCACAATGTGGTCGATTTTCTGCATTCAGCCGATGAATTATTGTATTTGGCAAAAAATAAGGGGCGTAATCAGGTGCAGTATCTGACACAGTCAAGTGTTTAGTTGAAATCTGAAAAAAACAGCAAGCTTCGTGCTTGCTGTTTTATTGACCTATCAAAAATAACTTAAAAGTTTGGACGATAATCAAAACTTTGCGCTGCACTGTTATCACGAAAAGCGCGCACTGGTTTTTTGGCTGTGGTTGCCGTATTGATCATGTTGTTAGGAAAGACCTGAATATAATTATTAAATAGTTCGACATTGCGGTTATAAATAGTAATTGCAGCACCGACATTTTCATTCTGCTCATCAATTTCATGCATCATTTTTAAATACAGTTGATCGGCTTTTAACTCAGGATAATTTTCGACCACCACATTCAAGCTGCGCATCAATTCTTTGCTTAAGGCTTCAACACGTTGTAATTGATGAACATCAGCATTGGTGATGTTTAGGTTCATAATATTTTGACGCAGTTCAGTCACTTTTTCTAAAGTACCTTTTTCCATGCCTGCATATTGTTCGACCACTGGCGCAAGTTCTTCGAGTGTTTTTAATTTCTGTCGTTCAAAACTTGTCACATCTGCCCAAGCGCGGATAGTAGCGTTGTGGTGGCGTACGATATTGTTACGAATCATGATACCTAGAATCACCAATATGATAACAACCAAAAGAAAAATTGCGATACCCATGCTTTGCCCCAAGATGATTTTCTTAGTCTAGAAAATCGACCAGATCTGTCTGTAATTGTTCTAAATAAGGTAATTTAAAAGTGCGTAAGTGTCCACGCAATGCGGAAATATCTTGAATATTTTTTGCTCTACTGGAAATTTCAAACAGGTTGCGATTGCCTAAAAAACACAGCGTGTTACGCTCAGGGTGAAATAACAAATCACCTTGTTGATGCTGAAAAAAATCATCTAGTTTTAACACCATTGCAGGGCTGAGCGTACGCGCCAGTTGAATTGCATCACTACCAAAAAAATTGAGTTTTTGATTTAGACAAATATCACTGGTATGCCACGGCACATGATAAGGCGCACCAAAGGATTTATTGTTTGAGGTCACTGCTAAACCTTGTAGTTGCACATCAAAGACAAATACGCCCGATAAATAGCGCACGACTTCACGAACTTTGTAGTCATTGCCATTTTGATCTTTAATGCGGGTTTCGCTGACATAGCGATATTCAAACACCAAAACCTGATGCTGCTTGCCTTGTTCATCTTGCCAAACAGTACTGGCGTAACGGCGAATTTCATTAGACAGATTCCCTAAATTAAATAAGGGAAACAGACTTTTTAAATGAGCAATCAAATAAACGGGTTGTAAGGTGCGGGAAAGATGTTGCGGCGGTTGCTGCCATGCCAGTTGATAGCGTTGCGCAATGCTTTCCTGTTCTAAAAAAGTGATAACTTCTTCAATGGGGTCGTCTTGCTCATAGGTAATAAATGCCCAAAAAATACAGACTACACCAATCAGTAAACAAAATTGCAGCCAAATATTGCTCGGTTGAATCAAGAGCAATAAGCAGAACAACACCCCTATAATACCAAGCAAAATAGGCAAAACATTTTCAAACTTGAGGGTGATGTCATCTTGCCAAGGGTGCAAACCATCCAAAATTTCTTGATGGCTTTGCGCTTTTTTTCCTATATCCCATAACCGAGCGATATTGCGAAATACCCGCTGATTCTTCTTACGTCGAATATGAATGGAGTGTTTCACGGTATCGAGCGGCATGGCGATATCTTTTACAGTTTGAAAATTAAGACTGAGCTTGATCAATCAGCATGGCATCGCCATAACTAAAGAAACGATAGCGTTCAGCCACAGCATGTTGATACGCCCGCATGACATTTTCACGGCTCGAAAGCGCAGACACCAACATTAATAAGGTGGATTCAGGCAAGTGGAAATTGGTGATCAAACGATCCACCACTTTAAATTTATAGCCCGGATAAATGAAAATCTGGGTATCACCGGTCCAGGCGGCCAGTGTGCCGCCATGTGCCTGTGCTGCACTTTCGACCGCACGGGTGGCTGTGGTACCAACTGAAATGACTTTATTGCCACGTGCTTTGGCCTGCTGGATCATCTCCACAGCGGCGGCTGGTACATCACACCATTCGCTGTGCATGATATGGTTTTCAATATCAGTGGTGCGTACCGGCAGGAAGGTTCCAGCGCCCACGTGCAAGGTTACAAAGGTTTTTTGAATGCCTTTGGCTTCAAGCTTGGCCAGCAGTTCGGCATCAAAATGCAGGCTGGCAGTCGGGGCGGCAACACTGGCCAGTTTGGTTGGATCATTAAATACAGTTTGATAGCGTTCGGTATCAATCGCTTCTGCTTCACGGTTAAAGTACGGCGGAATGGGCAGGGCGCCGTAGCGATCCAGCACCTCTAGAATGGGCTGGGAAAACTCGACAATAAACAGGTTCTCATGCCGGCCTTGTACCGTGACTTTCACTTCATCTGGACCAATGAAGAGTTCAGCACCGGCTTTTGGAGAATTGCTGGCTTTAATATGACAATGCGCAATAAACTGATCTTGCATGCGTTCGACCAGCACTTCCACAGCACCACCGGTAGCACGTTTCCCTCTCAGGCGAGCTTTCATGACTTTGGTGTCATTTAAGACCAGCACATCGCCAGCTTCAAGTAAGTCGACAAGATCGGTAAATTGATGGTCTTGATACTGACCTTCGGCATTGACATGCAGCAGGCGTGAGGCGCTGCGCTGTTCCAGCGGGTAACGGGCAATCAGTTCATCAGGGAGATCGAAATTAAAATCAGAAAGTTGCATGGTTAAATAAATGCGCAAAACAATAACAGGATTGGGCGTAGTATATGCGTTTTTTGGTTTTATCGCTGAAATTGCCTAATTATAAGACAAAAAAAATCGGGTTGATTTATTTTTAAACAAATATGGGAGGCGAGCGTTGACAAGCGGGTGAAACAGTTTATTATACGCATCAACACCTTCCCGAGGTGGTGAAATTGGTAGACGCGGCGGACTCAAAATCCGCTGTCAGAGATGACGTGTCGGTTCGAGTCCGACCCTCGGGACCAGTTACCTAAAAAGGCTCTAAGCACATTAAGACTTAGAGCCTTTTTTTATTGTTTAAAATAAATAATCTGCGTTAACCATTCGTTCAAAACTCAATGACTTCATTAGCCTGATTTCAGGTGGTCATTCTGGCAAATAAGTCCCTAAATGAGTACCTGATTTTCCCTTGTTTTTCATGGTGAAATCAGATGGCTAAAATTACAAAACCTCCGACCCTCGGGACCACAGATTCTAAAGAACCCCAAGCATATTCAGACTTGGGGTTTTTTATTGCCTGAAAAATAAGAAGAATCAGATTATTCTAAAAAATGTTCGGGTGTCGTAACGTGGAAAGGATGAATAATCAAGATACCTATCAAGATATAAGTAAATAGCTCCACCTTTTACGGCATCACTGAATGGTTAAATTCATCCCTGATCGCTTGTTAATCTAATGGTATTAAACATAAAAAACCGGCGCCTTAGCACCGGTTTTTTTATGAGCTGACTAACAAAGGTCAGTCAAATTCAATTTAAGCTTGTAATGAAGCCAGCGTTGCATTCAAGGTTTCGCTTGGACGCATCACGGCATTTACTTTCGTTTGATCTACCGCGTAGTAACCGCCGATATCTACTGATTTGCCTTGGACTTCTGCAAGTTCAGCCACGATTTTCTCTTCATTTGCAGCTAAAGCTTGTGCAAGTGGAGCAAATTTCGCTTTCAGTTCAGCATCTTCGTCTTGTGCAGCAAGTTCTTCTGCCCAGAATTTTGCCAGGTAGAAGTGGCTGCCACGGTTGTCCAGCTCGCCAGTACGACGTGATGGAGACTTGTCGTTGTCCAGCAGCTTGCCTGTTGCAGCATCTAAAGTCTTCGCCAGAAGTTTCGCTTTCGCGTTGTCTTCTTTAATGCCAAGCTCTTCTAGAGATACCGCCAGTGCCAGGAACTCACCTAAAGAATCCCAACGTAAGTGGTTTTCTTCAACCAGCTGTTGTACGTGTTTCGGCGCAGAACCACCAGCACCTGTTTCGTACATACCGCCACCAGCCATTAACGGCACGATTGACAGCATCTTCGCAGATGTACCTAGTTCCATAATCGGGAACAGGTCAGTCAGGTAGTCACGTAAGATGTTACCGGTTACAGAAATGGTATCCAGGCCACGAGCAACGCGCTCAAGCGTATAACGCATTGCACGGACTTGTGACATGATCTGGATGTCTAAACCGTCTGTATCGTGATCTTTCAGGTATTTTTGTACTTTCTTGATCAGTTCATTTTCGTGTGGACGGTACGGGTCTAACCAGAAGATAGCTGGCATACCAGAGTTACGTGCACGTGTAACAGCCAGTTTCACCCAGTCGCGGATTGGTGCATCTTTCACCTGACACATACGCCAGATGTCGCCTTCTTCCACGTTTTGAGACATCAACACTTCACCTGTTTCCAGATCCGTGATGTTGGCAACACCCGCTTCAGGAATTTCGAAAGTCTTGTCGTGTGAACCGTATTCTTCCGCTTTTTGCGCCATCAGACCAACGTTAGGCACAGTACCCATGGTACGTGGGTCGAAGTTACCATTCCATTTACAGAAGTTGATCATTTCCTGGTAAATACGCGCGAAAGTCGATTCTGGCATTACTGCTTTACAGTCGTAAGGCTTGCCGTCAGCACCCCACATTTTACCGCCAGAACGGATCATTGCTGGCATAGATGCGTCAACAATTACGTCGTTCGGAGAGTGGAAGTTAGTGATGCCTTTTGCAGAATCCACCATCGCCAGTGCAGGACGGTGTTCTTGACACGCGTGCAGGTCTTCGATGATTTCTTCACGTAAAGAAGTTGGCAGGGTTTCGATCTTCTCGTAAAGACCGGCCATACCATTATTGACATTAATGCCTAACTCGTCGAACAGTTTGCCATGTTTTTCGAAAGCATCTTTGTAGTAAATTTTCACACAGTGACCGAATACGATCGGGTGTGAAACTTTCATCATGGTCGCTTTTACGTGTAAAGAGAACAGGATGCCGGCTTCTTTACAGTCATCCAATTCTTTTTCATAGAAGTCGCAAAGCGCTTTTTTGCTCATGAACATCGAGTCGATGATTTCACCGTCTTGCAGCGCAACTTTTGGCTTCAGAACAATGGTTTCACCTGACTTGGTGATCAGTTCCATTTTCACGTTACGCGCGCGGTCTAAAGTCATGGACTTTTCGCCATGGTAGAAGTCGCCTTCGTCCATGTGAGAAACGTGAGTTTGTGACCACTGTTTCCACTCGCTCATTGAGTGCGGGTTTTTCTTCGCGTAGTTCTTTACTGCAGTTGGTGCGCGACGGTCAGAGTTACCTTCACGTAATACCGGGTTTACTGCAGAGCCCAGGCATTTGCCATAACGGGTCTTGATTGCCTTTTCTTCCTCAGTGGTCGGGTTTTCAGGGTAATCAGGAACCGCATAGCCTTTAGACTGAAGTTCTTTGATACATGCAGTCAACTGAGCAACAGAAGCACTGATGTTTGGAAGTTTGATGATGTTCGTATCTGGATCTTGTGTAAGACGACCTAGCTCTGCGAGGTTGTCAGTGACCTTTTGCTCGTCGGTGAGGTAGTCAGAAAATTCTGCGAGCACGCGTGCGGCCACGGAGATGTCACTTTTAACGATCTCTACGCCGGCCGGCTTAGTAAAGGTCTCAATAATCGGCAGCAGCGAATAAGTCGCCAGTAATGGCGCCTCGTCAGTCAGTGTGTAAATGATGGTTGACTTTCCACCAGCCATATATAGCCCCTTGCGTTGATTGAGTTTTGAGGGGGTGAAAGTGATGAATCAGCCCCTGCGAACCGGTTTGCTTAAGTAAAACCTTGAGAGTATCGACCCTCAAGCCTTTTCAGTCAACGTAATATCCGTGATAACGACATTTCGCTGAAAAATGATGCATTTTAATTCGTGATATTTGTGCCTGATTTGAATCCACACTTGCCTGTTTGGGGAAGAAAAACACTCAAAGAGCCGCCTTTTTTCCTTCAAACTCGATCATTCCATCCAGCACATCTGCGTATTAGATTTGAATGATTAACCTGATTTTTTCAATACCAATAAGACAGATTGATCATGTGATGACGATTCACTGATCAGGCGGATATATTATCGTCCAAAAACATGAACAGAAGATGTAAAACTAAAGTAACGTGGTAAACCCATTATCCGGTGAAAATTAACCAGGAAATTCCCTTAAAAATCCGATGAATTTACAGAAATCATACCTATCATAACACTGAAAAAAGTGTATAAAATGTGCCAATTTATTTTTAACCAAAATCAGTTAAAGTAGCTTGCTGTTTAAAAAGAGATAAACAAAAAGTAGTGAATTTATTTAATAAATGTAATGAAAATATACCTTTTTTTAAAATTTTTTCAGGTTACAAATTAATGAAGGAGTTTGGTTTATTCTTTTGGGTTTGGTGTTATATTCTCTGTTAAAGTTTGTTAACCGGGCTGAGCAATCGGCTTTAAAAATGGCCTAAATATTCTATAAGAATGGATCTCGGATGAGGCAGATATGAAGTTGCAGTTGCTTGAAATAGGTTCAGAAACTGAACAGCTGAGTGCATGCAGGTTGTCTCTGTTATTGGGGGTATTTACTGCCACCAATCAGATTGAGCGTTTTTTATCATCTGCCCGTAAAATTTTAGGGGTAGAGCATTCCGCACTGGCCTTCGAGGGCGAACCCTATTTATGGTATGCCCATCAGGACTGTTTTAAAGCCTTTATTGCACCCGATCATATCCAGATTGTCGAACTGTTTGATGGTCAGGACTGCATTCATACCGAGCATCCCCACTATATACAACTGGTTGAGCGTGTTGGCTCTTTAGGCGTAGAAGCAAAACGCTTTATGGCCTTTGATCTGAAAATGTCCGATGGTCGCTCGATTGGACAGATTCTGTTTTTCGACCAGAACGAGCAGTCTTTTTCGCTACAGGCGATTGAAATTCTCAGTGATCTGGCCACCAACCTGGTGAATTATCTGGAGTTAAAAGCCGACCATACCGAGCTGAAAGAAATGTATGAGCAGCAGGCTGCACTGAATTTCAGTAAAACCAAATTTTTTCAGATTATTGCGCATGACTTAAGAGCGCCGTTTCATGGCTTGCTCGGTTTTTCCGAAGTTCTGGCACAAGAACGCGAAACGCTAGATGATTCCAGTGTGCAGAATATTGCCGACTATTTATATGATACTGCGCAATCGACCTATAACCTGCTGGAAAGCCTGTTGAACTGGGCCATGGCAGAAGGCGGCCGCTTTATCTATCATCCAATTAACTTTAAGCTGCAACAGTCGTCGAAAATTGTCTGTGATGTGCTGAACAGTCTGGCGGTGAAAAAGAATATTCAGCTGATTAACCAGATTGATGATGACATTAAAGTCTATGCCGACATTAATATGATTACCTCGGTTATCCAGAACCTGGTGTCGAATGCGCTGAAATTCACCCCGACAGATGGTACCGGCAAGGTGACTTTACGCGCCGAACAGGCAGACGATAGCGTACACATCTATATTCAGGATACCGGCCTGGGCATGAGCCAGTCGCAAATGGATCAGCTGTTCCAGGCTGCGGTCACGGCCAGTAGTAAAGGTACGGCGGGTGAAAAAGGTACCGGTCTGGGCCTGGTACTGTGTAAACGTTTTGTCGACCTGAACAAAGGCGAAATTGTGGTGGAATCTAATGAAGGCGAAGGAACCACCTTTATTGTGACCTTGCCGCAGGCCACCAGCGCGCATCAGGCTTTAATGCCGGAAGATATACAGTTCGAAAAAGTAAAAATGTAGAAAACGCAATTTTCTTTTCCCCTCTAGCCAGACTCCTGATATAACTAGAAAAAACAGTCAGCTTTGGGTGTGTGAATGAATACGGAACAATTGCGCAAAACCTTAGGTGCCAGCCAATATGCAGAACAGGTATTGGCCAAGCACCAACCCCTCTTAGAACAAGATTATGCAGTTGACCGGTTTTTAACCCCTTTAAGCACCCAGCAGATTCAGCACACCGTGCAAACGACCTTGCAGGATATTCAGGATGAAACCGAGTGGATGCGTAGTCTGCGGATCTTACGTGCCCGGTTGATGTTTCGCTGGATCTGGCAAGATGCCAACCAGTTAACCGATGTGGTCACCCTAACCCGTGAACTGTCCGATTTCGCCGATGTCTGTGTAACAGCAGCCAAAGATTTTGCCCGGGCTCCCTTGGTGGCCAAGCATGGCGAGCCGGTGGGCTATAACGGTAAAGTACAGGACCTGATTGTGATTGCCATGGGTAAACATGGCGCGCAGGAACTGAATTTATCCAGCGATATTGACCTGATTTTTGCCTTCGATGAGCAGGGCGAAACCAACGGTCGTAAATGTATTGATGTGCAGCAGTTCTGTATTTTATGGGGACAGAAACTGATTTATCTGCTCGACCATATCACCGCCGATGGCTTTGTGTTCCGGGTCGATATGCGCCTGCGTCCCTGGGGCGATGGTTCGGCCCTAGCGATTAGCCATGTGGCGCTGGAAAAATATTTAAGCCAGCACGGCCGTGAATGGGAACGCTATGCCTGGATCAAGGCACGCATTGTCACCGGAGGCAAAGAAGGGGATGAACTGCTGGAGATGACCCGGCCGTTCGTATTCCGCAAATATGTTGATTACACTGCCTTTGAAGCCATGCGTGAAATGAAGGCCATGATTGAGCGCGAAGTGCAGCGTCGTCATCTGGAAGATGATATTAAACTCGGCGCTGGCGGGATTCGTGAAGTTGAGTTTATTGTGCAGGTGTTTCAACTGATTTATGGTGGGTACAAGCTGGAGCTACAAGACCGGCAATGTCTGGTCAGCCTGAATCATCTGGATGAAGCTGAATTGCTGGACAGCAAAGCCGTGGCCGAGCTGGAAGATGCCTATTTATTTCTGCGCCGGGTTGAACATGCGATTCAGGCGCTGAATGACCAGCAAACCCAGTCCTTACCGACCGAGCCAGAATTGCGTCAGCGTTTGATCAGCACTTTAGGTTTTGCGAGCTGGCCAGATTTTATGGCTTTTCTAGATGAAAAACGCGCCAAGGTCATCTATCAGTTTGAGCATTTAATTAAAGAAAAAGAACCTGATCCGCTGGTCGAAAGTTTTAGCCAGCTGGAACAGCGCCTGAATGAAGTGCTGGATGATCAGGCCAAAAATCTGGTGCATGAATTCTGGTATGGACATGCGCTGAAAAAATTACCGGCCAAAGCGGTACAGCGTCTGAAAACCTTCTGGCCGCATCTGGTCGAAGCAGTGTTGCAGTCAGATATGCCGCAAGTTGCGCTGGTACGGTTGATGCCGTTGGTGGAATCGGTAATGCGCCGTACCGTGTATCTGGTGATGCTGATTGAAAGCAAAGGCGCATTGCAACGTCTGGTAAAAATGGCCACCGTCAGTCCATGGATTTGTGAAGAGCTGACCCATTATCCGGTGCTGCTGGATGAATTTCTGTCGATGGATTTTGAATTGCCGAAACGTCAGGATCTGGAAGATTCCTTGCGTCAGCAATTGCTACGGATTGAGGTCGATCAGGTCGAAGACCAGATGCGGGTACTGCGCCTGTTTAAAAAATCCAATGTACTGGCAGTGGCAGCCAGTGATGTGCTGGCCGAAAGTCCGCTGATGAAAGTTTCCGATGCGCTCACCGATATTGCCGAAGTGTCAGTCAATGCTGCTTTGCATCTGGCTTATCAGATTACCGCGAAAAAACATGGTTTCCCGCTGGATGCTGAAGGCCAGCGCTGTACGCTGGATCATATGGCTTTTACCGTGATTGGTTATGGCAAGGTAGGCGGGATTGAACTCGGTTATGGCTCAGATCTGGATCTGGTCTTTATTCATTATATGGATGAGCAGGCCGATACCGACGGGCTCAAACCCATCAGCGGTTTTGAGTTTGCGATGCGGGTGGGGCAAAAGTTTGTGTCATTGATGACCACTCAGACTTTAGATGGCCGCGTTTATGAAGTCGATACCCGGTTACGTCCGTCTGGGGAAGCAGGATTACTGGTCACCAGCCTGAAAGCCTTTGAGCATTATCAGCTAAAAAGTGCCTGGCTGTGGGAGCATCAGGCGCTGGTGCGCGCGCGCAGTATTGCCGGTGAACGCTGCCTTCGGGACAAGTTCGAGCAACTACGCTGCCGGATTCTGACCCAGCCACGTGAACAAGCGCATGTGCGTGCCGAAGTGCTGAAAATGCGCCAGAAGATGAAAGACCATCTCGGTTCATCAAATGAGCAAAAAAAAGATGGAATTTTTCATTTAAAACAGGATGCAGGTGGTATCGTTGATATCGAATTTATGGCACAGTATGCGGTGTTAGCGTGGAGTGGGACGAATAAAGATCTCGCCCATTACTCCGACAATGTACGAATCCTTGAGGATGCCGCAAAGACAGGTTGCTTATCCAGCAACGATGCGACTGCTCTGATTCAAGCTTATCTCCGTGAACGCGCAGAGAGCCACCGCTTAGCCCTTGCAAATCAATCCATGCAAGTGTCTGCAAGCGACTGGCACGATACCCGAATGACCGTTTGCAAGTTATGGCAAAGACTGATTGATCCAGCTGCAGCATTTGCACTGGAGAGTGAATAATTGTGAAAAATTGGAGTTTATGGCATGAATTTGGCTGATCGTGATGGTTTTATTTGGCAAGATGGACAACTGGTTGACTGGCGTGAGGCCAAAACTCACGTGTTGACCCATACCCTGCATTACAGCATGGGTGTGTTTGAAGGTGTCCGTGCCTATGAAACCCCGAATGGAACGGCTATTTTCCGTCTAAAAGAGCACACAAAGCGTTTGTTAAATTCTGCAAAAATTTATCAAATGAAAGTGCCATTTGATCAGGCAACTTTAGAGCAAGCACAAATTGATGTGGTGCGTGAAAATAAACTGGCATCTTGCTATTTACGTCCAATCATCTTTATTGGTTCTGAAAAACTCGGTATTGCGGCAACAGACAACACTATTCATGCCGTGGTTGCAGCGTGGAGCTGGGGTGCTTACTTGGGTGAAGAGGCAATGGCGAAGGGTATTCGCGTAAAAACCTCATCATTTACCCACCATCATCCAAACGTGACCATGTGTAAAGCCAAAGCGTCTGGTAACTATACGCTGTCGATTCTGGCCCATCAGGAAGTGGCGCATTCAGGTTATGACGAAGCGATGCTGCTGGATCCACAAGGTTATGTGTGTCAAGGTTCGGGCGAAAACGTATTCCTGGTTAAAGATGGTGTGATTCATACCCCAGATATCGCTGGTGGTGCGCTGGATGGGATTACCCGTCAATCGATTATTACCATTGCTAAAGACTTGGGTTATGAGGTGGTTGAGCGCCGTATTACTCGTGATGAATTCTATATTGCCGATGAAGCCTTCTTTACGGGTACGGCTGCAGAAGTAACGCCTATCCGTGAATACGATGACCGTCAGATTGGGGAAGGTGTTCGTGGTCCAATCACCACGCAAATCCAGAAAGCCTACTTTGATGCAGTGCAGGGCAAAGACCCGAAATATGCACACTGGTTAACTTATGTAAAATAAGTGCAAACTGTAAAAAAGGACTCAGATGAGTCCTTTTTTATAGGCTGGGAAATACTCTTAATCATCCATACCAAAAATATCGCGGCTATAGACTTTCTCCAGCACATCCGCCAGCTCATCGGATTGACGGTTGGCAACAATCACATCGCTATAGTGTTTAAATTCATTCAGATCCTGCATAACTTTGGAGTGAAAGAATTCATCTTCCTGCAAGGTCGGCTCGTAAATCACCACTTCCACGCCACGGCCTTTGATGCGTTTCATCACCCCTTGAATGGCCGATGCCCTGAAGTTGTCTGAACCACTTTTCATGACCAGACGGTAAATACCGACCACTTTCGGGTTGCGTTGCAGGACGGACTGGGCAATAAAATCTTTACGGGTGGCATTGGCATCGACAATGGCCTGAATTAAATTGCTCGGTACATTGTGATAGTTGGCCAGCAACTGTTTGGTGTCTTTCGGCAGGCAGTAGCCGCCGTAGCCAAAGGACGGATTGTTATAATATTTGCCAATCCGCTGATCCAGACAGACGCCGTCAATAATCTGTCGGGTATCCAGCTGAAACAGCTGTGCATAGGTGTCCAGTTCATTGAAATAGGCCACGCGCATAGCCAGATAGGTGTTGGCAAACAGCTTGATGGCTTCGGCTTCGGTGGAACCGGTAAAAAGTACCGGGCAGTCTTTTTTGATGGCGCCTTCGAGTAGCATATCGGCAAACAGTCGGGCACGCTCCGACTGTTCTCCGACAATAATCCGTGATGGATACAGGTTGTCATGCAGGGCTTTGCCTTCACGCAAAAATTCCGGTGAAAAAATAATATTTCCACTACGATATTTCTGTTTGATTTTTTCGGTAAACCCGACCGGAACGGTAGATTTGATGATCATGGTGGTGCAGGGATTAATTGACAGTACATCCTGAATCACGCTTTCGACACTGTCGGTATTAAAATAATTGGTCTGTGGATCGTAATCGGTCGGCGTGGCGATAATCACATAATCGGCATCCTGATAGGCATCGGCCTGATGCAGGGTGGCTTTAAAATTCAGGTCTTTATTTTTCAGGAAGTCACTAATTTCAGGGTCTTGTAGGGGAGAAATGCCATAATTCAGCAGTTCGACTTTTTCAGGAATGATATCGAGCGCCACCACTTCATGCTGCTGCGCAAAAATCATGGCATTGGAAAGGCCAACATAGCCGGTACCGACAATACTAATTTTCATAATCTATTGTTGTTCTGCGATGAGTTCTAATCTGCATCTTGAATGTGCAAGTTCGATGACGTTTTTCTGACAGTTATTTTGCAGTGGCTTTTCTTTGCAGCCATTCTGCTAATTTGTAACTCTGTGATATGATGGCGCCATTGCTCAGGTGGATCATGCGGCATGGCTTTACATGAAACAGAGATGAACTCTCAATCTTCTTTAATGCAGGAACAGAATGTTGTTCTGTGCATGAAATGGGGAACCAAATACGGTTCGGAATACGTTAACCGTTTGTACAATATGGTCAAACGCCATACCACAGTCGACTTTAAAATGGTCTGCCTGACTGACCGTACTGAAGGCATTAATCCGGAAGTAGAATGTTTTCCGATCCCGCCGCTGGCTTTGCCAGAAGGGGCGCCTGAGCGTGGCTGGAACAAGCTGTCGACGTTTGAGCCAGATTTATATGGCTTGACAGGCAATGCGCTATTTCTGGATTTAGATGTGGTCATTGTCGACAATATCGACGCATTTTTTACCCATCCGGGTGATTTTCTGATTATTCATGACTGGAAACGTCCATGGCGAATTACCGGCAACAGTTCGGTCTATCGTTTTAAACTGGGGGCTTTCCCAGGATTATTGCCGTATTTCCGTGAGCATTTTGATGAGATCCGTCAGAAGTTCCGTAATGAGCAGGCGTATTTGTCCTGGTATGTCGATCAGGAGAAAAAATTAAGCTACTGGCCAGAGAGCTGGTGTAAAAGCTATAAATATCATTGTCTGCAAAAGATTCCGATGGCCTATTTTAAGCCGCCAGTGAAACCGGAAGGTGCCAAAATTATTATTTTCCATGGGGAAATTAATCCACCAGATGCAATTCATGGCGGTGGAGGAAAATGGTATCGCTATGTGTTGCCATCGGATTGGATTAAAGAGGCTTGGCAGTAATTGAAGCAACATCCTGCATTAAATCATACAGCGCGACCATATCGCTTAAGTGTGGTCATGATTGTTAAGAACGAAGCAAAAAACTTAGAATTATCGTTACCCGCATTAAAAGGCTGGATTGATGAGTTAATTGTACTGGATTCTGGAAGCACAGATCATAGCCGACAACTGGTGGAAGACGCTGGGGGACAATGGTTTGAAAATCTAAATTGGCCAGGGTTTGGAAAACAGCGTCAACTTGCACAGTCTTATGCTACAGGTGAATGGATTCTTGCTTTGGATGCAGATGAAGTGGTTACAGAGCAGCTACAGCAGAATATTTTAAAAGCAATTCAACAGCCGCCTTTAGATACGGTCTTTGGAATTAAGCGTTTGGATTGCATATTTGGTCATCAAATTGATAATGCTTATTGGCCAGTGAAGGCGCATTGGCGCTTATTTCCAAAAGACTATCAGTATGATGATAATCTTGTTCATGAGTCAGTTGTTTTAAATGGGGCTAAAACAGAGAAGCTGCAAGGTTTTCTTTTGCATCAAACCGCACCTACACCTAAATTTTGGCTAGAAAAGCGTTTAGATTATGCGAAAGCATGGGCTGTCGATCGTGAGCAACGAGGGAAAACAGTTGGTATTTGGGGGGTGTTTTTTCATACGTTCTGGGCGTTTATTAAACAATACCTGATTGATGGCCGCTTCTTAATGGGTCAGTATGGATTCATTTACTCTCTGTTATTTACACAGTATACCTTTAATAAATATGCAATTTTATATGATTTGAAGAATAATCATGCTTTGGCAACTTTTAATCAGTCACTAGAAAATATTAAAAAGCTTCAGCCAGTTGACCAATCTGAGAAAAAATCGACTGTTTCATTGGTGATGATTGCAAAGAATGAGTCGAAACATTTAGCTGCATGTTTAGCGACAGTGCATGACCTTGTTGATGAGATTATTATTCTTGATTCTGGCAGTACAGATCAGACCGAAGAGATTGCCAAGCGATTCGGGGTAAAATGGTATGTTAACTGTGAGTGGAAAGGATTTGGTATTCAGCGCCAGATAGCACAAAGTTATGCTACTCAGGACTATGTACTTGTTCTGGATCCAGATGAGCGACTTGATCAGGCCCTTCGGAAGTCGATTGTTGAGGTGCTAAAGCATCCACTTCAAACGGATAAAGTTTTTAGCTTGGCGCGTGTTAATCAGTTCTGTGGTGTTGAAGTGCAAAAACGTTTTTGGTATGCAGACAGATTAGCACGGTTATATGCCAATAAGTCTTTTCAATACTCATCTTTGGAAGTTCATGAATCTTTAGATCAGAGGAATGTGCCTGCTGTAAAATTAAATGGTTATTTAGAGCATTTAACCAATGATGATTTACACCATTTCCTAGTGAAAAATATTCGCTATAGTCATGATTGGGCATCGGATAAATTTAAGCATGGTAAAAAAATAGGTTTATTTGCAGCTGTATCGCGTGGCATTTTCTCTTTTATACGAGAATATATCATCCGTGGTGACTTTTTGGGCGGGGCGTATGGTTATCTGCTAGCAATGGCATCCATGGGCTATACTTTAGATAAGTATTTGATGCTGTGGCAAATGAATAAAGAGAGCAATAAAAAATGAAGATTTTAATTGCCAATATGTCTTCTATACCAGTGTATGCCTATGGCGGGACAGAACGTGTAATTTGGGATTTGGCAAAACAACTGGTTGAGCAGGGGCATCAGGTCATATTCCTTGTGCCGAAAGGTTCACACTGTAGTTTTGCGAAAGTAATTGAAATGGATCCTGATCGACCGATTTCTGTACAGATTCCAGATGATATTGATGTGGTTCATTTCCAGTTCCAGCCCAACGTTACCGGTTTAGAGGTGCCCTATGTAGTGACTGAGCATGGAAATGCTCAGCTTGAAGAGCGTTTGAATCAAAACACCATTTTTGTTTCTCGTGATCATGCGCAAAGACACAACTCAGACTCTTATGTGTTAAATGGTCTGGATTGGTCGAATTATGGTGAAGTCGACTGGAAGCGAGAGCGGAATTACTATCACTTTTTGGGTAAAGCAGCTTGGCGTTTGAAAAATGTCAAAGGTGCAATTCATATTGCAAAAAAAGCCAAACAGCAGTTACATGTGCTAGGAGGCGATCGTTTTAATTTTAAACGTGGTTTACGTTTAACTTTTTCTCCTCAAATTAAATTTCATGGGATGGTCGGCGGCCAAGAAAAGCTTTCATTATTAAATGGCTCGAAGGGATTGATCTTTCCTGTGCGTTGGCATGAACCTTTTGGGTTGGCTATTATTGAAAGTATGTATTTTGGTTGTCCTGTTTTTTCAACGCCTTATGGTGCTATTCCTGAACTGGTACCACATGAGTGCGGGGTACTTTCAAATAATGCTGATCTATTGGTGGATGCGATTAATACGCAAAAATTTGATCCCTTATATTGTCAGCAACATGTTGTAGAAAATTTTAATGCTGAAAGAATGGCATACGGATATTTAGAGAAATATGAGCTGGCAATACAGGGTAAAGCATTGAATCAAAATTCTCCTTATTTAATGAAGGAATGCCAAAATCTTGAATGGCATGAATTATGATATAATTTATATTTAAAATTATGTAAAATAAAAAATTATTTGCTAATTTTTTGGGTAGTCAGTGTTTTGTTTTGTTATTAGTTTAAGTGATGTTCTTGATAGAAGAGAGCATATAAGAAAAGAATTTAAAAAAGCAAATTTAGAGTTTGAGTTTTTTGATGCTTTGCGACCAAAAGAAGGTAAGGAATTATTAGTTAGTATGTCACCTGATAGTGATCTTACACTTCTTAGTCCTGGTGAGATTGCGTGTTTGGCTAGCCATGTAGCTTTATGGAAAAAATTGCTTGAAAGTAAGGAACAATATTCAATTATTTTTGAGGATGATATTTTCTTTGGTGAGAAAGTTGCTGATTTTTTATATGAAATAATCGAAGACCTACAAGGTTTAGATTTAATTAAACTAGAAACATTTCAAGAGAAAGTGTTATTAGGTAAACTCAGGAAAAGTTTTTTAAATCGTCATTTGTATGATTTACACTCTAATCACAGTGGTACGGCAGGATATATTATTACGAGAAGTGGGGCTACAAAGTTATTGCAATATCTTTTTTTAGGTGATCAGCTTTTACCAGCCGATCATTATATGTTTGAAAAAACCACTAAGGACAAGGAAATTAATGTTGTACAAGTGTCTCCAGGTATATGTATACAAGAAAAAGTTTTATTCAATGAATGTAGTTTATCAAACTCCCTAGAGCAGTCACGGATTAGTTGGACCCGTATAAAAAGAAAAAAAAATATATTTGAAAGGATTTATAAAGAATTTCAACGTTTTCTGTTACGTTGGAAGATGAAGATGTTTTCAATAATAATTGAATTTAAATAGCAGGATAAGTATGGGGTTTTTAGTGAGTAATACAATTACACTTCCAGATATTCATGCTTTATGGGTTGGGGAAAATTTAGGTCGTTTGGCGAGATGCTGTTTAATGTCCTTTATACAGCAAGGGCATAATGTTGTTTTACATGTGTATAATGACATTAACGATGTGCCTAGCGGAGTTAAATTGGCAGACGCTAATCAAATAATTAATAAAAGTAAAATTATAAAGCACAAAAAAACAGGTAGTTATGCACTGTTTTCTGATATTTTTCGTTATGAATTAATGAAAAGTTTGAAAGGGAAAGGGGTCTATGTTGATTGTGATGTCTATTGTATTCGCCCAATCTTGCAAGAAGACTATATAGTTGCATTTGAGGATGATAATAAAATTAATGGTGCAGTACTAGCATTACCTGAAAACTCTGTTGTCCTTGATCATTTGTTAAAAGCAGCTTATGACCCTTATTTTATTCCGCCATGGTATTCTAAAAATAAACAGCTCAGATTTAAAATAAAGAAAATTTTAGGGTTTTCCAAGCATATTTCTGATATGCCTTGGGGTGTTATTGGGCCAGAAGCAATTACATATTATTTTCATAAAAATAATCTTTTAAGTTTGGTTAAACCAATGGATTACTATTATCCAATACACTATCAATGTATTAGTAAGCTTTTAGACCCTGATTTAACAATAGATGATTTAGTGACTTATCGCACGAAATGTGTGCATTTATACAATGAGATGCTTAAAAATATTGATTTAAATCAAATATCTGACAAATGTGTTCTAAATAAAATGTTAGAAAATAGTTTAAGGGTTAAGGGTGAATAAGTTGACTGCAAAAAGTGAAAAGCCAAAAATTAAGGTTGCTTTGATCGTTGATGAGTACTTTGGTGCTCTAGGTACAGCTTATGGTGGGTATGGTTTTTTAGCAAGAAGGTATATTTCAAAATATTTACCTGATAGTGAAATTGAAATAGAGGTTCTACTTGGTAAAGGAAAGTATAACTTTAAATCTGAGGCAAATGTTGTAGATGGGATTAATGTATACAAATTACCACGTAGAAAGTGGTTTGCATCTCATTGGCTTTCAAAAAAAGATTATTCTATATATTTAAGTATTGAACTTACATATAGTTATGTTCTCGAGTGTGAAAAAAATATCGATAAGAAGCTGATTTTGTGGATACAAGACCCAAGACCACAATATGAATGGGATGAGATAAATACTGTTAAGTTATTTCCTGAGCCATCATATTATAATCAAAAAATTTATGATTTAGTGCATGAGTGGTATAAGCGCGGACGTGTAAAATTCGTAACTCAAGGCCATTTTTTAAATGAAAAGGCAATTGATTTATATGATTTAGATTGTAATGTTGAAATCGAATATCTACCTAATCCAATTGATATCGACCCAAATTATATTTACTCATATAAGAATAAAGAAAATATCATTATTTTTTTAGGAAGAATTGAGTCTGTGAAAAGAGGGTGGTTGTTTTGTGAGATTGCAAAGAAAATGCCACAATATCAATTTTATGTTTTAGGGAAAACTTTTAGAGATGATGGGGAAAATTCAAAAATAATACAGCCATATCTTGAATTACCAAATTTACATTTTGCAGGACATGTAGATGGTGAGGTAAAAGCCTCATATCTCAAGCGTGCAAAAATTTTAATAAATACTTCAATTCATGAAGCATTACCTATTTCATTTCTTGAAGCATTATCATATGGAGTTCTTATTGTTAGTAATAGGAATCCAGAAAACCTGACTGAAAAATTTGGAGTTCATGTTGGTGATGTTTTAGGTGATGGTTTTGATAAAGTTGATCTTTATTGTAGTGCGGTAAATAAATTAATGAATGATGATATATTACAGAAGCAATTGGCTGTTAAAGCTATTCAATATATCAATGAGGTACATACTGTCGAGAGGTTTGTTAAAAATACTCGAAAAATTATTTTAGAAGAGGTTACAAAATAAAGATGGTTCTAGGTTGAATGGGAGAGAGTTTTATAATAGTTTCCTCCCCCCTTAACCTTCCTAAACCGCTTATACCCCCACAAATACTGTTCTGGAGCGACATTAATCATGCGCTCCATTTCTTTATTCAGCGTATCGACTGAAAGCTGCAAATCTTTGGCATTAATCTCTGCAGACAAAGTCTGCACATGCAGCTCAAAGCCACTTAAATCTTCACGGCGTAAACAGCTTAAACCAATCACTGAACACTGGGTCTTGGCTGCCAGTTTTGAGAGCAAGGTAGAGGAAAGTGCATTCTGACCAAAGAAAGGTGAATAAATGCCACCCGACTCTTTAGGCACATGATCCGGTAAAATTGCGGCAAATCCACCTTGTTTTAAATGCTTAAATAAGGCACGTACGCCTGTTTCATCGGTGGGTACCAGTGTGGCATTAAGACGCTGCCGTGCTTCCAGCATAAACCGGTCTACATCCGGATTTTTGCTCGGTTTATACATAATGACCGGTGCAGTATGTAAATTCACCCAGGCATTCATCAATTCCCAGGTACCAAAATGCGGCACCACTGCCAAGGTCCCATTCGGGTTTTGCAGGGCGTCTAAAAAAATATCTTCCCCATGCACGACCTTGATCTGTTCAAGGGCAAACTCCGGCGCAGAACCCCAAATCTTGACCGATTCTGCATAGGTCATACATTGGCTTTTCAGGCTGCGCCGCGTGAGTTGCTCCCGTTCTGATTCAGATAACTCCGGATAAGCAGACTTTAAATTAATTTCGGTCACGCGTCGAGCAGAGGAGTTGCTCACATACAGTAACCAGCCCACAGATCGGGCAGTGACCTGAATCAAACGCAGGGGAAGTCTGGAGAAATTTTTAAGAAGGGAATACATGAATCAAGCAAGAGTCCGCACAATTATGGTCGATCGGCATTGCCTTTTAAGACCATATAAATCAGTCCGACAAAAATCAGCAAGGCGCCGATAATACTACTCAGGCTGAAATACACAATACGGTCATTGGTATCAAGCGCAAACAGGTTATTCGCCAAGATATAACGCATGAACAGCCATTGTACAATCGAAAAGACAATAAGCATGATGCCACGGTTACGTACTGCAGGACGCATTGCCATCGCTGAATCACCTAAGAATGAAAACTGCAGTTATTATGCCATTGCTCGGCAGTGATCTCAATGTAATAAAAAAGCCCTGCAATGGCAGGGCTTCTTTAGAATGACAAGCTATTATTCTTGAGATTCCGCTTTTGGTTTTTCACGTAAGCGAATACCCAAATCGCGCAGTTGAGTCGCTTCAACTGGTGCTGGTGCTTGAGTCAATGGACATTCAGCAGTCTTGGTTTTCGGGAATGCAATCACATCACGAATAGACGCACCGCCGGTCATCAGCATCACTAAACGGTCCAGACCGAATGCTAGACCACCGTGTGGAGGTGCACCGTAACGTAAAGCATTTAGTAAGAAGCTGAATTTCTCTTCGGCTTCTTCTTCACCAATACCTAAAGCTTCAAAGATGGCTTTTTGCATTTCCAGGTTGTGAATACGCAGTGAACCACCACCAATTTCAGTGCCGTTCAATACCATATCGTAAGCGACAGACAGCGCAGCACCCGGGTTATTCTTCACTTCTTCAACGCTTGATTTCGGCAGCGTGAATGGGTGATGCACAGAGGTCCATTTACCATCGTCAGTTTCTTCGAACATTGGGAAGTCAACCACCCAAAGCGGAGCCCATTCGCACGTCGAAAGATTCATGTCGTGACCAATCTTGACACGAAGCGCGCCCATTGCATCGTTTACAACTTTGGCTTTGTCTGCACCGAAGAAGACGATGTCACCATTTTCAGCACCAACGCGTTTTAAGAGATCCAGCACGATTGGTTCGATGAATTTCACGATTGGTGATTGCAGGCCTTCGATACCTTTTTCAAGTTCGTTGACTTTGATGTAAGCCAGACCTTTGGCACCGTAGATACCCACGAATTTGGTGTATTCATCAATTGCACTACGTGGCAGTGAACCTGCACCCGGAACGCGAAGTGCCACAATACGGCCTTTCGGATCTTTGGCAGGGCCAGCGAATACCTTGAACTCAACGTCTTGCATTAAATCTGCAACATCAATCAGTTTCAACGGAATACGCAGGTCCGGTTTGTCCGATGCATAGTCACGCATCGCATCGGCATAGGTCATACGCGGGAATTTGTCGAATTCAACGTTTAGAAGTTCTTTGAACATCTTCACCGTCAAACGTTCCATCAAATCCATGATGTCATCGTCGCTCATGAACGATGTTTCAACGTCGATCTGGGTAAATTCTGGCTGACGGTCCGCACGTAAGTCTTCGTCACGGAAACATTTGGCGATTTGGTAATAACGGTCAATACCACCTACCATCAATAACTGTTTGAACAGCTGTGGTGATTGTGGCAGTGCGTAGAAGCTACCGTTAGACACACGACTTGGAACCAGGTAGTCACGTGCACCTTCAGGCGTTGCACGAGTCAAAATTGGAGTTTCAACGTCTAGGAAACCATTGTCTTCGAAGTAGTTACGAATCAGGTTGGTCAGTTTAGAACGGAAACGTAAGCGCTCTAACATTTCTGGACGACGGATGTCCAGGAAGCGGTATTTCAGACGGATTTCTTCAGAAATATTGGTGTTTTCATCATTCAGTGGGAATGGCGGCGTTTCAGATTGAGCCAGCACTTCAATTTCTTTGCCCAATACTTCAATCTGGCCACTGACCATATTGGCATTTTCAGTACCCGCATAACGGCGGCGTACACGGCCTGTAATTTTTAATACGAATTCAGAACGAGCTTTATCTGCTGTGGCAAATGCTTCTGGGGTATCCGGGTCGATAACCACTTGTACCAGACCGTCACGGTCACGCATATCCAGGAAGATCACCCCACCGTGGTCACGGCGACGATGTACCCAACCACACAAGGTTACGGTTTGGTCGATTTGAGCTTCGGTTAAAGAACCGCAGTAATGAGTTCGCATCATAGCGTAAAAAATCCAACTATATGGGTTAATGACAGCGCATACGTAAACAGCGTACCGCTTGAAGTAAATGTTGGATTATGCCTCTTTGCAGGTTTTGTCACAAGAACTAGCGTGAAAAACCCGGCAATTTCCTGCTATTTCGAGTTAACCGAACTCATGATTGCGGTCCAGAATCTGAAATAAAATACAGCCCGTGGTTAAAATGATTAAGGCACCCTGACTAAACTCATTAAAAGCCCGGCCCAGAAAATAATAACGATGGCTATACCACAGTTCATCACTGAAATAGCGGGCATAATCCCAGACCGAATAAGCACCTAGCAAAATGGCCAGGCCAATCAGGATGGCTGCCGCTTGTTTGACCCGTCGGCTCACTGGCCAGTGCTGACGATAGCGCTGATAATAACGCCAGCACATCCACAGCAAAAACGGCAGGGCCAGAAGCGAACTGCCAATCTGCAAAATAAAATGTAGTGGATAGGTCTGGGAGAACCAGGACACCGGCTGGTTTAAAAAATCATGAAAGGCGAAAGTGCGAAAGTCGACGTGAGTTAAACCATCCCAAATTAAATGGGTGGCATTGCCCAGCAATAGTCCCAGCACCATCGCAAGTAAAAAACCAAGGGCCGACTTGAACGAATCCAGATTGAGCTCATGTTGTATGCCTAGCGCCCGATACAGCACCGGACGATAAATCAGATACCACGCCGCACAAAAAGCCAGACCCAGCCATAAATTTGGATGAACAATTGAACTCCATAAATGATTCAAGCCGCCCTGATCGGTGGTAAATAATCGGCTTAAATCGGGCAGCATACAGCCAATGGCAAGGGCTGCAACGGGAAGACGATGGCCTGTCAGCTGGGCAATGGGTGGTGCTAAAACCGCATGAGATAAGGTAAAGGGCATACAGGCGTAGACAATAAAAACAGAAAAATTCGTGAGGCCCTATAGCTTAACCAAGCAAAGATGAATTTTATGTTTTTTATTGCAAAACAGTTGAAATGTTATATTATAACATTATTCAAATTTGTTACTCTGAGCCTGAGTCATGTCCTTCCATAAGAATTTAATAACACTGTCTATTTTTGCTGTTGTGGCCCCTGCGGTTTTTGCAGATGAGGCGAATCTATCCAATGCGCAGCAACTTGAAACCATTCAGCTAAAAGCCCATCCTCTGGTTCAGACTGCAGCGGACTTTGCTGTAGCAGATCAGGTGGTAGAACAGAAAGTATTGGCTGAACGCCCAACAACCATTGGTGATGCACTGGCTGATGAACTGGGTGTATATTCAAATCAGTACGGCACAGGTTCAAGCCGCCCCGTGATTCGTGGTCAAGATGGTCCGCGTGTCAAAGTCTTACAACACGCATCTGAAACTGCCGATGTATCGACTTTATCTCCAGATCATACGGTTACGGTAGATCCAATTCTGGCAAAACAGGTTGAAGTGATTCGTGGTCCATCGACTTTACTTTATGGTGCCGGTACTGTCGGTGGTTTGGTCAATGTAACCGATCAGAAAATTCCAACCCAAATGCCAGCAGATGGCTTAGAGGGTACCGTCGGCGTGCGCTATAACTCGGGTAGCGATGAGAAGCTGGCCAGTGCAGGTGTAACAGCGGCAATTGGTGACAGCTTTGCCTTACGTGTTGAAGGTTCAAAACGTAAAGCGAATAACTATATTACGCCAGATTACTGGGTAGAACATCATAATGATGAAGCACGCCATGAAGATCATGGACATGATGATGCACATGAGGGTGATGAAGAGCATGAAACACATTTTGATAAAGCCCGTCGTGTAGACAATACCTTTGCAGAAGGCCAAACCGTGAATATTGGTGGCTCATGGATTCATGACCGTGGTTTTGTCGGGGTGTCTTATAGCAACCGTCAGGACAAATACGGTTTACCAGGGCATAGTCATGAATATCATGGTTGTGGGCCAGATCATGACAATCCGAATATAATTGAATGTCCTCCTCACGATGATCATGGTGGTCCATGGGTCGATCTGGAATCACACCGTTATGACGTCCGTGCTGAGCTGGACCAGCCATTTTCCGGCTTTGACAAGTTACGTGCCCATGCCAGCTATACCGATTATGAACATGACGAGCTGGAAGAAAGTGAAGTTATCAGTAATTTTAAAAGCAAAGGCTATGATGCCCGTTTAGAGTTGCTTCATAAACCAGTCGCGGGTTGGGAAGGGGTCTTTGGTACCCAATATAGCCAACAGAAAATTAATCTTGCGGGTGGTGCGGAAGAACATGATGGGCATTCTCATAGTGGCGTGCTGATGGCAGACACCAAGACCGAAAAATATAGCCTGTTCGGTTTAGAGCATAAGCAGTTTGGTGATGTGCATGTGGAATTGGGTGCACGTGTAGAACATCAAAAAATTGATGTAGATTCAACTCAAAAAGACTATTCAGATACCGGTGTTTCAGGTTCAGCAGCAGCCAATTGGCAGTTTGCTCCAAACTATAAGCTTTCTGTGGTTGGCTCGCATCAGCAACGTTTACCACTGGCACAAGAGTTGTATGCGGACGGTATTCACTTTGCCACCAATACCTATGAGCGTGGAAATGAGGATCTGGATGTTGAGAAGTCAAATAACCTTGAGTTAGGTCTGCATTATGAAGGTGCGAAACTCGACTATCATGTGCATGTTTATCACAACTGGTTTGATAACTATATTTATGGCTCAACAACCGACAGCGAAGGAACATTCCGTCTAGTTGATTATAAACAAGACAAAGCCCGTTTCTACGGTACAGAAGCGCAGTTAGGCTATGCCATTAACGATGCTTATAAAGTTAGCCTGTTTGGTGACTATGTGCGTGGCAAAATTGATGGTGAAAATGCCCCGCGTGTACCCGCAGGCCGTTTAGGTACCAAAGTAGAAGCCGATTTTGCTGATGGCTGGTCAGGTCTGGCAGAGTACTATCATGTCTTTAAACAGGACCAGATCGCCAGCTATGAACAGGAAACCCAAGGCTATAACATGGTCAATGTCGGTCTGGCGTATGCAGGTGCCATGGCGAATAACCAGGACTACCGCGTGTTCTTTAAAGCCAATAACCTGCTGGATGATCAGGTTTATTCACATACCTCATTCCTGTCCAACATTCCGCAAGTGGGCCGTAATTTTACCGTTGGTTTAGAATATAACTTCTAAGCAAAACTTAAATTTATTGCCAAAATCAAGAGGATGTCACGGAAATCCTCTTGAAAAAAGCCTGAAGAAAACCTAGCCTGAGTTGATTGGGTTAGGTTTTTTCTTATGCGTATCTTTCAACGAATTCACAATAAACTGAACTGGTCACCACGGCGTTATCTGGGCGTGATGATGGGCCTGCTGGCGTTAAGCTATTTATCCTCGGCACTGTATCATACCTATAAGCCCTTACCGGATGGTTTGAATTATGCGGGACCGCTACGTCATGCCGAAGTCAAATTTCTGGCCGATCAGACCTATCTGGATGCACAGGGCCAGCAGCATTATGATCATCAGATTTTTAATGAAATGCTGCGCCTGATTGATGAAGCACAAAGTTTAATTGTGCTGGATATGTTCCTGTTTAATCCGCAAACCGGGGCATCACAGGCCCAGCATCAACCGCTCAGCCAGCAATTGACTGATGTACTGATTCAAAAACGCCGTACCCAGCCGGATATTGAAATCAAGCTGATTACCGATCCGATTAACTCGGTTTATGGCGGCCTTGCGCCAGAGCATTATCGGCAACTGCGCCAGGCCGGAATTGATGTGATCGAAACCAATTTAACTCCGCTACGCGCTTCCAATCCGATGTGGTCCGGATTCTGGTACATCTGCTGTCAGGGCATCCGCAATAATCCGGAGGCTGGCTGGCTGGCCAATCCGTTTGGCGAGGGCAAAATCACCCTGCGCAGTTATTCCGAGCTGCTGAATTTTAAGGCCAACCACCGTAAAACCATTGTGGTTGATACCCCGGACGGCTGGGAAGCTCTGGTGACCTCAATGAATCCGCATGATGCCAGTTCCCATCACTCCAATGTGGCGCTGGTGGTCAAAGGCAATACCGCGGTAGATATTCTGAAAACCGAGCAGTCGGTGGCGCTCATGTCCGGCAGCAATATTCCCGGGGTGATTGTCGGTGAGTTTCAGGCCGCTGCTACTGAACCGCAGGTGCAGGTGCTGACTGAAAAAGCCATTTATGATGCGACTTTAAACCTGATTAATAGCGCCAAAGCCAATGAACAGGTCGATCTGGTGATGTTCTATCTGTCCGAGCGCCAGATTATCAAAAGCCTGCTTGCAGCCCATGAGCGTGGGGTGAAATTGCGGGTGCTGCTGGATGCCAATAAAGATGCGTTTGGTCTGGAAAAGAATGGCGTACCGAACCGGCCAGTGGCAGCAGAATTACATCAGGCCGGCATTCCACTGCGCTGGTGTAATACCCAAGGCGAGCAATGTCATAGCAAAATGCTGATCAAGCGCAATGCCCAGCAACAGGAGATGATTTTAGGTTCGGCCAATTTCACCGCACGGAATTTAAAAAATTATAATCTGGAAACCAATTTACGCGTGTTAGGCCCGGCTCAAGCACCGGTATTTCAAGATGCCCAGCAGTATTTTGATACCGCCTGGTCAAACTTAAATGGCCGTCAGATGAGCGTGGATTATGCCCAGTATGCCGATGAATCGACGCTGAAATATGGGCTGTATCGTTTGATGGAATGGAGTGGCTGGTCGACGTTCTAATCTCCCTTATTCCACGCTTCTGTTTGGGAGCCGTGGCTTCTGCTTATAAGAGATGTTTGGAAGAATGAGTTTTCTTCCATCCTGTAAAGAGAGGGTTGGAGAGAAGCGATTTTCCCCTTCCTTGCAAGAGAGTTAGGAACAATAGCTTTTTCTCCTCCTCGTAAGAGAAGGTTAGGGAGACACGCTTTTCCTTAACCTTCTAGGAGAGAGTCAGGGAGAGGTCAGTACTAAGGTTTAACGCTTAGTTTTGCCCCGGATTCGGTGGTACCAGTTCATCCAGATCTTTATCAGACAGCTCATCCAGCTCGCTCAGGTCGGTTTTAATTTTCCACTGGCTTTCATCTTCAACCGGATTCGGCAAACGCGCTTCCAGCCAGTCGCAGACCACATCGGGCGGGAAATCGGCATGATTACACTGGATCACCCAAGACAGGAAGTCTTTGGCTTCACCATTCATATAAGGTGGTGGCGATACCGGTAAAAACTGCGTTGGCAAACGTTCATTCTTGGAAATATAGTTCAGCACATGACCCAGTTCCTGTACGGTTTGCCAGGCCAGTGGGTGTGCTACATTAATCTGAAATTTAAACCACCATGCCTGAGCACCATCTGTGCCATAGGCATCGATCAAGTTTTTTTGAACACTGGGTACTTTGCAGAAATATTCATAAAGACGATCAAAACTTAAATCAGACACAAGCATGAACCTAGTATGAAAAAAAGCGAGTGTAGCATAAAAGTAGGCCATTATTTTCACTGAGAAATACGGCCGATCTACCGCCATTCATCTAAAAAACTTGTATAAAGCATGCATGTTCATTTTTTATCCTTAATCCTGTTTTATAGTAAAATCAATAGGCTGATGTTTGGGAGTCGGGTAGTGAAAAGAATACAAGCAGGTGTATGGTTAGGCATTGGATTGTCTGCCATCTCGACATTATCGCTGGCCGATACCAATCGCTGGGCCAGTTATCAGGGTGTGGAGCGAAAATCGCATGCGCAGCATTATCCACAGCATCGCCCGTCTTATCCGCAGCACAGGCCACCACAATATTATCCGCCCCGTCCGCAATGGGGCCATCAACCGGTACGTCCGGGCATCAGTATTCAATATCAGGCGCCCACCACCATTTACCAGAATTCGCAAAGTTATAGCTGGGTCAATGGTGACCCGAATGTGGCCCGGATTGAAAGCAGCACGCAGACCATCATTACTGACTGGCGCCGTTTAGGTTTGCCGGCTCCGCCAAATGGCAGCTACTGGATTTATGAAAATGGTCGTTATATTTTGGTGCCGAACCGTTAGATCATCTGAAGCGTTCAAGCGGTGAAGAAAAGTATTTGAGCCAAACTGATGATCCGGTGAATCTTCACTCAAAAATCAGCGCGCCGTAGTGGTATCCAGGCGCGCTTTTTGTTCTTCAGATTTGAATGATGGATGTGATTTTGGTGTTTAGGCCAGTTCATCATCTTCCGGGCGTGGGGTCTTGCCTTGTGGCAACGGTTTTTCACTGTGTTTATCCCGAATTACCGATGGATAATTCCAGGAGGCAAAACGTACCACCAGAATCGCAAAGGCTAGAATCAGAATCGAACCGGTAATAATCACCAGGTCAATATCCGCTTTATGGTCGTGCTGGATATCGGAAATCAGTAGCCGGGTCAGGGCGGTAATGGCAATATAAATCAGGAAGCGTACTGGCATGTGGTTGGTTTTAAAGTAAATACCCACCATGGCACCGAGCTCCAAATAAATGAACAGCAGTAAAATATCATCAATCGTGGCATATTGTTTGACGGTCAGAATATCGACCACAGTATGGCCGGCCGACCAGATCACCATACAGCCAATCACGAACAGGGCAATATAGTGAAAACTTTCAACGGCCAGATTACCCAACCGGTCGAGGAGGGTTTCTATTTTTTCTACTTTGGGATGCCGTGCTGTCATATGCTCCTCCTGATTCTGCTGAATGAATAAGAAAAACTCATGCAAAAACTGTGCACAACTACAGGAAAAGTGGTGTAAAAACAGCAGGAAAACATGGATGCTATAAAAAAACGCCTGACAGTGCAGGCGTTTTTGAGAGATAAAAAGCTTAAGCCTGATGAGTGAAATAATCTTCCGAGAATTTCATGATCACATCAGAACCGGCTTTGATACGGGTAATTCGCATTTCCAGTTCTGGCAGAATGCGTTGTACAAAGTATAGACCCAGCGCCAGTTTGTTCTGATAGAACTCACCCTGTTTGGCCTGCGCTGCTTGGGCAATACGGGCAAACATATAGGCAAAGCTGAGCAGACCAACCGCGTGTAAATAATCGACCGCTGCTGCATTCGGGAATTCTGCATTTTCAGACGCCGCATTCAGAATGTATTGCGTTACCGATTCGACTTCTGTGGCTGCATCTAAGGTCGCATCTTTAATGAAGTTCAGATCGGCATCTAACTGGTTGGCAAAGTCACGGATTTCAGCAATATATTCTGCAATATAGGCGCCCTGACATTTAATGGTTTTACGGCCAATTAAATCTTGTGACTGGACGCCATTGGTACCTTCATAAATTTGCGCAATACGTAAATCACGTACACATTGCTCCATGCCCCATTCACGGATATAGCCATGACCACCGAAGCACATTTGCGCATCCAGTGTTGCCTGGAAAGCGGTATCGGTTAAATAGGCTTTGGCAATAGGCGTTAGCAGCGCCACACGGTCATTGGCTTTTTTCACCGCGTCTGCATCAGTCGAGAATTTGGTGATGTCCAGCTGTTGGCCGACATAGACTGCAAAGGCACGTGATGCTTCGTTGTTGGCACGCACATTCAAGAGCATACGACGTACATCGCCATGTACTAAAATGCTGTCAGCCGGTTTGTTTGGTGATTGTACACCTGAAGCGCTGCGGCCCTGTAAACGGTCAGTCGCATATTGTGCTGCATTCTGGTAAGCAAATTCAGAGGCGCCTAAACCCTGAATACCCATTGACAGACGTTCATAGTTCATCATCACGAACATGGCTGCCAGGCCTTCGTTTTCTTTACCGACCAGATAGCCTTTGGCACCATCAAAGTTCATGACACACGTGGCAGAGGCTTTAATCCCCATTTTGTGTTCGATAGAGCCTGGGCCAACCGGGTTACGTTCACCGAGTGAACCATCGGCATTGACCAGGAATTTTGGCACGATAAACAGCGAAATACCGCGTGAACCGGCAGGTGCATCTGGGGTTTTGGCCAGTACCAGGTGAATGATGTTTTCAGCCAGGTCATGATCACCACCGGTAATAAAGATTTTGGTCCCTGTAATGTTATAGCTGCCATCTTCGTTGCGTTCCGCTTTGGTTTTAATAATCCCCAAATCGGTACCGGCATGTGGTTCAGTCAGACACATGGTGCCAGACCATTCACCTGAATAAATTTTTGGTAAATAGGTTTCTTTTTGTTCCTGAGAAGCATAGCTGCTCAGCGCCATACCCGCACCAACTGACAGCAGTGGATACAGCATAAATGACGGGTTGGTGGCAAAAATCATTTCATCCGACAGAACGGTCAGCATTTTTGGCATGCCTTGACCGCCCCATTCTTCATCGGCACCCAGGCCAATCCAGCCGCCTTCGGCATATTGCTTGAATGCTTCTTTAAAACCGGCCGGTGTAGTTACGCTGCCATTGTTATATTGGGCACCTTCTTCATCACCAGTGCGGTTTAAGGGCAGGGTAACGTTCTGGGTAAATTTGGCCATTTCTTCAAGAATAGCTTCTGCGGTTGCAGCATCGAGGTGGGCGAGATTTTCGTTATTTTGCCAGAATTGTTCTGCTTGGAAGACATCATTCAGGATGAATTTCATATCGGCAAGCGGTGCGTTATAAATTGGCATAGTTCATTTCACCTGTTTCTTGTTTATTCATAGTGATCAGGTCAGTCTAAACGATGAGATTTCAATTGATTAGACGACGAAAGGTTAATATAGCGCGATAAATAGAGAAAAAGGACCGCCAACAGCTGGCCGTCCTTTTTACATCCATTACAAGTTACTACACATCACGTGCATTAGAAGGCAAAGTGTTCAGCATCAAGCGCCATCAATGGATCCAGGCCAGTCGCAATCACGTCAACATGTGAGCGTACACGTGGCAGGATCTTCTTGAAGTAGAAGCGTGCAGTGGTCACTTTGGCATTATAGAAGTCGACATCGGTAGTACCTGCAGCCAAGGCTTCTTGTGCAACCAGTGCCATACGTGCCCAGAGGTAAGCCAGTGTCACATAGCCAGAGAAGTAGAGGTAATCGACTGCTGCAGCACCGACTTCTTCAGGGTTTTGCATCGCACGCATACCAATTTGCATGGTCAGGTCGCCCCATTCTTTGTTCAGCGCGGCCAGCGGTTCAACAAACTCTTTCATGCCGGCATTGTCTTTGTTGGCTTCTGCGAATTTGTGAATGATCTTGGTGAAGTCTTTCAGCATCGCGCCTTGCGTACCCAGAACCTTACGGCCAAGCAGGTCAAGTGCCTGAATTTCAGTAGTACCTTCGTACAGGCAAGAAATACGCGTATCACGTACAATCTGCTCCATACCGTGCTCGGAAATAAAGCCGTGACCACCAAACACCTGTACACCGTGTTTTGCAGCTTCTGAACCGGTTTCGGTCAGGAAGGCTTTGGCAATTGGTGTCAATAAAGACAGGATGTTGTCGGCAAATTTACGGTCTTCTTCCTCAGCAGCCTGCTCAACCACATCTGCATATTGAGCCAATAGGTAAACCAGCGCACGGCCACCTTCAGCAAATGCTTTCTGGGTCAACAGCATGTTACGTACTGCTGGATGC
The DNA here is from genome assembly GCF_013420185.1 of Acinetobacter sp. YH01025. Taxonomy (NCBI): domain Bacteria; kingdom Pseudomonadati; phylum Pseudomonadota; class Gammaproteobacteria; order Moraxellales; family Moraxellaceae; genus Acinetobacter; species Acinetobacter sp. YH01025. The sequence continues at coordinate 35,731 of NZ_VOYR01000003.1, read as the reverse complement.
ACAATAATCGGATCGGCTTCTTTTTCTGGTGCTTTCGGACCAGACAGTGAACGCATGGCCAGACGGTCTTTTGCATACGCCAAAGCGCCCTGGAATGAAGATTCAGATGCAGACAGACCTTGTACTGCAGTACCGATACGCGCCGTGTTCATGAAAGTGAACATACAGTTCAGACCACGGTTTTCAGGTCCAATCAAGTAACCTTTGGCGTTGTCAAAGTTAATCACGCAAGTCGCGTTACCGTGAATCCCCATTTTGTGTTCGATCGAGCCACAACGCACAGCATTACGCTCACCGATTGAACCATCAGCATTCAGGTTGAATTTCGGTACGATGAACAGTGAAATACCTTTGGTGCCTTTCGGTGCACCTGGTAAACGTGCCAGAACGATATGGATGATGTTCTCGGCCATGTCGTGCTCACCAGCAGAGATAAAGATTTTCTCGCCAGAGATCGCATAGCTGCCATCCGCATTTGGTTCCGCTTTGGTACGGATAATGCCGAGGTCAGAACCGGCATGAGATTCGGTCAGACACATGGTTCCGGTCCAGACACCTGATACCAGATTTGGCAGATAGGTATCTTTTTGTTCTTGCGAACCGTGGTGCTCAAGGGTACGTACTGCACCATGAGACAGACCCGGATACATACCCCAAGCCCAGTTTGCGGTACCGACCATTTCAGAAATGGTAATGCCCAGAGAGTTTGGTAAACCCTGACCGCCGTACTGTTCTTCGGCAGATAAAGACGGGAAACCCAGTTCGATATATTTTTGATACGCTTCTTTAAAGCCAGTCGGCGTGGTGACTACACCATCGTTCCAGGTACAGCCTTCGCGGTCGCCCACCTGGTTTAAAGGAGATAATTCATTTTCACAGAAGTCAGCAGCAGCTTCTAAATATTGGTCAACCAACTCACGGCTTACGTTTCCAGAGAATGCAGGGAGTTTTGCATAATGTTCTTCAGCATTTAATAATTCATGCAAAACAAATTGCATATCACGTAGTGGCGCTTTGTATTGTGGCATATCGGGTTCCTCAATACTGGTTTAACCAGCGGTTATAATCCTAAATCAGTGAGTTCACGCGCCTTCACAGGCGCATCTTGAATGTTTTAATCGTGCAACATCTTCTAATTGGGTACAAGCATTTCAATGGCTTTTCTTGGTGACTGTAAAGTCAAAGATTTTTAACTTGAAATAGCTAAGTGTATTGAGTGTAAACAGATTTATCGGTATAGGAAGTGGACAAATAGTCAAAAACGTAAACAGATATGTCCAATAAAAAAGGCGCACCATGCGCCTTTTTTATTTGCTGACTTCGCTTAAGCCACTTTGGCCGGAATGGTCACAGCGGTATTCGGTTTAAAACGCAGGCTGCATTGACCATTGACCGATTTATCCCCCAGTTTAATCTGGACAGTCTGACCGGCTATTTTACCGTTACAGGCATTGGCCATAGCCTGTTGACGGGCCTGACGCTGTGCTAGGCGCTGATCATACTGTTTCACCAGTTCGGCACGTTTGGCATCGGTTAAGGCACCGGTCTGAGCAGCATGCTGTTTAAACTGGCGTACATCGCCACGCATTGGACGATGTTCACGGCTGTGTTTAAGCTGCTGGCGTTCCGGCGTAAATATTAGGGTACAGGTCCCATTCACGGTTTTTTCACCGGCTTTGACCTGAACCACCTGTCCGGCAGTTTTGCCTTCACAGGCCGTTTTGATCTGCTGCATCATCTGGCGGCGTTCAGTACGCAGCTGCTGCCATTGTTCACGCTGTTCCGGGCTTAGGCGTGCATGTTTGCCGTGCATGGAATGAGCCATACGGCCTTCACGTTCCGGCGTTGCTGTACTATTGGTTGACTGACAGGCTGTCAGTGTCCCGACACTGAGTAAACCCACTGAAACAAGCGCAATTTTTGTCATCGTTTTCATGATTATTGTCTCCACACAGAACCGCGATACAGTTATTTTTACCTGCGACAAGAATAAATAATAAAGATGAAGAAACAATGGAGAGTTTTTTCAAACACTGTTCGCTACAATAGTGAAATAAAAGAAAAATTGAGATGAGTGTTTTGAAAATACGCCGGATTCCAATCGCCCTGCGCCTGTTTTTGACTGTGCTATTGACCGCGCTGGTCATTTCCACGGTCAGCCTGTGGGTGCTGCACTGGAATATGCAACGCAATTTCACCAAATACGTGGCCGATGTCGAAATGCAGAAGCTGGATCATGTGATTCATAATCTGGCCGGTGTGTATGGTGTCTATCATGATTGGGGCAATGCCATTCAGGCGCAAATCCTGCAAATTGAAGGACAGGCCGGCCCGGAAGATTATGACCGCCTGTCGCGCTGGTGGTTGCGCCGTCAGTACGATATTGCCTTGCAGCAGCGTTATTTTGAAGAACATACCTTAATGAATGTGGCGCCAACGCTGGCTGAACCAGATCCGCAGAAACGCCAGGCCTCGCAGGAGGAACTAAAATGGCTGGAAATGAATCTGCCTTCCGAGTACCGTCCCTTTGAAGGCCTGAAATTTCCTTTAAGCGCGCAGCAGAATACCACCCGGGTTAATCAGGGCAGTGCCCAGAATCCGCGTCCGAATCAGCCACAATCGGATGGCAAAAAACAGTTTATTTCCATGCCGGACCGTTTGGGTCTTAGCTCGCGTCTGGCTTTATATGATGCCAAACGCCAGTTTGTGGTCGGTGAGCCAGCAGAAGGACAAATGTCGTATCGCCCGATTTTAATGAACAATCAGGTGGTCGGCTATCTGGGTTTAAAACCGGTGCTGGATCAGGATGATGCGCTCAGCATTAATTTCTTTAGCGAACAAAAGCGTTATCTGCTGCTGATTTATGGTCTGTCCTTTATTGCCAGTTTACTGGTGGCCTGGTTATTGGCGACCTATTTTAAAAAGCCGATTCAGCGTCTGCTCAATGGGACCCGTGAACTGACCAAAGGCAATTATCAGTATCAGGTGAAAGTAAACCGTAATGATGAACTCGGTGATTTATCTACAGAGCTGAATCAGCTGGCAGTCATTTTAGATCAACATGAAACCTCACGCCGGCAGTGGGTGGCTGATACCTCACACGAATTAAAAACCCCGCTGGCAGTGTTACAGGCCCAAATTGAGGCTATGCAGGATGGTATCCGTAAAGCCACACCGGAACACTTAGATGCAATGATGCGTCAGGTCAGCAGCCTGAAAAAACTGACTCAGGACCTGGCTGATCTGGCGCAGGCCGAAGCCATGCAGCTGAAATTCTATCTGGCCTCAATCAACCCTTGGCAGGTGATTGAACAGGAAGTCGAGAATTTCCGGCCGAAGTTTGAACAGGCCGAGTTAAGCGTGCGTCTAGAAGGTGAAGCTGTGCCTTTACAATTAGATATAGACCGCTTTAAACAAATTATGGTGAACTTGATTGCGAACAGTATTCGTTATACTGAGGCCGGTGGGCAGGTTCATATTCATAGTGAGCAGACGGCAACAGAATGGAGTGTCTATGTCGATGACAGTCCATTTGGCCTGACCGATGAACAGCTAGCCCGTTTAGGCGAGCGTTTTTACCGGGTGGATGATTCGCGTACGCGGAGCACTGGCGGTACCGGTTTAGGTCTGGCGCTGTCTGCTAAAATTGCGCAGGCCATGGGTGGCCAGCTGAGTTTTGCGCATTCGCCATTGGGTGGCTTGCGCTGCAAACTGACTTTCCCGATTCCGACCAAACAATAAAAGGAAAAGATATTCATGAAACATGTCATGCTGGTTGAAGATGAAGTTGAACTCGCTCAATTGGTCCGCGACTATCTTGAAGCTGCTGGGTTTGAGGTCAGTATGTTTCATGATGGACAAGAAGCCTATAACAGCTTTTTGCAGCGTAAACCGAGCCTGATGATTCTGGATCTGATGGTGCCACGTATGGATGGGCTGACCATTTGCCGTAAAGTACGTGAGCAGTCTGATTTACCCATTATTATGGTTACGGCGCGTACCGAAGAAATTGACCGGGTATTAGGCCTGAATATGGGTGCAGATGACTATATTTGTAAGCCATTTAGTCCGAAAGAACTGGTGGCACGTGTGCAGGCAGTGCTGCGTCGCTTAGACCGCAAGGCTGAACCGGAAACCAATGATTTATTCCGGATGGATAAAGCCCAGCAACGGATCTGGTATCAGCAAAAAGCACTGAACCTGACCCCGACCGAATTTCGTTTACTGGAACTGTTTTTAGAGCATGTTGGGCAGGTTTATTCCCGTGCCCAGTTGCTGGACCATATTAACCCGGACAGTTTTGATGTTGCAGATCGGGTGATTGACAGTCATATCAAAAACCTGCGCCGCAAGATTTCCGAAGCGGCAGAAACCGGTAATCGTCATGAGTGGATTCAGGCAGTCTATGGGGTTGGCTACCGTTTTGAATATCCGGAAGATTAATTTCATGCGGAGTGAAAAAGCGAATAGATATGTGCCTATTCGCTTTTTTTATGAGAGTAGGTTGTGCAGTATTTAGGGGCAGGATGGTGATAAATCAACAGACTGATCAAGCATAAGACCAAGATAAAAGGGGGGGGATTTCTAATATTATAATTTTTAAATGAATTTAATTTTTAACAAGAATATTTTGTAAATTTTAATAAGCCTGAAAATTGAAGTAAATAAAATTCCGGTATAATCCGCAGCCCGCTTTTGGGAATTTTTCTATGCACGTCAATACTGAGCTTGTCGCACGCTTAATTCAGCGCAATATCACCCCCGCGATACACTATTTTGAACAAACCCAGGATAGTTCCCGCCTGGAACATCAGATCAACTTCTGTGTACAGCAGATTATTGTCTGTTTAAATTCCGATACAGTGGCCACCATCAAAGCACTATTGCAGTATTTAATTGCAAAAAGCCAGCACAGCAGTGAACATTCAGGGTGGCGCAAAGCCTTTGAGTTGTTCAATGATAAATATAAAGTTTAATCGCTGATTTTACATACGAGAGACAGGATTAAACTGTGGGCACGATTTATCTCTGTGTTTTTGCCTGAGCTAAACACGCGAGCCTACAGTTTTGAGTAACGCTATACGTTGTCGATCCAGTTTCTTGAGTTTGGACACCACCAACGCATAAGAATTCAGCACTAAATCTTCGATTAAAGCTTCATCCAGCTCTTCATCTTCATACACTGAAATCCAGTGCTGTTTATTCATATGCCAGCCGCTACGAATATACGGATAAATATCACGCAGCATGGCACCATGATCTGGCGCTACTTTTAAATTAATGGCCGCTTGTCCGTGCAGATGAAACTGTAACATAAAGACTTTATCCTGCACTTTAAACACATCACAACCCTCACCAAAAGGCTGGGTCACTGTGACTTCAGGCAGGGTAGTAGCGACTTTTGCCGCAAGTGGATGCAAAGCCATACGCAATTTAGGTTGAAGGGCACTTTGTGGATAATGCTGAAATTATCCACAATTTACCAGGCTAATGTGGATACTTTAAGACGAGCAGCTGACCATCACTTCAGGCACATCGCTTGGCAGCGGCGCTAAATCTTCCGGTTTTTCCAGCGCGGTCTGCCGTGTATAGGGTTGGCTGAGCAGGCTAAATAAACGCTCGACTTCAGAAAAATCATCCCGCTCGGCCAGTTCAATCGCTTTTTGCGCCATATGGTTGCGCAGGATGTAATGCGGATTGACGGCGGTCATGGCGGCATCCAGTTCATCGGTATCCTGATGTTCACGAATACGCTCATATTGCGTCAGGAAGGCTTCAAACTGACGACGGTCTAAGCAATCATCTTTAATCGCTTCATAGTCTTTATGTTGCAGGCGAATAAAGCTTTGGGTGTAGTCCAGCTGTTCGCTTTGCAAGATTCTTAAAAAAGCCATCGCGCAGTCAAAGCTGTCTTTATGGAAGCTGGGTAAGCCCATTTTCTGGTTTAAGCCATGCTTGTAGTGTTCCAGGAAGGTCGGTTCAAAATGAGTTAAACATTGAGCCAGATCTGTTTTCCATTGCTCCTGGTCATCGTCTGCCGGACAAAGCGGAATCAGGTTGTTCAGCCAGGTCCATAAGTTCCAGTGCCCAATACTCGGCTGCTGCTGATAGGTATAACGTCCCTGATAATCGGAATGGTTGTTGATCCAGTTCGGACGGAAGCGCTCCATAAAACCGTAAGGGCCAAAATCCAGGGTAGAACCGGTGATATTTAAATTATCGGTATTCATCACCCCATGGGCAAAGCCGACCAGCTGCCATTGGGCAATCATCACTGCGGTACGCTGCACCACCTGTGTGGCAAAAGCTAAAACAGGCTGCTCGGCCTTCAGACATTCCGGATAATGCCATTCGATACATTTCTGGGTAAATTCAGGCAGTAAATCTGGCTGATATTGATTGATCCATTCAAAATGCCCCAGCCGAATATGACAGTCCGAGGTACGTAACATCATTGCACCCGGTTCCAGTTTTTCACGCTGTACCCCTTGGGTGGATGAAGTAAATCCCACGGCATTACTGGAAGGTACGCCCAAGGCATTTAAGGCATGACCGGCCAGATATTCACGAATCACCGAGCGTAACACCGCGCGACCATCGCCCATCCGTGAATAGGGAGTGGCACCGGCACCTTTTAAATGCAGATCAATGGTCTGCTGATGCTGGTCAACAATCTGGGCAATCAGTAAACCACGTCCATCACCGAGCTGACCGGCCCATTGCCCGAATTGATGCCCGGCATAAACCATAGCCAATGCCGGAAATTCAGCAAATGTTTTCTGGCCGCTACAGATTTCGACCCACTGTGCTTTGTCTTCATTTGACCATTGCAGTTCATCGGCCAGTGCTGCATTGAAATGCCCGGCTTTGGCGCCTTTTAAAGGCAGCGGTTGTTGCTGGTGATACAGACGGGAAGGCAGGGTAGGATAGCGCGAGTTAAATTGCATTGCAGAACAGCCATTCAGAACAGGCCTTCACTATAACAAACTTGGCTGGAGAAAAGTGTCGTGTTTCCGAATAGAAAAAGCCTCCATCAGGAGGCTTTTTGCAGGGCTTTGGTATTATTGTGAAACCGGATTCTTTTTCAGGTTACGCATCAGAATGTTCAGGGTTTCCCGGTGATGGGTTAGACGCTGTTCCACCAGCTGGAATTCAACTTTCAGCTTGTCATCCATTTGATGGATTTTTTCTGCCACTGCCGATTTCTTGGCCTGAATTTCCTGCTCTTTTAATTTGGCCCAGTCATTCAAGGTGTGGGTAAAGGCTTCATATTCTTGTGCCAGACGCTGTTTGACGCTGCTGATGTCGTCATTGACATTGTGGCCATATACCGCCAGGTCCTGCTCGGCATATTTGAACTTCATCGCCAGTTCCGCTTTTTTAATATTAAAGCTTGGAATACGGCGCAGGTTCTTTGCCAGACCCAGTTTCGAACAGCTCCAGATTAACCATTTGGTCGGGTCATATTGCCACCATTTCACGCCATTACGGTAATCGTACTGGAAGATATGGTGATAGTTATGATAACCCTCGCCCCAAGTGGCAATAGCCAGCCAGAAGTTGTCACGCGCCGTATTTTCGTCGGTATATGGACGTTTGCCCCACATATGACACAGCGAGTTAATAAAGAAGGTGACGTGGTGGCTCAGAATCAGACGCATTAAGCCGCCTAAAAGTAAAACACCCCAGATGTCGCCCACAGCCCAGCCAATTGGTAGCAAGATGCCAACATGTACCAGAATCACTAACGGTACATAGTATTTATGCTGGAACATCACCAGTTTGTCATTCAGCAAATCTGGCGCATTTTTATAATTCGGTTCTGCTGCCGGATAGTCGCGCAGCATCCAGCCTAAATGGGCGTACCAGAAACCGTTATTGATGGAATACGGATCTTTATCGACATCATCGACATGACGGTGATGGGTACGGTGACCTGAGGCCCAGAACAGGATGCTGTTCTGCACGGCAAAGGTGCCCATAATCATTAAAATGATTTTCAAAGGTAAAGTGGCTTCATAGGCACGGTGCGCCCATAAACGGTGATAACCTGCTGTAATACCCAAGCTGCTAACGCCAAGTAAAACAAACATGCTGATCCAAGCCGCGAGGCTAAAATCATGGTGGTAAGCATATAACGGGATGGCAATGATTGCGACAATTGGCAAGAACACCAGAGCAAAAACGGCAACCCAGTTAATTGGGGCTTTGGGTAGGGGAGCATTCATCTCCAACAGTACTCCTGAAAGCTGGGGAGGTGTAAAGAAGTGCTTAATCCATTACTTTTTGTATGGAATAAGATTTGAGCATATTAGCATGCGCGTTTCGGCGTCACTAGCATTATTGTACAGATGTATTGTACCAAACAGTAACAGAATAAGATTGAAGCTTCATTGATTTTATCGAAGGCTGCGGCATGATAAAGATAAATCCTTGATCAATGCGAAATCAATCACATGAGATACCGTAAAATTAGTTTAATTTTGCCGTATTTGATCGCGGTGGTTTTCATTACGGCCTGTCAAAGCACACCGCCGTCTTCTACAGCCTCCAAAGTCCAGTCACAGCCACGTGCGGTAAAAGCACCGGCAGCGGTTAAACGCAGTAGCGATGGTCTGCAGGATATTCGCTGGGAAATTCAAACCATTCAGGGGAAAAAGGCACGTTATTTTCATGCCAGCCCGTATTTAATGCTCAATTCCCGTTTTCAGAATCTGCAGGGCAATACCGGCTGTAATTCTCTTTTCGGCCGCTATCAGCTGCAGTTCAGTCAGGGCCGTTTAAGCCTGAACAGCCGTGCCACGCATAATAGTTGTGATCATGCGCTGGCGCAGGAAGCCGACTTGATGGATGCCTTGCAACGGGTCAAACGCTTCCAGTTACAGGGTAAAACCTTATATTTGCTGGATGAGCGCGGGCTAATGCTGATTCAGGCCAATCAACGCTAAATAGAAGTTCAATCAATATAAAATCAGCCTGTAACATGCAGGCTGATTGAGCGTCTATTTTTATTAAATATGCTGCATCATTAGTTTTGGAAAATCGGTAATTAATCCGTTAATGCCTAAATCTTTCAGCTGTTTGGCACGTTCTACTTCATTCACCGTCCAGACACTGACCCCCAGTTGTGCTTGCTGGGTGGCCTGAATCATGCGCGGGGTCGCCAGTTCATTCATCCAGCCAATCTGACAGCAGCCAAAGCGCAATGCCTGTTCAATTGCCTGTTCCTGGATATCTTCTTCAATTAGTAAACCGCGCTTAAAGGTCGACTGCTGCGCCTGTAAGGCCTGATGGATTTTCAGGTCAAAACTGGTAATCACAGCAGAATGTTCAAAGCCTTTGAGCTGCTGATGCAAGGCCAGAGTCAGCTGTTCAGCCTGCGCCTGGGTTTCCACCGCTTTAATTTCAACTTCGATATGTTCAAAGTTCTGGATTAGGGCCAGGGTCTGGTTTAAATACGGGGTGATTTCAAAGTTCGACCAGTTTTTCCAACCATAGGCCTGATTATAATGATGTAAATCTTGCGTGCTGCATTCATACAGCGGACGGTCCTGACCGGTGGTCCGGATCAAATGATCATCATGCATAATGACCAGTTGCTGATCTTTGAGCTGACGTACGTCAAACTCGACGGCGCGTACGCCTAAATCCTGAATATACTGAAAACCGCCCAGGGTATTTTCCGGGGCTTCGCCGCGGGCACCACGATGTCCAATTATACGCATAACAGGCTCAGCGTTTGGAGAGGAAGTTTCATTGTGAGCCTTTAAGATGACCGGGATGTGACAGCGCTATTGTGCGCTGATCTTAAATTTATACAAGTCAGATCAGCGCATATTTTCATCAATTTTTTCTATGAAAATGACGGCTTTATTCAATCGTTTCGTTAATATTTTTTTGCCACAGCACTTCAGCGCCACCTTCACTGCGTTGCAGGGTGCGTGAAGCCACAAATAACCAGTCAGATAAACGGTTTAGGAGCTGTAAAGAGGTGGCCTGAATATTCTGGTCACGGCTATGCACCGACATCACGCTACGTTCGGCACGGCGGCAGACAGCACGGGCCTGATGGGCATAGCTACACGCCAAGGTGCCGGCAGGCAGAATAAAGTCCTTAAGCATGGGCAGGGTTTCATTCATCCGATCGATGTCGTTTTCCAGAAACTCGATTGATACCGGTTGTACCAGAGTAAAGCCCGGAATGCAGACTTCACCGCCTAAATCAAATAGCCAGTGCTGAATCAGGCTTAAAGATTTATCCCAGCTGGCTTTGTCCTGAATGGTGCTGGCGGCAATCTGTGCGCGCAGTACGCCAATGGTGGCATTCAGTTCATCGACATCGCCGAGTGCGGTAATACGTAAATCATCTTTGGCAACACGTGAACCATCACCCAGACCGGTGGTGCCTGAGTCGCCAGTACGGGTATAGATTTTACTTAAACGGTGGCCCATAGCTGTTCCTTGAATTTTTAATCATGTGAATATAAAAAGGATCATGCCACAGTCACGACATGATCCTCAAAATTTATATGTCCTTTGGGGCGTTTAGTATTTAACCGTTACGCCGACAGAGGCGAGGCGGCCGCCGTTGATGTAGTAGACCCCATCAATACTGCCATCATATGCTGCTTTATATTCAACATCACCCACGTTTTGAATATTGCTGAACAGTTTGAGATACGGATTGATATTCCAGTAAGCATGTAAATCAACAGTTGCATAACCCGGTGTAGTTTGTGTGGTGGACCAATCCTTAGCCTTGGATTTGGCCACTAGTGAGGCACTTAAACCATAGTGCTCATTTTGAATGCCTGTAGATAAGGTTAGTGTTTGGCGTGGACGACGCAATAATGCAGTATCTTTAATTGCATTGGTTGCTTTGACATATTGATAAGCTGCTTTAAAGAAGTAATCGTCTTGAGCCCATTTAGCAAAAGTCTCTAGTCCTTGCATGCGTGCTTCAGAAATATTATCTAAGCCCCATGGTGCGCTGTCGGCATAATCAATTAAATTGTCGATATCGGTATGGTAGAGAGAAGCACCATATTTCCATTGATTATTAATTTGATGATCGAAACCAACTTCATAAGAAGTGCTTTCTTCAGGTTCTAACTCTGGATTGGCAGACGAGCCATAGTAAAGATCATTGACTGTAGGAGCCTTAAAAGCTGTTCCTAGATTTGAATAAATACTGAAATTTGGGGTGAAATGGTAACGTACACCAAGTTGTCCTACTGTATGCGTACCAAACTTTTCATTATCTTCAACGCGAGCCCCAAGTTGGGTGTTAAGTTTATCTGCTTGATATTGATGCTGTAGGTAATAGCCTGTGGTGTTAAGATCCTGTTGAAATGAACCGGATGATTTTTCAGTTTCAGTTTCTAATGCTTTATGAGTTATACCTACGATTACATTTTGCTGAGGTGTGAACTGCTGCTTTAACATTAACTCATATTCGTCAGCAATATAGGTGGTGTTTTCAAAGGATTTGAGCTGTTCTAACTCGTCTTTAAAATGTGAAATACGTGCATTTGCGCGTAGATTTTCATTAAGTTGTAGATAGGTTTTTAAATTGGTGACTGCATTTTTAAAGTCGTGTGACTTGGTCTCATAATCTAAAGTGACCCAACTAAAATTTTGATAAATTGAGTTACCTTGGTTTTCGCTATGGTCAAGGCTTATGCCATAGTTTTCTTTTTCAATACCGGCTTTGGCAGAAAAACCTTTTTGCTCATAGTTGGATTTGGTGGCGCCCTCTAAGTCTGTAATCGCTGTACCATCACTTTCTAAACGCTGACCACGAATCTGCAAGTAGATATCATTTTCTGATAAGTCAGCTCCAACTAAAGCCTTGTAAGTATTGTTTTCTCCAATTTCACCCGTAATAAAAGCACCAGACTGTTCTGGTGTCTTTGAAATAATTTGTACGACGCCACCAATAGCATTGGTTCCATACAGAACAGAAGCAGGGCCTTTTAGGACTTCAATCTGATGAATATCGGTAGTATCTAAAAAACTTAATGATGCTAAACCACTGGCATCATTATTTAAACGTACGCCATCACGTAACACTAAAGTGTGGTCAGAATCTGTGCCACGCATAAAAATAGAAGTTTGTTGACCGAAACCACCAAGTTGCACCACATTTAGTGCAGCCTCTGAGCGTAATAAATCTGAAAGCTGTGCAATTGGAGATTGTTCAATCACATCAGGCTCAATAATTGAAATCCGCGCAGGCACATTGCCAATCTTCTCTTCAGAACGAGTAGCTGTAACCACCAAGGTATCCAGGGCCGCATTGACGGCAGGTTGCTCTTGAGACTCCGCAGCAAAGACAGAAGTTGAAAACCCCATCGCAAGAGCGATTGCACCTACCAAGGCAGTAGGTTGAAATTGAATAGACATGATATGTGCTCCATACATTCACCCCACGTGAATGATTGAGTTAAAGGGCACAACAAGCAGGTATCCGGACTTCAATGTGGCGCCAAGCATCTTGATGATGACCTGGACCTATATATCCACCTTCCCATATCTGAATACAGTGGTGTAAATCGCATGATTTAAACTGATATATGTTTCATTGTTACCGTTGCGGGGGCAGTGTTGGATTTTCACCAATTTCCCTAAAGCCAAGGCTTAAACTTGCTGTGAAACGGGCGCAGTATAAGTGCCGTATGCATTTTAAACAACTTGTGCAAGAATTATCAGGCTGAACTTTACTCAAGTGAAAAAATTTGCATTACAATGAGCCGGCCCCATATTTATAGATAGGCTATAAAGCGGGCATTACGAGAGCCAAACAAGTTATGCGAACCCGTGCCAAAATTTGCGGCATCACCCGGGTTGAAGATGTACATGCCGTCGTCAACAGTGGTGCAGATGCAATTGGTTTTGTATTTTATCCTCCAAGTCCGCGCAGTGTGAGCGCAGAACAGGCCAGCGTTCTGCTACAGGCCATTGCGCCTTATGTACAGGTGGTGGGTTTATTTGTAAATAGCTCAGCCGGTGAGATTCAGGCCATTCTCAATACAGTCGCGCTGGACATCCTGCAATTTCATGGTGATGAAAGCCCGGAACAGTGCCAGTCAATTGCACAGCAGGTTGGACGTCGCTGGTACAAGGCGATTCAGGTTAAACCGGGGCTAGATGTGGTGGCTGAAATTCAAAAATATCAGCAGGCCGGTGCTAGCGCCGTACTTTTAGATGCCTGGCATCCTGAATTAAAGGGCGGAACCGGGCACAGCTTTGACTGGAGCAGCTTTCCCCAACTGGATATTCCACTGATTTTGGCCGGGGGATTAAACCCTGACAATATTGAAGACGCCATTCACACCACAGCCGCGTTTGCTGTAGATGTGAGCGGAGGCGTAGAATCCGCAAAAGGTATTAAAGACCAACAACTCATAGAACGCTTTATGCAAGGAGTCCATCGTGGATCAGCAAACTGTTAATACAGAAAAACAGGCAATTGACTATACCCAGTTCCCTGATGCAAAAGGGCACTTCGGTATCCATGGCGGACGTTTTGTGTCAGAAACCCTGATGGCGGCTTTAGAAGACTTGGAAAAGCTCTATTTCCGCATGAAGAATGATGAACAGTTTCTGGCAGAATTCGACCGTGATCTCGCTTATTACGTCGGTCGTCCAAGTCCACTGTATTATGCTGAGCGATGGTCGAAAGAGTTGGGTGGTGCACAGATTTACTTAAAACGCGAAGACCTGAACCATACCGGCTCGCATAAAGTGAACAACACCATTGGTCAGGCGTTATTGGCCAAACTTTCAGGTAAAAAACGTATTATTGCCGAAACTGGTGCCGGTCAGCATGGTGTGGCGACAGCAACCATCGCGGCGCGTTTAGGTCTTGAATGTGTAGTGTTCATGGGTGCGGAAGATGTGAAGCGCCAGGCCATGAACGTGTATCGTATGCGTTTGCTGGGTGCCAAAGTCGTCGCGGTAGAAAGTGGCTCTAAAACTTTAAAAGATGCCATGAATGAAGCGATGCGTGACTGGGTCACCAATGTCGATTCAACCTATTATGTGATCGGAACTGTGGCGGGTCCACATCCCTATCCGCAACTGGTGCGTGATTTCCAGTCCATTATTGGCCGTGAAGCACGCCGTCAGATTCAGGAACAAGCCGGCCGTCTGCCGGATGCACTTGTGGCCTGTGTGGGAGGTGGTTCTAATGCTATGGGCCTGTTCTATCCATTCCTGAATGATCAGGAGGTGAAAATGTACGGGGTTGAAGCGGCGGGCTTAGGCATTGAAACGGGTAAACACTCTGCGCCATTGAATGCCGGTCATGTCGGTGTCCTTCACGGCAACCGTACTTACCTGATGTCAGATGAACAAGGCCAGATTATTGAAACCCATTCGATTTCTGCTGGTCTGGATTATCCGGGTGTGGGTCCTGAGCACAGCTTCCTGAAAGATATGCATCGTGTGGATTATGTGCCAATTAATGACCAGGAAGCTTTGCAAGGTTTCCGTGACCTGACCAAGATTGAAGGGATCATTCCGGCATTAGAAAGTTCACATGCGATGGCGTACGTGACCAAGCTGGCGCCGACCATGTCGAAAGATCAAATTATTATTGCAACGGTTTCAGGCCGTGGTGATAAAGACTTGATGACGGTAGCGCGTATTGATGGCGTGGAAATGGTGGATATGTAAAAAATCTCCCTAACCCTCTTAAAGAAAAAAGGGAATAGCCCTCCTTAGTAAAAGGAGGGTTGGGAGGATTTAAATCGCATTCAAGCAATTGGGTGCGATTTTTTTTATTGTTGTAATGAAAGTTCCCCACTTTTTAAAAGGAGGGGCGAGGGGAGGATTATTATTCAGATCCTATTTTTGACACAAATTCAGACAATCGTAATTCATTTAGACTTTCCCTTAGTTTGGAAAAGCCCAAAGTAAGCAAAGGCTTTTGTTGAGCAGATCTGACGTCCCTGTCATGCTGCTCAACAGGCGACATCCCGATCGCCAACGGGTATCATATTGCTGATTTATCTTCTACCTGGTTAAAACCCTCTTCTGGAGTCTTCCATGCCAAGTCTGTTTATTGTCATGTTGGGCGGTCGTCATGCCCGCGCCAATACCGAAGTGCACGATGTGGTGCTTGCCGTGGGTAACACGCTGGAAGAGACTTTCCCTCAGCTAAGACAGGCCTGGTTTGGTGATCAATCCGGCTTACATATTGATGCCTGGGCGCAAATCAATGGGGTGGAATTTGAAGGTAAACAATATCAGCTGCAATTTAGTAATGCGGCCCCGAATCAGGCGCATGAAAGACTCTGGCTGATTAATTTGGGCGGCTACGATGCGCGTGAATTTGGCGAATTGCATCGCTATGTTCTGGTGGTTGCACAAAATGCCATGGTGGCCAAACAGCGTGGCAAGGCATATTTTGCTGCACACTGGCAAAAGCAGCATACCGACCGGGTGCTGGATGTCGATGACTGCATCGCCATTGATCAGGTGCATGGCCGTTATGTGCAACTGGTGGCCGGGGAATTTGCCGGAAACCGCTGGGAAAATACCTATTTGCCTATTGCCGAGTCCTGACTGTAGCAGACTTAAGCAAGTGGTTTGGCTTGGATATTGTGAAAGAAAGCAATCTATGTTTTTGTTATTGTTTAGATAAAATAATCTTATTTTTATTTTTCTGGCCAGATTTTATAGGCATAATAAAGCGGTAGCTACAGTGTCTCAAACCACATGGAATGTCGTACATGGATTTAATACAACAGAATGGACAGCCACGTTACGGACGTTTTAAGCAATTACCGACCAGTATCCAATACCATCATTATCAATATAAAAGCCCTTATGGTGATGTGCTGTCTGGGTGGCGTAAACGATTAAAATATAAAAAGTTTAAATTTTGTTGTATTCAGCATGAGCACTACACCATTGGCTTGGCTATTGTTGATATTGCCTGGGCCGGACATGGTTTTGTTTATATCTACAATCATTTGACCGGTGAAGTGCTGGAGTGGGATGCGATCAGTTTTCTGGCCCGGCATACGGTGCTGGACGAGCAGCCGCTGTTTAACCATAGTCATTTTCATAAAGCCGGTTATCAGCTGGATATTCAGCATGCCAATGGAGTGCGTTATATCCGGGTGACTAAATACGGCGAACTGCGTCTGAGTGCGCGAATTTTCTGTGCCGGCACTGATCCATTAAGCATGTGCAGTCCGAATGGGATTAATGGCTGGACCTATACCCAAAAGCTGACCACGCTCGGCTGTGAAGGTTTTTTTATCAACAAGCAGGGACAAACCATCCAGTTTCATGACAAAACTTTTGTTTCTCTGGATGATACCTGTGGTTTTTTACGCCCGGAAACGGCCTGGTTCTGGCTGTCCTGTAATTTCTGGGATGCCCAGAACAAACGGGTTGGCATTAATCTGGCTTCTGGTGTCAATGAAAGCTTTGGCAATGAAAACTGTCTGTGGGTCAATGGCCGCCTGTATCCGCTGGCAGATGTGTTATTTGAGCAGCAGTCAGATAACCAGTGGAATATTGTCTCGCTGGACCAAAGCCTGAATTTAACCGTGACCACCGGCTGGCGCCGTTATGAAAATCTGAACCTGCGCCTGGTGGGCAGCCAGTTTAGCCAGTGGCAGGCCAAAGTCAGCGGTACCATTGTGCAGGATGATCAGGAAATTGTGTTCCTGAATGAATATGCCTTGCTGGAACAGCATTATGCCAAATGGTAGATCTTCGTCGCTGCTCCTTCTCACCAAAAAGCTACAACTCATCCACTCAATAAAAAAGCTGAACCTGACATTCAGCTTTTTTAATCCATCATAACTTTTCTTTAATCTTTAGCCGCCTGCCAGAAGGCTTCACCGGCCTGAATCGGATCATTGGTCTGTTCCAAGGTGTTAATCCAGACTTCATACTGGGCAATAATCGGATGCTGGCTGGGATGAAAATCTTTTTTAAACCAGTCCTTATATAGCCGGCCCATCCGGGTCAAGGTGCCTTTTTTGCCAAAGAACCACGGCAAACCTTTGGCATTCAGTTGCAGACGCTGCCACAGACTAAAGCCATCCTGTTTTAACATGATATTGGCCCGATAAATGGTAAAACCAAACATCAGGAACGTGGTCCAGACCAGGGCAAAATGCCGCATCGCTTCAGAAACTTGGGCCACATCACGCATTACATCAAAGGCCACATCCCGATGTTCCATTTCTTCAATCGCATGCCAGGCAAACAAGGCGCGTACATACGGATGTGCTTCAGCTAACGTCGAGCGATGGGCATAAAAAGTTTCGGCCATGAGGGCGGTCAGGTGCTCGGCTGCTGCCGTGGTGGCAATATTGTATTCCGGTGAGCGTTTTTCCAGTTCAAATTTAAAAATCCGGTTGAGCTGGCGGATAAACTGATCCACCGGCATACCCTGATTTTTCATTAGCTGGTTCATTTTGTCATGCGCGATGCCATGCTGGGCTTCCTGGCGGATAAAGTCGGCCACGCGTTGCTGCAGTTCTGGCTGCTGAATCTGCTCGCGGTATAAGCGTACCGACTGAATAAAATAGCGTTCCCCATCGGGAAAGGTCAGGCTTAAGGCATCAAACATGCGGGTCAGAAAAGGATCTCCACCAAACCAGAAGCGTGGAATCTGTTCCAGCTTAAAGTCGAGATTGCTGCGCACCACTGGTTGCGCCTGATATTGGACTATGGCATTCATCTTGTTTTACTTCATCTAGTCGTTCATATCTGCAGTATGTCGGGCTTTAGCGGCTTTGTTTTGACAAGTCTTGCCAGTTTTTATACATTTTACGCCATAGTGAAAATAAGAAATGTCAGGATGACAACTTACCCGAGTGATATTCAGATTCCAAACGGCTATGTGCATTTGTGGCAGTCCTACCTGCAGGCACAAGGTGTGCAGCCGCAACAGCTCGAGCTGTCAGACAGCTTGCAGCAATATGTGCAGCATGTGCTCAGTTTGCCGATTGATGGCCAATCTTCCTGTCAGGCTTTTATTGCGTTACTGGAACAGACCCGGCAGCAGCTGAACACAGCCTATCTGGTGTTTGAGCTGGCGCGTTTTATCCGTCCGGAGCATTTTGGTGTGCTCGGCTATATGGCCTCGCGCAGTAATAGCGTGGCCGAAGCCTTGCAGTATATTGCCCAGTTTAGCCGGCTGGTGATTGATGCCAACGAAGCGGTCCCCATGCAGATCCAGCAGCAGGATGATTTGCTGATTGTGTCTTGGCCGAATCCGCAGGATCAGAGCACGCTGATTCACGAAATCACCTTTGCCTGTATGCTGCAACTGGCCCGGCAGATGTTTGCGGCCGAGCACTTTCCCTTGCGCCGGGTTCATTTTGCCCATGCTCCGCAAACGGCGCTGTATCAATATCAAAAGTTTTATGGCTGCGAAGTGCTGTTTGATCAGCCAGATTATCAGCTGGTGCTGAGTATCGACAGCCTGCAGCTGCAACCACAGCAGCCTGATCCAACTTTAATCGGGATTTTAAAAAAGCAGGCTGAAGAAGCGATGGCGGCCAAACCCTTGCTGGAAGGGCTGGACCAGAAGCTGCGCCATCTGATTGCCGATTATTTAAGGCTGCAGCAACAGGCACCGAAGCTGGATGAGCTGGCTGTCGAGCTGTGTATGTCCAGTCGCACTTTGCAGCGTCAACTGAGTGAACTGGGGACCTCATTTAAACAGCTGCTGGACATGGAACGGATCAAACGTTGTGAATTACTGTTACCGCAAAAGCTGAGTCTGACCGAGATTGCCAGCCAGCTCGGTTATTCCGATCAGTCGGCTTTGGCGCGTGCCTATAAAGCGCATTGCGGCCAGACCTTAACCGAGCGGCGGCGGGTACTGCGTCAGCAACAGACCACCAATAAAAAGCGGCTGAATAGCCGCTTGGAAAATTAAAAAGTACAGTCTTAAGCCGTGCGCAGTTTAGGGAAACGCAAGGCAATAGCGGCAATCGCAAAAATCGCCAGCACCCAGCAATAATAGACACTGCCAATCAGCTCTACCGGTGACATTTTGGCAATCGAGCAGGCCAGCAATAACTGGGCGCCATAAGGAATCAGGCCCTGTACCACGCAGGAGAAAATATCCAGCAGGGCGGCAGCGCGTTTCGGATCGACGCCATATTCCTGCGCCACTTCCCGCGCCATATCTCCAGACAGGATAATCGCCACGGTATTGTTGGCCACAAACAGGTTGGAAAACACCACCAGAAAGCTAATCCCCAACTCACCAGCACGTTGCGCGCCAACCTTAAACAGGCGAGTCAGCTTGTAGATGCGTTGAATCAGCCATTCCAGGCCACCTTCTTTTTGCATAATGGCCGATAAGCCACCCAGGAACATCGACAGCAACGCCACTTCAAACATGCCGACAAAACCGTCATAAATAGCACCATTTAGCTTGAGCAGATCAAACTCAGGCAGCATCAACAGTCCCATCAGTGCCGAGAGTAAAATCCCGATGGTTAACACTGCCAGTACATGCAGGCGGGAAAAGGCCAGCACAAACACCGCCACATAAGGCAAGATGAGCCAGGCGTTATACTCCTGATAGGCAATGGCCTGGGTATTCTGGTTAATCAGCATATAAATCAGCACAGTGATCAGTGCGGCCGGTACGGCAATCCAGACATTGACCTTGAACTTGTCACGCAGCTGTACTTTCTGGCTGCTGGTGGCGGCAATGGTGGTGTCAGAAATCATCGACAGGTTATCGCCAAACATGGCACCGCCAACCACCGCACCAATGGTATACACCGTGGCAATTTGCGTGGCTTCGGAAAAACCAAAGGCAATGGGTGCACAGGCTGCAATGGTGCCCATTGAGGTGCCCATGGCGGTGGCAACAAAGGCTGAAATCAGAAACAGCATCGGCAGTACAAATTCAGGCGGAATAATCGACAGGCCCAGCTGTACCGTGGCATTGACACTGCCAATGGCGCCACTGGTGCTGGCAAAGGCACCGGCCAGCATAAACACCATAAACATCAGGATCAGGTTGGGATGGCTGGCGCCCTGCAAAAATTCTTCAATGGCCCGGTTCAGCTGACCACGATAGAGCAATAATGCCAGGATAATGGCTGGAATGGCTGCCACCGGCGCCTTGACCTGATAGAAGGCAAACTCGGTCCCAATCAGGGAATGGTAAATGCCACTGCCTAAAAAAATGGCTAAAAATACAATAAGTGGCAACAGCGCAAGCCCGCGAGCGTGCACTTTTGCCTGGGAGTCGGAAATCATAGAAATAAGAAAAAGTCTGAAAACGGCGCTAGTATAAAGCAGCTTTTGCTATTTCTGAAAACTTTAAATGTAAATGCTAACTGTCCTATTTTTATCATCTTTTTTGCTCAGTCATTGGGTTTTTCTAACTGCTTGAGATTGCTGGGAATAGCGAAATTAGGCATCTTTGATCATTGAGAAAAAAACCGAAATATCGGTAAATGTAGCTTTCGGGTTGTTCTGGAATTCGCGCTTTGCTGATGAAATCGGGCATCGACCAGCTGTGCTCTGTTCAATGAGCAAAAAATAGCGTTACAATGCGATGTCCTGTATTTCGACAATAGCAACTTATCAGTTTTGAATTATTCAAGGAAAGCACAGCCCTATGTCACGTTTAGCCACCCGATTTGCACAGTTGAAATCTCAACAACGTAAGGCCCTCGTATCTTATGTCATGGCAGGTGACCCACAGCCACAGGTAACGGTACCGCTGTTACATCAAATGGTTGAGGCGGGTGTAGATGTGATTGAGCTTGGACTGCCATTCTCTGACCCGATGGCCGATGGTCCAGTCATTGCCTTGGCTGCAGAACGTGCATTGGCAGGGGGAACCAATACCCTCGATGCACTGAATATGGTCAAGGAATTCCGCCAAAAAGACACGGAAACACCAGTGGTGCTCATGGGCTATTTAAACCCGGTTGAGGTCATTGGCTACCAGAAGTTTGTCGCCTATGCGCATGAATGTGGGGTAGATGGTGTCTTGCTGGTGGATCTGCCGCCAGAAGAAGCTGCCGATTTAGACCAGATCTTACAGCAGTACGATATGGACCAGATTTTTCTGCTGGCACCGACCTCTACCGATGAGCGTATCCAGCATGTAGTGAAACAGGCCAGCGGCTTTATTTACTACGTGTCGCTCAAAGGCGTGACCGGTGCAGCCACTTTAGATGTCTCTGAAGCGGCGCAGCGGATTGAGAAAATCAAGGCAGTCACCGATGTACCGGTTGGTGTCGGTTTCGGTATCAGTGATGCGGCGTCTGCCAAAGTCATGGGTGCCGTGGCAGATGCAGTCATCGTCGGCAGTGCTTTCGTAAAACAGTTTGCCAACCTCGAACCAGAACAAGCCGTGGTTGAAACGGTTAATAAAGTCAAGGAGCTTCGAGCCGCGCTCGATGAGTTAGTATGAGTCAAGAAGTCAAGCCAGGGAAAATCTTAAGCCCAACTACGCCGTGGACAGAACGCGGCGTACCGGGAATTCATGTACCGGATGAGCAGCAAGCCTTAAAGGCGACATTCACCGAACCAACCATCGAATGTCCGGAATGTCATGCACTGGTGACTCGTACAGCCATGTCTTTCAATGCCTATGTCTGCCCGCAATGTGACGAGCATTTACGCATGAAAGCGCGTGACCGTTTAACCTGGTTCCTCGATCAGGTCGATGCCGAACTGGGTCAGGAATTTTCTGCCAAAGATCCACTGAAATTTGTGGACAGCAAGCCGTATCCGGACCGTATGGCCGAAGCGCAAAAGAAAACCGGTGAAACTGAAGCTTTACTGGTCATGCAAGGTTTATTAAAAGGCGTGCCGGTAACCACCTGTGCCTTTGAATTTGACTTTATGGGCGGTTCTATGGGCACGGTGGTCGGTGACCGTTTTGTGCTGGCAGCGGAACGTGCCATTCAGCAACGTCAGCCGTTAATCTGCTTTGCAGCATCGGGCGGTGCGCGTATGCAGGAAGGCATGCTGTCTTTAATGCAGATGGCGCGTACTTCAGCAGCCATCCAGCGTTTAAAAGAAGCGGGCTTGCCGTATATCGTGGTCTTAACCCATCCGGTATATGGTGGCGTAACGGCATCGTTGGCGATGTTGGGTGATGTTCATCTGGCAGAACCAAAAGCCATGATTGGCTTTGCCGGTAAGCGTGTAATTGAGCAAACCGTACGTGAAAAACTGGATGAACCGTTCCAGCGCGCGGAATACCTGCTTGATCATGGTGTGGTCGATCAGATTGTTCATCGTCATGCATTACGTGATACTGTATATCGCATTGTCACGAAACTGATGAATTTGTCTTGAATACAGCACCACTTGCAACCGACTCTTTAGAAACATGGCTCAATTATTGGAGCCATGTTCACGTTACAGGGATTGATTTAGGTCTGGAACGGGTGATTCCTGTGGCTGAAAAGCTGGGCGTCACTCACCCGGACGCAAAAGTGTTTACCGTCGCGGGCACCAATGGCAAAGGTTCCACCACCACCACCTTGGCCGCGATTTTAAATGCTCAGGGTTATCAGGTGGGGCTGTATCAGTCGCCGCATATTTACCGTTTTAATGAACGGGTCAAACTGGGCGGCGTCGAGGTCGATGACCAGCAACTGATTGAGGCCTTTGTACAGGTTGATCAGGCGCGTCGTGACTGTAATTTAAGTTTATCGTTTTTTGAAGCCACCACGCTGGCGGCTTTTGTCATTTTTAAACAGCAGGCTTGTGATGTCTGGGTGCTGGAAGTTGGCTTGGGCGGCCGTCTGGATGTGGTCAATGTGGTACATCCCGGTGTGGCCGTGATTACCAATATCGGGCTGGATCATACCGACTGGCTGGGCGATACCATTGAAAAAATTGCCTTTGAAAAAGCCGGCATCATCCGCCCGAATATTCCGGTGATCTTTGGCGGCGTGCAGGAATTACCGCAAGCCATTCAGGACAAGGCAGCACAGTGTCAGGCCCCGCTGTATGTCGCCAATCGTGATTATTTTTATCGCACCGCTGCAGATGGCCAGTCCTGGTTATTTGCCAGCAGTGGCAGCACCTTGAAATTACCGCTTGGCACGCTGGCGCTGGAAAATATATCGACCGCAGTTGCCGCCGTGTTACTTAGCGGTCTGAACATCCAGCAGCAGGCGATTGCCGAAGGCATCCAACAGGCCCAGCTCCCGGGCCGTTTTGAAATTCGCCAGATTGCCGGCAAGACCGTAATCTTTGACGCCGGGCACAATCCGCACGGTGTAGAGTTTTTGTTAAAGCAATTGCGAAATTATTTAAATTACAATAAACAGTACACCGAAGTGATCAGTGTGTTTTCCATGCTGGCCGATAAAGATGTGAATTCTGTCGTTGCCTTATTGAAAGAACATGTTTTAATGTGGAAAATTGCACAATTAAATGTTCCTCGTGCGGCAGACATCACACAACTGGATGCGGCTCTCGAGGGCGAAACAGTACAGCACTTTGATAGTGTTCAATTAGCTTTTAAATCAGCGCTGGATGAAACGAACAATAATCAGCTGATTTTGGTATGTGGATCATTTCATACCTTAGAAGCGGTATGGGAGTATTTGGAAGAATGTCAATGAATAACAAACAGCGCTGGATGGGCGGCGTTGTTTTATTGGGTGGTGGTGTGTTATTGGCAGCATTACTCCTGAAAGGCCAAGAAGAAATACATCAAAATAATGTCAAAACGCCAGAACGGGTCGAACAGTTACAGCAAAATACTGTGCCTGAAGCCGAAATGATTCAGCTACAACCTTTAACGGTAGATGTAGAAACTGAAAAACGTCTGCTGGAAGAGCAGCGCCGTGCCCGTGAAAAAGCCGTGGCTGAACAGGAAGCGCGTGCAGCTGAATTCCTGGCCATGCAGCAGCAGGCAGAAGCTGAAGCCGCCCGTAAGGCTGCAGAAGAATATGCGGCCTTAAATGCACTACGTAATGGCCAGCAGCAAAGTTCCGACAATATTCCGCCAGAGCTGGTTGAAGATGAGCAGGCCAAACAAAAACGTCTGGCTGAAGAAAAACTGGCTGCCCAGAAAAAGCTGGAACAGCAAAAAACAGCTGAAGCCAAAAAAGCTGCCGAGCAGAAAGCGGCCCAGGAACGTACTGCTGCCGAGAAAAAAGCAGCAGAACAAAAAGCTGCGGAAGAAAAACGTTTAGCCGAAGAGAAGCGTCAGGCAGAAGCCAAACGCAAGGCCGAACAGGAGCGCAAGGCTGCTGAACAGAAAGCTGCAGAAGAGAAGCGCAAAGCTGAAGAAAAACGTCAGGCAGAAGCCAAACGTAAAGCCGAAGAAGAAGCCAAAAAGAAAGCTGAAGCCGAGAAAGCACGTAAACTGCTGGAAGGCGAAGATGATGGCAAACAGTGGATGGTGCAGGTGGCACTGGCCGCCAATGAGGCCAATGCCGATGCACTGGCCGCGCGCTTAAAAGCCAAAGGCTATAAAGTCACCAAGAGTCCGACCTCTAAAGGGATCCGGATTATGGTGGGGCCATCCAAAGACCGTGAAAGTGCCGATGCAGCGCGCAAGAAAATTGCGGCGGATGCCAGCCTGAACATGAAATCGGCCTGGGTGATTGACTGGGTGCCGTTAGACAAGCGGAACTAGTTGTCCAGTCTATCGGTATCTTGCCGTGAGTTTTCATTCGATGGATTCGACAGCTGCTGTCGAATCCATTTTATATTTTCAGGACGAAATAAGGCGTCAATATTGACCCAGATCGGATGAAAGCCAAAGCCACCATATTTCATTTCTGCCAGCGCCTGTTCCACCGGCCAGTGTTCAAACATAATCCGGTACATGGCCACACTGGCCCCGGTCCGGTCTGCACCATGATAACAATGAATCAGCACTTTTTGCTGTTGGGCTTGGGCGGTTTGAATCTGCTGCATCACCTGCAATAAATCTTCCCGATCAATGGCCCAGGTATGAATCGGTAGATGCACCGATTGCAATCCATGCTGCTGCAACGGTTCCGCCTCTGCCGCTTTGGGACGCAAGTTGATGACCACATCAATATCATGCTGTTGTAACAATGCTGCCAGCTGCTGATCGGGCTGTTCGCTACGAAACAGCATCGGGCTGACCTGATAAAAATTGTGCTGCGCATCCAGCGGTTGAGCCCAGGTACTCGGGCGTTGCTGTTCAGATAAGGCCGGTGTGGTCATGCAGCCCGTGCAACAAATACAGGTCAGGACCAGGGCAAGCAGATTTTTGAGCATAGTGTTCTAATTGGTTGTGCTGAAATTGGTTGTGCTGGACCATCCCAGTGTAGCACGGCTGAGGTGCTGACCTTGTACCATGAAAAAATGCCCGTCCGAAGACAGGCATACAGGAAGATGAACGGATATTGATTATTTAGTCACGATTCGGCTGCGGGGTTAAACGCAGGTATGGTTTTACTGCGGTATAGCCTTTCGGGAAGCGCTGTTTTAATTCGGCTTCATCTTGCAGTGAAGGCACAATCACCACATCTTCACCCTCTTGCCAGTTGGCCGGGGTGGCCACTTTATAGTTGTCGGTCAGTTGCAGGGAATCGACCACGCGTAAAATTTCATGGAAATTACGTCCGGTAGAGGCCGGATAGGTAATAATCAGACGCACTTTTTTATTCGGGTCGATAATCACCAGGGAGCGTACCGTCAGGGTTTCGCTGGCATTGGGATGGATAAAATCATATAGCGTCGATACTTTACGGTCCTGATCGGCAATAATCGGAAAATTCACGCTGGTGTTCTGGGTTTCGTTAATGTCATTAATCCAGCCTTTGTGTGACTCGACATCATCGACCGACAGGGCAATGGCCTTGACGCCACGTTTTTCAAATTCCTGTTTGAGTTTTGCGGTATAGCCCAGTTCGGTGGTGCAGACCGGGGTGTAGTCGGCAGGATGTGAAAACAGGATGCCCCAGCTGTCGCCCAGAAATTCATAAAAGTTCAGGGTGCCTTCGCTTGATTCCTGAGTAAAGTCGGGTGCGGTATCGCCTAATCGTAAACTCATTTTAACTGCCTCATATCGTTGTTGTATTGGGGGATGGAATTGACTATGGCGCAATTCTTTTAGCATTGAAAATACTTTTTTTGTAATTCTTTATGAATATATTGAATAAGTGATTGAATGAAATGCTGAAAAAACATGCAGTCATATTGTCATGCTTTGACTATATCATCCGATTAAAATTTGCTACATTATTTTGCCTTAGCTTCGCTGTACGGATAGAAATCATCAGAATTTTTTGATGGGTTGTGTGCAAAACCCTTGTACTTCAAATTTCTAGCAGCATAATAACGACTGAGAACAAATTATTCTTTTGACAAGCAAGATTTAGAGAGTCTATTCATGTTGGCAAGTCTGATCGGAGGAATCTTCGGTACCAAAAATGAGCGCGAACTCAAACGCATGCGTAAAATCGTAGACAAGATTAATGCGCTCGAGCCGACGATATCAGCCTTAAGCGATGCAGACTTATCTGCAAAAACCGAAGAATTCAAACAACGATATAACAAGGGCGAAAGTCTAGATAAGTTATTGCCAGAAGCGTTTGCAGTCTGCCGTGAAGCCGGGAAACGGGTCATGGGCATGCGCCATTATGATGTACAGCTGATTGGTGGTATTACCCTGCACGAAGGTAAAATTGCAGAAATGCGTACCGGTGAAGGTAAAACCTTAATGGGGACTTTGGCCTGTTACCTGAATGCCTTAAGTGGTGAAAGCGTACACGTGATTACCGTGAACGACTACCTGGCGCAGCGTGATGCCGAACTCAACCGTCCACTCTTTGAATTTCTGGGTTTAAGCATCGGCATTATTTATTCGATGCAGGACCCGACCGAAAAAGCGCAAGCCTATCGTGCCGATATTACTTACGGGACCAACAACGAATTTGGTTTCGACTATTTGCGTGACAACATGGTGTTCTCGCTGGCAGAGAAAAAGCAGCGTGGCCTGACCTATGCCATTATCGATGAAGTCGACTCGATCCTGATTGATGAAGCACGTACCCCGCTGATTATCTCGGGTCAGAGCGAAGACTCATCACAGCTGTATGCGGCGATTAATACCATTCCGCCTAAACTGCATCCGCAAAAAGAAGAGAAAGTGCCAGATGGCGGTCACTTCTGGATTGATGAAAAACAGCGTTCGGTTGAAATGACCGAAGTCGGTTATGAAACCGTAGAAAATGAGCTGATTCAGATGGGGCTGCTGGCAGAAGGGGAAAGCCTGTATTCTGCTTCCAACCTGAATCTGGTACATCACGTGTCTGCGGCCATTCGTGCCCATTTCCTGTATCAGCGCAATGTGCACTACATCATTCATGATGGTGAAGTGATTATTGTCGATGAAAACACCGGTCGTACCATGCCGGGTCGTCGCTGGTCTGAAGGTCTGCATCAGGCGGTTGAAGCCAAAGAAGGTCTGGAAATCCAGCCGGAAAACCAGACTCTGGCCACCACCACCTTCCAGAACTACTTCCGTCTGTACAAAAAACTGTCCGGGATGACCGGTACTGCCGATACTGAAGCGGCAGAAATGAAAGAAATTTATGGTCTGGATGTGGTGATTATTCCAACCCACCGTCCAATGATCCGTCAGGACCATAACGATTTAATCTATTTAAATCGTGAAGGCAAATACAACGCGATTATTCAGGAAATCCTGCGCGTGCAGGAGTCCGGTGTCGCGCCGATCCTGATTGGTACCGCCACCATTGAAGCCTCAGAAATCCTCTCGGACAAACTGAAAGAGGCCGGTATTCATCACGAAGTTCTGAACGCCAAACAGCACGAACGTGAAGCCGATATTATTGCCCAAGCCGGTGCACCACGTGCGGTGACTATTGCCACCAACATGGCGGGTCGTGGTACCGATATTCTGCTCGGTGGTAACTGGAAAGCTCTGCTGGCCAAAATTGAAAACCCGACGCCTGAAGATGAGCAACGTCTGAAAGAAGAATGGGACCAGAACCACGAAGCAGTACTGGCCTCAGGCGGTTTGCATATTATTGGTTCTGAACGTCATGAATCACGCCGTATTGATAACCAGCTGCGTGGTCGTGCGGGTCGTCAGGGTGACCCGGGTGTGTCGCGTTTCTATCTGTCACTTGAAGATGACCTGATGCGTATTTTCGCTGGTGATCGTGTGGTGGCCATGATGCGTGCCATGGGCCTGAAAGAAGATGAAGCCATTGAACACAAAATGGTGTCACGTTCGATTGAAAATGCCCAGCGCAAAGTTGAAGCACGTAACTTCGATATCCGTAAGAACCTGTTGAAATACGATGACGTCAACAATGAACAGCGTAAGATTATTTACTCACAGCGTGATGAAATTCTTGCCGCAAACTCATTGCAAGATTACATCGAAGAAATGCACCGTGAAGTGATTCAGGGCGTGATTGCCAACTATGTGCCACCAGAGTCGATTCATGACCAGTGGGATATTGACGGTCTGGAGCAGGCGTTACGTGAAGATCTGGCTTTAGATCTGCCAATTAACCAATGGTTAGAAGAAGATCGCCGTCTGGATGAAGAAGGTCTGGTGGAGCGTATTTCTGATGAGCTGGTGGCTCGTTATAACAGCCGCCGTCAGCAAATGGGTGATGAATCTGCAGCCATGCTGGAGCGTCATTTTATGCTCAACTCGCTGGATCGTCACTGGAAAGATCATCTGGCAGCAATGGATTACTTGCGTCAAGGCATTCATTTACGTGGTTATGCGCAAAAGAATCCGGAGCAGGAATACAAGAAAGAAGCCTTTAACCTGTTTGTAAATATGCTCGCTGTGATCAAGTCTGATGTCGTGACTGACTTGTCTCGCGTACACGTACCAACAGCTGAAGAACTGGCTGAACTTGAAGCACAGAAACAGGCACAAGCCGAGGCGATGCAGCTGAATCTGTCTCATGCCGATGTGGACAGTCTGACCGGTGAAACTTTCGAAGCCGATGCGCAGCAGACAACCCCAACCGAAACGGTGTTTACGCCACCGGCAAGCCGTAATTCACCATGTCCATGTGGTTCAGGTCTGAAATACAAACAGTGCCACGGCAAAATCTAAGCCATTCAAAACATCTCGCAAAAAGCAGAATTTCGATTCTGCTTTTTTTTATTCCGCTAAGTGTTTGAATAGTTTTGCAAGATGTGAATACAGATTGCAGTGCAGGAAATTAAATGGTATTTAGTTGCACATTGCACACCGAAAAGTGGAAAACACAATGAAAAAAGTATTACAACCTTTACTGATTGTTGCTTTAGCAACGCCTGCTTTGGCTTTTGCCAATACCCAAACCACCACGCCGGAAAAAGTTCAGGCCGCAGTCGGTGTAAGCACTACCCAAGCAGTGGTCAATAATGACCAGGTGACGGTTGCAAGCCCACGTACCGGTATCCGTTATACCTTTGCCAACCCGAATAAACGTCCGATTGTGCTCCAGACTGCAGCCATTGCTCCGGCCAATGCTGCCAATGCCGACCGCATTGTTGCTTCTAACCCGGCCCTGTCTGCAGAAAGCCAGCAAAAAGCCAAACAGGCTTTATTAAACGAAGCTGTGCAACTGGCCAAAAACTAAGGGTCAAGCACACAACACTAACCAGCCTGCGGGCTGGTTTTTTATTGTACGGCAGTTGAGTCCGGTCACAATTTTGTGGATGACGGGTTCTGCTCGATTTTTTCCTGATTTTGTTCTAAGCTGTGCACACTGAATTATTAACTGGTTGGACGTTTTAAAAATGGCAGTAGGTGACGTTTCTATGCCACAGATGCATGTGGTCAAAGGGGTGAGAATTGGGACAGCAGAAGCCTATGTTCGTTATAAGAACCGACGTGACCTTGTTATTTTTGAACTGGCCGAAGGCGCCAATGTCGCCGGTGTGTTTACCCAAAACGCCTTTTGTGCAGCACCTGTGCATATCTGTAAAGCACATCTGCAGGCGGGTAATCCACGCTATTTAGTGATTAACACCGGCAATGCTAATGCCGGAACCGGTAAAACCGGTATGCAAAATGCAGCAGCAACCTGTGCCAAGCTGGCTGAACTGGCGGGTGTACAGACCGCCGAAGTATTGCCGTTTTCTACTGGTGTGATTGGCGAGCAGTTACCAATTGAGCGTTTAACTGCGGGTTTACAACCGGCCTTAGACAGCTTGCGTGCCGATGCCTGGGACGACGCTGCCCGCGGTATTATGACCACAGATACCACACCGAAAGGTGCATCTGAGCAGTTTGAACTGGATGGCATCACTTATACCATGACCGGTATTTCTAAAGGTGCCGGCATGATTCGCCCGAATATGGCGACCATGCTTGGTTATGTGGCCACTGATGCTCCAATCAGCCGTGAACTGGTACAGCAACTGTTGAGTAGTACGGTTAATGTCTCGTTTAACCGCATCACTGTCGATGGCGATACCTCAACCAATGACTCCTGTATCTTCATTGCAACTGGCCAAGCCGGTGGTACAGAAATCAGCTCGACCGAAGATCCGCGTTATGCCGTAGTATTAGAGGTTTTAACCCGGGTGATGACACGTCTGGCGCAGCTGATTGTGCGTGATGGTGAAGGCGCGACCAAATTTATTACCGTTGCAGTCGAAGGTGGACAAAATACCCAGGAATGTTGCGATATTGCTTACAGTATTGCTCATTCACCGCTAGTAAAAACCGCTATTTTTGCCTCAGATCCAAACTGGGGCCGTATTCTGGCGGCCATTGGTTATGCGGGCGTGCCAAATTTAGACGTTGAAAAAATTCAGGTTTGGTTAGATGATGTACAAATCTGTAAAGATGGCGGCGCCGCAGCGGACTATACCGAAGAAGCCGGCGCACGTGTCATGGCGCAGCAGGAAATGACCATTCGTGTAGATTTAGGTCGTGGCCAGGCTCAAGATACCGTCTATACCTGCGATTTATCTTATGATTATGTCAAGATTAATGCAGACTACCGTTCTTAAGTCCCTGATGTATTTCTGAAAAAGCCTCCGTTGTGAGGCTTTTTTACAACGCTGTATTTTTAATGATTGGTCAAGCGCTGACACTGACCAATTGCTGATGTAACTGCTTGTGCAAACAAGCATTTCGATAGAGAAGACGCTGTTATGAATGATGCGACCATTTTAATTGCCAATGAAGCAAAGTCGATTGTGCAGGCGCATTTAGACCGTTTGGGTGAACCGAAAGAAAATCATTTAACTGAAGAAGCCAAGCAGGCCAAATTTGCCTTAATTCAGGCCGAACTTAAAAAACGTGATGCAGTACTGGTGGCACACTATTATTGCGATCCTGAAGTGCAAGAGCTGGCAGAGCTGACGGGTGGTTGTGTATCGGATTCACTGGAAATGGCACGTTTTGGTCGTGATCATGCAGCGTCAACCCTGGTGGTGGCCGGGGTGAAATTTATGGGCGAAACCGCCAAAATCCTGTCACCTGAGAAAACAGTGCTGATGCCGACGCTGGAAGCCACCTGTTCACTCGACCTGGGCTGCCCGGTAGATGAATTTACCCAATTCTGCGATGCCCATCCTGATCATACCGTAGTGGTGTATGCCAACACCTCGGCTGCTGTGAAAGCCCGTGCCGACTGGGTGGTAACCTCAAGCTGTGCGGTTGAAATTGTCGAGCATCTCGATAGCCTGGGTGAAAAAATTATCTGGGCACCGGATCAGCATTTGGGTCGTTATATCCAGAAAAAAACGGGCGCAGACATGCTACTCTGGGATGGTGCCTGTATCGTGCATGAAGAATTCCGTGCCCGCGGGATTGCACAAATGAAAGCGCTTTATCCGGATGCAGCGGTGCTGGTGCATCCAGAATCACCAGAATCGGTGGTGGATATTGCTGATGCAGTCGGCAGTACCTCGCAATTGATCAAGGCTGCCCAGACTTTGCCACATGAGCGTTTAATTGTGGCGACCGACCGCGGGATTTTCTACAAAATGCAGCAGGCGGTACCGAACAAGATTCTGGTAGAAGCGCCGACCGCTGGTGAAGGCGCGACCTGTCGCTCATGCGCGCATTGCCCGTGGATGGCTATGAACGAACTAGATGGGATTTTGCAGGTTTTACAGCAGGGGGATCAGGAAATTTTTGTTGATCCTACGCTGGCAGAACGCGCCAAATTACCGCTCGATCGCATGTTAAACTTCAGTGCGCAGCTAAAACGCTAAAAATTGATTGAAAAATGTCTAAAATGCTTGATAAATAAGCGGTTGAAGAGATTTTTCATATTTTTTTAAAGATAGGTGTTGACGTCCACGGGCGTCGCGCCTAGAATGCACACCGTACCGCACGATGTGCGATACACGAAAAGCTGAGATGAAACGGAGCATAGCACAGCCTGGTAGTGCACCTGGTTTGGGACCAGGGGGTCGTAGGTTCGAATCCTACTGCTCCGACCAATTTCTCAAGGCAACGATGTGTTTTTTGTATCATCGGTTAAGCGCTTGTAGCTCAGTTGGATAGAGCATCCGCCTTCTAAGCGGATGGTCACAGGTTCGAATCCTGTCAGGCGCGCCATTTTGGTGGCTTGGTATTGTAGAACTAATTGATGGTGGATGTAGCTCAGTTGGTAGAGCCCTGGATTGTGATTCCAGTTGTCGCGGGTTCGAATCCCGTCATTCACCCCAACTTTTAAAGTTGAACATCGGAGCATAGCACAGCCTGGTAGTGCACCTGGTTTGGGACCAGGGGGTCGTAGGTTCGAATCCTACTGCTCCGACCAATTTCCCTAAAGTTGAAAGATAAAAGATACCGCGTTAAGCGGTTTTTTTATGCCTGAAATTTAAGTCTGCTGATAAAATCTCCCCATAAAAAAAGCCTCTGCAAGAGGCTGATTCTACAAAGTGGCAAAATACTTAAGGCACAATCACCACATTTACACGCTGGTTCATCGCCCGGTTTTCAGGAGAGGTGTTTGGTACCAGCGGCTGTTCTGCACCGCGAGGAATTACCTGTAAATTCACTGGTCGAAAACCTTGTTGCATAAAAATTTGTGCGACATTTTCGGCACGTTCTCCGGACAGCTTCAGGTTATAGGCCAGGTCACCGACATTGTCGCTATGTCCAATAATTTTGACTTTATCCAGTTTATATTTCAGCAACTTGCTTGAGAGTTGCTGTAAAGCTTGCTGGTTGTGTGCCTGGATCTCGGCCTGATCAAAACCGAACAGCAGTTTTTCTGGTAGGCTTAAGCTCCAGCCCTCGCTGGTCAGGCTAAAACCTTCCTGCTTGAGCATGCGGGCCTGTTTGTAATTGAGCTGCCCCAGACTCATGCAGGCACTGAGGGTAGTCAGTGCAAGCAGCAGACAAGCAGTTTTAAAAATATGTTTTAACATGAATAAACTAACCTTTGGCCATGCGCCCGTGCTCTGCAAAAATGTACCAGTGTTGTGCGAGCTGCTTGGCCTTATACATGGCCATATCTGCATTATTGATCAGCATTTCAGGAGATGATGCTGACTGCGCGAGTGCGATGCCAATACTAAAACTGAAATAAATAGGATGATGATTAAAAATTAAAGGCTGGCGACAGCAGTGGAGTAAATTTTCACTTATTCTAATTAAATCATGATGATCTTCAATATTTTTTACAATAATTGCGAACTCATCACCACCGAGGCGGGACACAAAATCATGCTGGTTTAACGCTTGGCGCAAGCGTTTGGCCATTTCCAGCAGCACGGCATCACCGGCGGCATGGCCGTGGCGATCATTAATTTCTTTAAAGTTATCGTTATCAATAAACAGCAGGGCAATGCTGTCCTGCGTACCTTGGGCAAAACTCTGTGCCAGCATTTGATGGAAATATTCACGGTTAGGGAGTTGGGTCAATCCATCATGACGGGCCTGATGCGACAATTGATGATTTTCATGTTGTAGCGCCCGGGTTGAGGCTTCAATTTTGTCCAGCAGTTCATTTACCACGCGATTAATTTCCTGAAATTCGGAAATTTCAGACGAGGGGAGGCGTAGCTGATAATTTTTATTGGTGCTGATGGTCTGTGTGGTCTGTACCAGTGGATTGACCGCTTTCATCAAATGTCGGTAAACCGCATTTGCCGACCAGAACAGTAAGGCTAGCAGCAAAATAAAGCTAATGGTCAGCGCCAGTAGAATGGTATAGAAAAAACTGACATGGGTAGAGGCATTGCCATAGACCACCAGTTGTCCAAAATTTTGCTGCTGATGCTGAATCTGAACTGTCACCGGCTCACGAAAATACAGCCAGTCCAGTAAATACTGAATAAACGGTAACGCATTTTGATGATGATGAATGGTCGACAGGACTTCACCATTGGTTGCGATGACTTGAATTGAGTGAATTGGATATTGCTCGGCATATTCAGCCAGAATCTTCTGAATTGTATAGGTGTCATGAAAGACCACAGCGGGCTGAATCCGCTCTGCCAGAGAACCGGATAAAATACTCAAACTCTGTTTGGCATAACTTCCAGGGTGTAATTAGACACCACACAAAAAATACCTAGTCATAAACCAAAGGTCAGAATAAAAATCACCAGCTGGTACGAACGGAAAATACGTCGTAGCGATACTGCTTTGGGCTTATTCATGCTTTAGGCCCCCGTTTTTACCCAGTAATAATACCCGGGGGTCAATATGTACCTGTGACTGCGTCAGACTTTACATATTCACCCTAAATGAATACTGCTGATTTTTCTTCTGGTAAAGACAAAAGACACTGCCCAGTTCACAGGCTGAATTGGTAGTGCTAATGCTTAAGGCGGGATAACGCACTGCATTGTTCAGAATATTCTGTTCTTCTCTTCACGCGGGCTTAGGTTAGAAAAGACAATGGCCTGACAACTGGTCTGTTTTAAATCGTCTAATTGTAGTGGGCTGATTTTATAAACATGCTGTGCGCTACGCTGGCTTTTAAATTGTTGTGCTAGCGCCGGATTATTCACAATACAAATATTCGGCGTATTTTGCTCCCATTTGGCATAACTTAAAATGGCATACACCATTTGGGGTGTACCAGCGGTTGGGCTATTGGCATGGGCAGGGTGCAAACATAAACACAGCAAAAAACACAGTGTTTTGTGTAAGGGGAGAGAAGGCATTTTTATAAAAAGTTAAAAATAAAATTATGGCCGCAGTCTAACTAAAATAAAAATGAAAGAAAAGGATAAAAAATAAACTGAAAAACCCGAAATTGATCATAAAAAATACAGTTAAGATATATTTCCCAAAATAATTAAAAATAGGGGTTGCGTCAGGTTTTATTTGCTCTATAATGCACATCCATCGGCGGTGATGTTGATAAAAACTTGTTGATAAACAAGGATTTAGCTAAAATGGTTGAGTTCTGGTTTAGGTGGTAAGTTTAGAAATAAAATCAACATTGCATGTTGACTTTCTAAAAATAGAGAGTAGTATAGCCGACCTAGCTTGATGCTGACGAAGCATCGAGAAGATCATTAAGAGATTATGAAGAACAACTTGTGTGGATTTTTACTGGTTGATTAATCGAATATATTTTCATTAATTGATTGGTTTAAATTACTCGAAGTTTATTTGAGCGAATTTAAGTCAGAAAATTGATGAGCCAAGTTTAAGAACTTTACTTATAAAGTTCGAAATGATTTTAACTGAAGAGTTTGATCATGGCTCAGATTGAACGCTGGCGGCAGGCTTAACACATGCAAGTCGAGCGGAGCGAGGGTGCTTGCACCTTAGCTTAGCGGCGGACGGGTGAGTAATGCT